>CAMBPQ010000017.1 GCA_945869735.1 Planctomicrobium piriforme
CTCCGGCAAAGGGGCTGACTAAGCAACCGCATCTTTACCGCATGACGCCGCAGGATGCTTCTTTCTCTCCATGGTCCGCCCGGCAGGGACGTGCTTCCGGGCGGCGGAACGCCGCCGCCTGCGGGCTGCCGCCGCGAGGCGGCGGGCCGCATCAGACCGTCGAGGCGGTGATGCCTTGCTCGAGATCGCCCACGCCCCGACGCGTTGAGGGCTCGCCACGCTGTGCGATGACCACGCCGCTGCCCGCACTTCTCGGAGATCGTGCCCAGGCGTATTCAGAACCCGTTCTTACCCACAGATTCTGCTGAAGACCCTAGAAATAAGGTCTGGGGCAAGGCCGATCCGGGTGAAGCCGTGACGGTGACCCTCGGCGGCCAGACACATTCGACAACCGCGGCGGCTGACGGCTCGTGGCACGTGTTCCTCGACCCAGTGCAGGAGTACGGCGGCCCGCACACGCTGACTGTCAAGGGAAAAAACACGGTCGCCTTCGATGACGTCCTGATCGGCGAGGTCTGGGTTTGTGCCGGGCAGTCGAACATGCAGTGGAGCTTGGATCAGGTGAACGACTCCGATCTCGAGAAGGTGGCCGCAAAGTTCCCGAACATCCGCCTGGTGTCAGTGCCGCAGGTTGGCACGCAGGAGCCCCAATGGAACTTCAACGGCAAGTGGCAGGTCTGCTCGCCGGAAACGGTCAGTGGTTTCTCGGCCGTGGGTTATCTCTTCGGCAAACAACTGCATCACACGCTCGGCGTGCCGGTGGGGCTCATCAACAACGCCTGGGGCGGCAGCGCCGCCGAGGCCTGGGTGAAGCGGGAAAAGCTGGCGGCGAATGAGAAGTTGAAGCCGTTGCACGACCGGTGGGTGAAGATGGAGGAGGGACTCGCGGCAGCCGCGGCGGAGTTCGAGACGAAGCTGGCGGACTGGAAGGCGGCCGCCGAGAAGGCGAAGGCGGAGGGACAGCCGGCGCCGAATCAACCGATCAATCCGGATGGCCAGATGAGGGGCAATGCCCGCCCCGGCAACATCCACTCCGGCGTGCTTACGCCCTCGATCGGCTACGGCATCAAGGGAGCGATCTGGTATCAGGGCGAGTCGAACGCCGGGAGAGCCTATCAATATCGCGAGCTCTTTCCGTTCATGATCAAGAGCTGGCGGGAAGAGTGGGGCCTCGGCGAGTTCCCCTTCTACTGGGTGCAACTCGCCGACTTCGGCGGTGAAAAAGCCGCGCCGGCGGAGAGCAACTGGGCCGAACTTCGCGAGGCCCAGACGATGACGATGACGGTGCTGCCGAATACCGGCGAGGCCGTGATCATCGACATCGGCGAGGGGAAGGACATTCACCCGAAGAACAAACAGGACGTCGCCAGGCGGCTCGCCCGCTGGGCCTTGGCCGAGACCTACAAGGTGCCAGGCATCACCGCTCGCAGCCCGCTCTACAAGTCGATGGAAAAGCAGGGGTCGAAGATCGTGCTCTCGTTCGACCACGCGACGGGAGGATGGCGTCCGTTCGATGTCGCCGAACTAATCGGCTTCACGATCGCCGGAGCCGATCGGAAGTTCGTGGTGGCGAAGGCTGTGGTCCTCGGGGACGGCCGCATCGAAGTCTGGAGCGAGACGGTGGGCGACCCGGTGGCCGTGCGCTACGCCTGGGCCGACAATCCGGTGTGCAACATGTACTCGGCGGCCGGCCTGCCCCTCACCCCGTTTCGCACCGACGACCTCCCGGGCATGACCTCCGAGGCAAATTGACTGTCCGTCCCTCCCCAAAACAGATACACTAAGCTCGGCCGGAATCTGGCGGCACGGCCGCCGCTCCGGGAGTACGACACGGAGGGCGACTCGTGATGGACCGGATGCCATTCTGTGGAGCGGCCGTCGTCGGACTGCTCCTGCTTATCGCCTCGGGATGCTCGTCGCGCCGCGGCGAACGTGAGATCGGTGCGGAGCGGGTCGAGCCCGAACTCCAAAACAATCCGGTCCGCACCGCGGTGCCGGTGGTGATTGCGAACCCCCGCGCCTACGAGGCATCTCGGCCCCGGCCCACCACGGCCCGCATCGCTGAGCCGGGTCGTTTGGCTGCGGCCGTGACCGCGGACCCGGCGGCTCGAGTCGATGAGCGGGCCGAGATCCGCGACATGCTCAGTGCGTATCTGCGGGCCTTCAACCAGCACGATGCCACCGCTCTCGTCGCCCACTGGACCGCCGCCGGCGAGAACATCGATCTCGACTCCGGCGAGGTGACGGCGGGACAGGAGGCTGTTCGAGAGGTGTTCACGGCGTTGTTCGCGGACGATACGGCCGCAACCATCGATATCGACCTGCAGGCGATTCGTCCGGTGAGTGCTGATGTGGCCGTGGTCGATGGCACGTCGCGGATTATGTTCGGTGACGGCGACAGGGCTGGCAGTCGCTTCTCGGCGGTCGTCGTCAAGCAGGATGGCCGCTGGCTCCTCCAGAGCGTCCGCGAGGCGGCCCGTCCGGAGGCCCCAGAGGCGCCGCGACCGCTCGAGGAGTTGTCGTGGCTGGTTGGTATCTGGGAGGACGTCGGTCCGGGGGTAACGGCGAGCACACGGTGCTACTGGAGTGCCGGCAGGGCGTTTCTGATCCGCACGCACGCCGTCTCGGCGGACAGTGATGAACCCCGGCCCGAGGCCGCAAACGACTCTATCCCCGGGCTTCTGCCCGCGGCCGACGTCGCTGGTCGCGAGGTCACGGAGATCATCGGCTGGGACCCGGAACGCCGGGCCATCCGGTCGTGGACCTTTACGTCGGACGGCCGCTTCGCCGAAGGCGAATGGACTCGCGATGGCGACACCTGGAAGGTGCGGATCGAGGGTCGTGGCGGCGACACCGGCCGTGACGGTGAATGCACGCTCGTCCGCGTGGGTGCCGACGAGGTCTCGGTGCGGGGACTGGGCGACGGCCTCGCCGCCGCCTTGGCCCCGGCCTGCGACTTCATCCGCATCGCACGCTAGCGTGCCCCCTGATGCGGCGATACCTCGAACTCGTCGCCAATGCGTTTCCGCTCTGGGTGCTCGCAGCATGCGGGCTCGCGTTGGCCGAGCCGAGTTTTTTCGCCTGGTTTCGCGGCAATGCGATTGTGGCCGCCCTCGCCGTGATCATGCTCGGCATGGGGATCACGCTATCGGTTGGCGACTTCACGCGGGTGGCCACGCGGCCACTGGCCATCGTCACTGGATTCGTGGCGCAGTTTCTGATCATGCCGGCGGCCGGCTGGTCGGTCGCCACGGTGCTGGGCCTGGAGCCGCCGCTGGCGGTCGGGCTGATCCTCGTGGCCTGCTGTCCCGGCGGCACGGCCTCGAACGTGGTCACCTCCATCGCCCGGGCAGACGTCGCCCTCTCCGTCGTCATGACAGCCTGCTCGACGATCGCGGCGGTCGTCCTCACTCCGCTGCTCACGAGACTCTTCGCGGGCCGGCTCGTCGAGGTCGATGCCCTCGGGCTCTTCGTGTCGACGATCCAGGTCGTTGTGCTACCGGTTGCCGTCGGCGTGGCCGTGAACCGGTTTCTCCCCAGGCTGGTCGTCGCGGTGCTGCCCGTGGCCCCGGTCGTCAGCGTGCTGGCGATCGCGATGGTCTGCGCGAGCGTGGTCGCCCAAAACGCCGAGGCCGTATGGACGAGTGGGCCGCGACTGATCGCCGCGGTCGTGGCCCTTCACGGGCTCGGCTTCGGCGTCGGCTATCTGTTCGCGCGGGCCTTTCGCTACGACCTGACGATTTCACGGACGATCTCGATCGAGGTGGGCATGCAGAACTCGGGGCTCGGCGTCGTTCTCGCCCAGAGGCACTTTCCCGCCGAGCCGCTCACGGCCGTGCCGTGCGCGATCTCGAGCGTCGTCCACTCCGTGATCGGCAGCCTGCTGGCCGGCTGGTGGCGGCTGTCGCGCTGACGCTCTGCGGCGGTTCAGCGTTTCGTTGCCTTTGTCGTCGCCATCTGGGGACGCTTGACGAAATAGACCTTGGGGTCGTCGATGACCCACGGCGTGCTCCATGTGCGGCCGTCGTCGTGGGTACAGACATTGAAGAAGAACGTCTTCACCATCTCCGTGCGGTAGCCGTACGGAAACTGCGACGTGATGTGGTCGTCCATCGTGAGCTCATCCACGCCGGGGCTCGCGAAGTAGTGCACCATGCCGTCAGGTGTAAACGACATGCCGAGTGTCCACCAGCCGAGTTGTGAGATTCGCGGTCCGCGGATCTCGCCGCCGTTGCGTCCGCTGCGAACACGGAGGTAGGCACCATCCTCCTTCACGCGGCCGTCGTGGCTGCTCTCGAAGCAGACGAACATGCCCGGCCAGTATTCCTCGAGGCCGAAATCACCCTCATCGGGATGGTCGTCGCCGGTGATGATCGCGTGCGTAAAGCATCCGGCACGGAAGCCGAAGCTGGGGCCGCTACGGTTTTCCCACTGCTCGAAGGGGGGCATGTAGACGCGGACGGTGATGCTCGGGCTGTCAGCCACCGACATACTGCGGCCACTGTACTTCGAGAGGTTGTAGATCAGATCGTCCTGCTGCATCTGGGAGGTGACACGGCCGGGGATACCTCCGCGAAGCGTGGCGACGAGCAAACCGTGCTCGCTTCCCTCGAGTCCGGGGGCGGGCAGTTCGACCCGCTTGACGACGTCGGGCGTGCCCCGCTTCGGACCCTCGAACCAGCGGCCGTTGGTGCTTTTGGCAAGCGGGCCCCGCATCCGCTTGTCCTGCTCCTCCGAGCTCTTCGGATGGTTGTAGCGCCAGGCCCACTTCTCGTCCTCGAAGTCGTCCACCACGTTTTTGACGAGCGACCCTGAGCCGGGCAACAGGACCGGCTTCTTGGGAGCGGGGGGCTGGGCGACTGCAGGCACAGAGGCGACCCGCTTCGGCGACTTGGTCGTGGTCGATGCACTGCGATTACTCGAGCCACCGGCGGCCGTGGCGACGCCGGCGGTGAGGCCGAGGCACGCAGCTACCAGGGCCACGCGTGCCGGGAGCGAGGACAGGTGCGGGCGGTGCGACATGATCCCGGGTCTCCGAAACAGCGACGAAGCGGAGGGACATCCCCTCCACCTCGATTGGTATCGGACGGAATGATGGCTTTCATCGCTACAGTTTCGGGTGACCGGTCATGTCGCAGGCGTGTTGCCGACTCGGCCCGAGCCCCCGAGCCCTCGGAGCCGTCCTGCGATGACCAGATCGCCCATGTTCCGCGGGAAGCGGTCGCCGTCTGTCGCCGGTGCGGAGTCGGTCTGGCATAGCAATCGAGAAAACGTCATAGGTCTGGCTTCCGCGTGCGAACGGGGCGCTCAACGCTCCCAGCACGCAGCCTGTGATCCAACCCCCGTGTGGCCATGATTTCATGTCGACGCCTTTCTACCGTTTCTCTGCGGGCCTGCTGTCTGCGTTGGCGATCGCCTGGAGCCCTCTTGTGCCCCCCGTCGCCGCTGAGCAGCCACGTTCGCATCTTGAGCCGGCGCGAGGCGCGGCTGGTGGTCCACAGTCATCGGTAGATCTCGGTCTCACCCTCTCCCGCGCGTCGGCCGTGCTCCGGCAGCAGTTGGCGATCAAGCGCGGTGCAGGACTTGTGGTCGAGGCGGTCGCCCCCGCGTCGCCAGCGGCTCGGGCCGGCTTCGCCCAGCACGACGTGCTCGTCAGACTCGGCGACCAACTGCTTCTGCTGCCCGAGCAGTTGGATGCCCTGCTCGCGGCTGCGGAAAAGGATGTGCGGCTCGAATGCACGATTCTGCGGGCGGGACGCGAGGTCGTGATTCCGCTCACGGATGGCGGGGTCGGTGCGATGGGCGGGTCCCACGCCACAGCTGCCTCCGGTGGACTGCGTCCAACGGCATCATCACTCGCGCTGGTCCAGCAGCACGTCGCCAAGAACGGATCCGTCGCCGCAGGCGGCCTGCGGAGGCTCGCCGACGAGACACTCGTCAGACAGGATGCCGATTATCAGATCCGTCTTATCAGCGGCGATGAGACGACGCTCGTCGTCTCCGATCCACAGGGCCGTGTCGTCTTTAACGAATCGATCGATACGCCCGAGGGCCGCCGCCGCATGCCGTTGGTGATCCAGGACCGCGTGGCCGAGATGGAACGGATGCTCGAAGGCCGGTCGCAGCCGATCGCCTCGGGATCGAGGCCAACTGCGGCGCCGAAGCCTCTGGCCCGGGCGGAGATCGGCAGCCTCGACGTCAAGCCGATCGAGCTGCGCTGAGCGTCGCGTGCCGGTCGGCGCTCCTGCTGCCTACCAGTTCACCTGGGCGATATCCGGCGACCAGCCGCCCCCGGCGGGCGGGCGACGCGGTGCCTGTGTCTGCATCGAACGCCAGGGATCGGGCCCGGTGAATGCGCCTCCGGGGAGGCGGACCACCCATGGGCCGGCTCCCCTCGACATCCGCGCGAACGACTCCTCCAACTGCCGACGCTGAATCTCCTGCTGCCGTCGCTGCCGCCGCCGGTCGGCCTCGGCCGTCGCCGTGGCGTAGGCGATCCGTGCCTGCTGTGAGGCCTCGGCTGCGGTACGGATCGCGTCTTCGTATCGCTGCCGCTCCATCAGCGACCGGGCCGAGTCGACCGCGGTAGCGGCGCTCCGGACATCGGCCTGCACGCCCTCGGCGTACCAGGCCGCGACCCGGCGGATGAGGGAATCGGTCTCGTCGATGTCGCTGGCTGCCTGTTGCGCAAGTCGCTCGTCCTCGATGGCGAGCTCTTCGCCGCGGGATACGGTGCTGTCGGCCGCCTCGACGAGCTGGGCGGTCTGCCTCAGGTCGGGCCGCGGGCTGCGGAGCCCCTGGTCGGCCACCTCGATGATGCGTCCGGCCTCACGGCAGCGTTCGTTGGCGCGAACCCGATCGGTGCGCTGTGCCTTCAGCCGGTGCTCCAAGTCCGAGACACGTGCGGACGCCTTGTCGCGGCGTCCCGGCAGCGTCCGACGAAGTTCCTCGAGATCGGTGAGTCGATCGGTGATGGCCGCGAGGCAGCGATCCACCCAGTCTTGCTGGCGAACCGTCTCTTCGAGGAGTGCCACGCCACGGAGATGGTGCTGTCGCTCAGGCGCCAGCGCGTCACGTGCGTCGTTGATCAGCGTTCTCACCCGCCCCAGACCATCGTTGGCCTGGGTCAGATTCTCGGCGACGTCGGCCCAGGAACTCTCCGCGTAACCGGCGGCCAGTTTCTCGAGGGCTCCGGCGGCGGCCAATCGCCTGGCGTCAAGCGGCTCGACACGGGCCGCGCAGGTGGGGAGGAGCTCGTCGGCCTTCGCCCGGGCCGCCACGAGGCTTTCGACGAGCGCGAACGCTTCCGTATTGGCCCGCTCGGCGCGTTCGACATGCGAGAGTGCCGGGTTGAGTTCGCCGTCGTCGAGCAGTTGTGCCGCGAGTCCGGCATGACTGGCTGCGGCCTCGATCCGGTCATCGGGATTCGCCCCCGGCTCGGTAAAGAGCCAGCCCTCGGCACGGTGGTGCTGTACCTTTTGGACGATCTCGCCGGTGAGAGCGATCGCTTTCAGCCTGCGGTCGTCGGCGGCCTCGAGCGCGTCGACCCGCCCACCCATGGCCGCGAGCGCAGCGCGGGCCTCTTCGAGTCCGCCGCGGGCCGCGATTGGGTCGCTCTCCACCTGCTCGCCGGCCCGAGTGCGGTTTCGCGACACCTCGGCCATTGCCCTCTGGAAAGTCGCGGCTGATCGGCCACGGCGGGCGACGCCTTCGAGCCGGCTCGTCGCCTCGGCGAGCTCCCTGTCGATCGTCACCGCTCCCTCACGTGCTTTTTCATGCGCCTGTTCCAGCGCGTCGAGTGGTGCCTTGCATTCACCAGCTACGGCGTCGAGTGGCGGACGAGCCTCGGCCGAGTCGAGCAGTTTCATGGCCTCGTCGGCGGCGCTCGTCCCCAGAAACCATTCGGCCTCGATCGTCCGCTGGGCTTTCTCCCAGACGTCCATGAGGCCGAGCCAGCGCTCGCGATGGCGAGCGATCGCCCCCTGCACGTTGTCGTAGGTGGAACGGGTCATGCCCTGCATCGGCGTCGCGAAGTCGGGGTCGGCGTGCGGCAGCATCCGGTGCCGCTCCTGCTGGCCGTCGAGCATGTCGGAGAGCGCCACCACCTCACTTTTGAACGCCGCCAGTTTTCCGTGGGCGGCTCGCATCCGGCTTGCGTGCCGCGCCGCCTGCACGAGCAGGCCGCCGAGCAGGCCGGCCGTGCCGAGGCCCAGGAGTCCGAGAGGGAGCGTCCGCGTCTTGAAGGCGTGGGCCGCCTCCGCCCGCCGCCGCTGTGCGTCGGTCTGGTCACGGATCCACTGCTCTGTGCCGCTCACGAGCTCGGCGAGACCCTTGTCGAAGAGACCGTCCTTGGCACGGGGCACGAACCTGATGGCGATCAGTTCCTGCTCGAGCGTCCGGCGGTCGAGTCCGGCCGACGCCTCCATCGCCCACGGCACGTCCATCGCGAGCTGCCGATCGCCGACGTCGAGCACGATCGTGACGTCGCCGGCAGGATTGAAGCCGCCCCGGTCACCGCGCGATTCCTCGCGCCAGCGGGCGACCACCTTCTCCAGCAGCCGTGTCGCGTCCTGATCGCTTCCAGCGGTGTCGACCACCACCACACGGTAGTCGCGGCCCGTCTGCTTTTTGGCCGCTGCGATCGCCGCCCGTGTCTCGGTGAAGTCGTCCTTCACGCCGCTGACAAACACGCGGGGTGGTTCGTCACGTTCTGGGACGGCGGGGATGGCAGGCTCGTCGGCGGAGCCACGGGCCGCGGTCACGAGCACCGCGAAGACGAACGACATCAGGACGACGCGAAGGAAAACGAGGTGGCCGCAGGCGATATGCATGGTGTCTCCAGGCGCTGATGCTTCCGAAAGGGATGGGAAGAGTGTATCTGCGAGGGAGGGCTGCCTTCCACGCCCCCGAGCCGGCGTTCCACGGAAGTCGAATGCGCTCTAGCCGCCGGAGGCGAGCGTCCGGCGGCCGAGGTCGTCGGCCACCGCGATGGCCGCGGCGACGGCGGCGGCGTCCACGGGAAAGGGCATGTTGTGGATCGTCTCGCCAGCCATGGTTGCACGATCGGCGATCACAGGCGTCGCAGCACCGGTTGCCTCCGGGGGCAGGCCAAGCTGGCCGAGCGTGACGGGTAGCCCCGTGTGGACGAAGAAGGAGGCCACTCGCTCGGCCTCCGACTCGAGGGCCGCCCGGGCCGCCGCGTCCGTCGCCGCCCGCTGCTCCAGGACGAGCTGCACGAGCGTGCCGAAGGCGACCTTCTCGCCGTGGAGCGCGTCGTGTATCGCTGGTACCGCGGTGAGGCCGTTGTGGATCGCGTGCGCGGCGGCGAGGCCAGCCGATTCGAACCCCAGACCCGAGAGCAGCGTCGCGGCCTCGACCACCTGCTCGAGCGGGTCGTCGGGGACATGTCTTCGGCAGGCTTCAAGCGCCGCCACGCCATGCTCAAACACCACGTCGCGGCACAGCTGCGCCACACCGAGGGCCGCGCGGGTGGAGCGGCCGCCGCGCATGTTCGGCTTCCCCGCAGCGACGGCCGCGCGGGCCTCGTAGAAAGTGCTCATGGCGTCACCGATGCCGGCGGCCAGAAAGCGAGGCGGGCCATCGGCGATTACCTGCGTGTCGACGAGGACGAGGTCGGGAGAGCGACGGTGGATTTCGTAGCCTGCGACCGCACCTGTGTTCGGCCCCTCGTCGAAATAGATGACTGACAAGGCGCTTGTGGGTGCGTCGGTCGAACAGACGGTCGGACACGACACGAAGGGCAGTCGCAGGGCGGCAGCCGCGGCCCGCGCGGCGTCGAGTGTCTTGCCGCCGCCAGCCCCGACGATCACCGCGGCGTCGAGCGATTCCGCTTCCCGACCGAGCGATTTGATCTCGCGGCGGCTCGATTCACCGCCGAATAATCTGACGCGGTGCAACCAGCCGGCCTCCGCGAACGCCTCGGCCCATGTGGGGGCGAGCCGGGTAATAGCGGCGTTGCCGGCCACGATGAGCACGGGGCCGACGAGTCCCACTGCCTGCATCTCGTCGGCCAACCTGTGGGTGATGCCTGGGCCCTGGACGTAACGCAAGGGCGCGCAAAAGACGAGCGGGGGCAAAACTGGCGAACGCTGCGGCATGGACGACACGTCAGAACCCGCCGATCTCGTCGGCATTGAGTCGCGGCGTGCGGGGCATGAGGGGCGTGGGGCTTTCCGGCCGCCCGCTTGGGGCGGACAGAGGGCCACGAGGCTGTGGGGTACGGCCCGAACGTGGAGCGGGGAGCAGACCGCCACGGAATACGGCGCCGCGACCATCAGGCACCGCCGCCGCCGTCGTCGGCGCCCGGAGCGATCCGGTCTTGCCCGGCAGACGTCCCGCTTTGAGATCGCCCCCGGTTGTGAGCGAGCCGTAGCCTGGCCGTGCGGCGGGGGCACCGGCACGAATCCCTCCCATGGCGGCGCCGGTCCGCGTTGGTGTTGAACCGGCCGCCGCGGGACCGGCCTTGCTGGCGTTGGCCGGTGGGGCTGAGGAAGAGGTGGTCCGCGCCGGTGCCGCCAGCGGCATGTCAGGCACTCGCGTGCCCGGTAGGGAAGGTCCGGCCGGCGGGTGCCTCCGCGGTTGCGGCGGGATGTCCGCTGCGACGCTCGGTTCGTCCGCAGCATCCGTCACGCGAGGCCTCCCTGTGAGCGGGTCGATCGCCGCGTTGAGCTGCATCTCCAACCGGCTGCGTCGCATCCGGGTGCGGGCGACAACCGCTTCCGACTCGTCGATCGTGCCGTTGCCGTCGAGGTCCCATTTCCGCACCAACTCCTCACGTGTCATGCCGACGGTCGTCGCGCCAGAGTCAACGCCTTCGCGGAGGCCGCCCGTCGGGTCAAGATCAGCCGGGGCTTGGGCCCGTGCTGAGTGTGGCGAGGCAGCGATCAGAAGCCCCAGCGCGGCCGCCATGATGGGCAGCCCGATGGTGAGAGTGTGCTGGCGATGGGCTTGGGCGCGGAGCATACGACGACACTTCCTGGAGTGCGGGGAGCACCTGCGGCCCCGCCGTATATCAGTCTATCGGCTCCGCGGGCTGCGTCGCCAGCGACTGCATCAGGCGGTGTGCCGCGGCGGCGGCGTCACCCCCGGCCCGTTCCAACTCCCGCGCGGCGACATGGCAATGAACGACGTGGTCGCCGACGGTCGACTGCGGCGGATCGACCGTGCGGCAGATACTTTCGGCGAGCGGACAGCGGGTATGAAAGCGGCAGCCCGCCGGAGGATTGGCGGGGCTCGGCACGTCGCCGGGCAGCACGATGCGGCTCCGCCGCTTCCGCAGATCGACCGAGGGCACCGCCGAAAACAGCGCGATGGTGTAGGGATGCAGCGGCGCCAGACGGAGTGTGGCGGCCGGCGCCCGCTCCACGATCCGGCCGAGGTACATGACAGCCACCTCGTCCGCCACGTATTCCACGGCCGACAGGTCATGGGAGATGAAGAGGTAGGTGAGGCCGAGCCGAACGCGGAGTTCAACCAGCAGGTTCAGCACCTGTGCCTGGATTGAGACGTCGAGCGCCGAGATCGGCTCATCGAGCACGAGGAACTCAGGCTCGAGGACGAGCGCCCGGGCGATCGCGATGCGCTGCCGCTGGCCTCCCGAGAACTCGTGCGGGTAGCGGTCGAGTGCCGTCGTCGGCATACCGGTACGATCAAGCGCGGCCGACATGCAGTTGGTCCGGTCGGCTTGGTTGCCCATGCCGTGGATGACGAGCCCCTCCTCGAGGATCCGTCTCACGGTCATGCGGGGGTTGAGTGATCCGTGGGGATCCTGAAAGACGATCTGCATCCGCCGCCTGAACTGCCGCAGTTCGGCGCCACGCAGCGCCCGCACGTCACGGCCGGCGACTGTTACGCTGCCGGCTGTGGGTTCGACGAGCCGGAGGATGCTGCGGCCGACCGTCGTCTTTCCGCAGCCACTCTCGCCGACGAGGCCGAGCGTGCGGCCGCGGGGGATCGTGAAACCAACCCCGTCGACCGCCCGCACCGCGCCGACCTGCCGACGCAGCAGCCCACGACGGATCGGGAAGTGCGTCGCCAGATCGGTGACGGAGACGAGCGGGGCGTGGGCGGCGTCGATCATGAGCGGACCATCCCCACGGGCCGCGGCTCGCCGAGCCTCCCGGCATAGTGGCAGCGGACAAAATGGCCGGGTTCGATCTCGAGAAGTTCGGCGACGGCGGCGGAGCAGGCCGGGCCGTCGGCATCCGGCTGATCACGGGCATACGCACACCTGGGATGGAACCGGCAGCCCGCGGGAAAGTGGTCTGGCGCAGGCACCATGCCCGGGATCGTCACGAGCGGCGGACGCACGATCGAACCTCCGGCCACCCGCAGTACCATGTCGGGATCGGGCCGCGCGGCGAGCAGTCCGATTGTGTAGGGATGCAAGGGCTGCCGAAAGAGCTCCTCCGTGGCCGCCCGCTCGACGATCCTCCCGGCATACATCACGGCCACCTCGTCGCACGTCTCCGCGACGACGCCGAGATCGTGTGTGATCAGCAGGATCGCAGTGCCGAGCCGCCGTCGCAGGTCGGCGAGTAGGTCGAGAATCTGCGCCTGGATCGTAACGTCGAGGGCCGTGGTCGGCTCGTCCGCGACCACGAGGTCGGGCTCGCACGCCAGTGCCATGGCGATCATCACCCGCTGCCGCATGCCTCCCGAGAGCTGGTGCGGATACTCGTCGAGCCGCCGTTCGGGGTCGGCGAGCCGTACGAGCTTCAGCATCTCGAGCGCCCTGGCCCGGGCGGCCTCCCGAGAGCAGCCTTTGTGCAGGAGCACCGCCTCCGCCACCTGCGCGCCCACGGTAAACACTGGATTCAGGCTCGTCATCGGCTCCTGGAAGATCATCCCGATTCTCCCACCGCGAATCCTGCGGAGCTCTTGCTCCGGCAGCGACACCAGATCGACCGCCCCACCCGCGCCGTCGAGCAGGATCGACCCCGATTCGATCACACCCGGGGCCGACACGAGCCTGAGGATCGACATCGCCGTCACGCTCTTGCCGCAGCCGCTCTCGCCGACCAAGCCGAGCGTCTTGCCCCGGTCGATCGACAGCGACACGCCGTCGACGGCTGGTACGCGTCCGCCGGGAGTGTGGAAGGAGGTCACCAGATTACGGATATCGAGGAGCGGCATGGTCTTACTTCCGCGCCTCCCGCAGCCTCGGGTCTGTGGCCTCCTGGAGGCCCTCGCCAATGAGGTTATAGGCGAGCACCGTCAGGAAGATCGCCGTCCCCGGAAAGAGCACGAGCCACCACATCCCGAGGTTGCTCCTGGCACCGTTTAAAATCGAGCCCCAGCTCGCCGACGGCGGCGGTGGCCCGAAGCCGAGAAACGAGAGCCCGCTTTCGGTGAGGATCGCCGACGCGATGCCAAACGTGATCGGCACCAGGATCGGCGCCAGGGCGTTGGGGAGAATGTGCCGCAGCATGATCCGCGCCGGACCGGCGCCAACGGCCCGCGCGGCCATGACGTATTCACTGCCTTTCAGCCGGAGGAACTCCCCGCGTGTGAGCCGGGCGATACCTGTCCAGCCGGTCATGCCGATGATGGCCATCGTGTGCCAGATCGTCGGCTTCTCGATGATGGCGAGAATCGCGAGGATGAGCACGAGCGTGGGAACGCACATCACGATTTCGGTGAGGCGGCTGGTGAGCATGTCGACCCAGCCACCGAAGTAACCGCCGATCGCCCCTACGATGATGCCGATCGTGCCCGCGATGCCCATCGACACGAAGCCCACGAGCAGCGCCACCGTCGTGCCGTGGACCATCTTCGCGAGCACGTCGACGCCCGCCTGGTCGGTGCCGAAGGGGTTCGTCCAACTGGGGCGGCCCTGATCCATCGCAGGGTTTTCAGGACGGCCCGGCCATTCGTTGGCGCGGACGCTGCGGTATGGATCCTGAAAGAAGAGCGGCCAGATCGCCCAGCTGCCCGGATCCTTTTCCGCCAGGTTTCTGGGGTAGGTACCGCGAAACTTGTCTTTGGTGAAGATCGCGGGCTCGAACCGGCGGTCGAAGTAACCGAGGCACGGCGCGTAGAGTTGACCCTTGTAGCGGCAGAGCACGGGCTTCGTGCCGGCGATCGCCGGCGCGAACGTGGCTACGAGGATCAGCAGCGCGACGAAAGCCAGCGCGGCCATCGCCAGCGGCCGCCGTCGGTAGCGTCGCCACGCCTCCACCCAGAATCCGTGGGAACGCTGCATCATGCCACGCTCACCCGGGGGTCGACGAGGCAGTAGAGCACGTCGGCGAGCAGCTGGCCGAGCAGCGTGAGCACGCTGAACATCAGCGCCAGCCCCATGATCGTCGGGTAATCACGCTCGCGGATGCTCTCGAAGAACAGCCGGCCCATCCCGGGCCAGGTGAAGATTTGCTCGATGATGATCGAGCCGCCGATGAGCGCGGGCAGCGACAGGCCCAGCAGAGTCACAAGCGGAATGAGCGTGTTGCGGAAGGCATGTCGAAAGAGCACCCGCCACGGTCCCGCCCCCTTGGCCCGTGCCGTGCGGACATAGTCCTGGCGAATCGCCTCCTCCATCGTGGCCTTGATGAAGCGGCTGTCGTACGCGAGGCTCACGTAGGTCTGGCAGGTGACCGGCAGGATCATGTGCCGGGCGACGTCGAGGATGCGGGGGCCAAGCGATGCGTCGGCCGGCAGATCGCTCATGCCGAAGAGCGGCAGTTCCCAGGCCGTGCCGCGGAGCCAGACGGCGAACAGCACCTGCAGGAAGAGGGCCGCCACGAATGTCGGGAACGAGTAGAGCGCGTAGAGCAGAAGGCTCGTGGCCCGTTCGTCCATGCGGCCGCTGCGGGCCGAGGCATAGAGCCCCAGCGGCACCGCCGCGAGCCAGATCAGCACGAACGCGCTGCCCGATACCAGGAGCGTGGGGCCGATCCGCTCGCCGATGAGTGTGGTCACGGGCTGCTTGCGGGTGATCGAGCGGCCCAGGTCGCCCCGCAGGAGGTTTCCAGCCCACTGGAGGTAGCCCTCGGGCCACGACTTGTCGAGTCCGTAGGCCCGCTGCATCCGCGCGTAGTCTTCGGCCGTGATCTTCCGGCTCGGATCCTCGCCCATCTGGGCCGAGAGCGGGTTGCCCGGCATGTTGCGGGCCAGCGCGTAGACGATGCAGGTGATCGCCGCCAGCGTCACGCATCCCAACAGCAGCCGACGCAGCAGGTAGGTGGCCATGGTCACTCCTGCCGCGGCTTCCACAGGCTGCCGGCGCCGGGTGAGTAGTGATACGGTCCCCGGGGGCTGAACACGTAGCCCCGCAACTCCTTCGAAAAGCCATAGAAGCTGTTCCGCCAGAAGAGCCAGGTGTAGGGCTGGTCCTCGTAGAGCAGTTCCCGGATCCGGGCATACTTCCCGGCCCGCCGGTCGCGATCGAGCTCGCGGCGGCCCTCCGCGAAGAGGCGGTCGACTTCGGGATTTGAGTAGCCGCAGTAGTTTCGCATCTCGCCGGTCTTCCAGATGTTCTCCGAGCTGTCGGGATCGGTGCCTGTTCCCCAGCCAGAGATGCAAGCCTGGAAGTTCTTCTTCTGCATCATGTCCTGCAGTGCCGTGACCTCGACCGGCCGGACGTTGACGACGACGCCGATCTGTTCGAGGTTCTCCTTGAGCAGTGTGCAGATGGCGATTCGGAACGGCTGCTGGTTGACGAGCATCGTGAACTCGAAGGGAACGAGACGTCCGTCGATCTCCTTGTCTCGGACGCCGTCGTTGTCATGGTCGGTCCAGCCCGCCTCGTCGAGGAGTGCCTCGGCCTTGTCGAGATCCTGCTTGTAGGGATCGAGTCGCTTCGTTCCCGCCATCCACGACTTCGGTGGGAAGGCGCCGGCGCACGGCTCGTACATCCCGAGGCAGATTTTCTCGAGCATCCGGTCATGGTCGAAGGCGTAGCTCATCGCCCGCCGGACACGGCGGTCGGAGAAAAAAGGAGTGCCGATATTCCATGCGAAGTGGAAGCTCACCCACTCCGGCGCCGTTGCCTTGGTGTTGAGCCTGTAGTAGTCGTCGTCGACGGTCTGCGTCGTCCACTGCTCCGGCTGGAGGATCATCTCGTCGATGTTGCCCGACCGCAGCGCCAGAAGGGCCGTGTTGGGATCTTCGATGATGCGGAAACGGATGTCCTTGAAAAAAGGTTCGTCGCGCACCTTGCGGCCTTTCACCTCGCTCCAGCTGGCCCGCCTCCGCAGGACAATCTCCTGGCCGCGCTTCCGCGAGACGATCTCGTAGGGCCCGCCCGACACCGGCTGCTCCTCAAGCGCTACGTGCTCCGGGCTGTCCTTGAGGGTCGGATCCCGCTCCCAGGTCGGTTCGTAGACATGCCGCGGCAGGACGGGGAAGTTGATGTTCCAGACGTTCGTGGCCAGCGGCTCCTTGTGGAAAAACACGATGGTGCGGTCGTCGTAGGCATGAACACCCCGCATCTGGTCGGTGCCGCTGCGGACGGCCGGCACGGGCACCCGCGGGTCCATGATGACCCGATAGGTGAAGGCGATGTCATGGGCGGTGATCGGCCGGCCGTCGCTCCACACGAGATCATCCCGCATCACAACCTTGTCAGACAGGCCGTCGGCGCTCGTCTGCCAGTGGACCACTGTCTCGGCGTTGGCAAACGGCTCCAGATCGCGATCGTAGGAGAAGAGCCCAAAGCCGGTGAGGCCGAGGATGTCGAACTCCGCGGTGGAACTGATCAGGATCGGGTTGGTACTGCCGAGGTCGCCGGCGACGTGGCGGTCGATGCGGGCGTTGAGATCGGCCTCGCCATCCGTGGGCAGGCGGCCGAGGGCCGAGAGTATTGTGGCGTTCGCCTCGGGCGAGTCGTTCATCACGGCCAGCGCCTCGGAGACTGTGCAGATCGGCGGCTCATTGGCCTGTTGGTGCCGCACGATGGCAATCGCATCCTTGACAGAGCGATCGACCCACTTGGCATCGCGGTCGAGCGCCTCGAGTGCGGGGGGCTCGAAGTCGAGCGGCGAGGTTGGCGGTGATGCCGGCTCCGCGGTGGCCGCCTGCGTGGCTGGCGCTTCAGGCTCCACGGGCGGCGTCCGATCGTCGACACGGCTACCGCAGCCGCAGGTGGCGACGAGCACGAGCAGGGCCACGGCCCGGAACCGGCGGCAAAGTCGACCACGATCTGGAACCGACTGGCCAGGGTACGGGGGCATGGGGACCTCATGGCGCGGGAAAACCACGATGCTACGTGGGCGAAAGCGGCGAGGTCAACTTCCGCAGCGCCCCGGTCAGCCGGGGAATCGGTGGCCGAGTTTCTCCCGCTTGGTGGCGAGGTAACGCTCGTTGAACTCGTGCACCGGTGGCAGGATCGGCACTTGATCCACGACCTCGAGGTCGAAACCCCCGTAGATGAAGGCGTCGGTCTTCTTTGGGTTGTTGGTCAGCAGCCGGACCTGCCGCAGCCCCAGGTCTTTGAGCAACTGGATGCCCACGCCGTAGTCGCGAGCATCAGCCTTGAAGCCGAGCGCCAGATTCGCTTCGACGGTATCGAGCCCTTGATCCTGGAGTTGGTAGGCCCTGATCTTCTCCACGAGGCCGATGCCACGCCCCTCCTGAGGGAGGTAGACGAGCACGCCGCAGCCCTCGCGGCCGATCATGTCGAGTGCGATATGGAGTTGGTCGCCGCAGTCGCACCGCAGGCTGTCGAGAAGATCGCCCGTGAAGCACGACGAGTGGAGTCGCACGAGCGGAGCAGCCGCTGCCGCCAGATCGCCCATGACGAGCACGAGGGGCTGCTGCGATTCGAACTTCACCCCGTAGGCGATGATCCGGAAGCGGCCCCACTTCGTCGGCAGGTCGGCCTCCGCGATCCGCTCCACGAGTTGCTCGCGGGTGCGGCGGTATCGAATCAGTTGCTCGATGGAGATGATCTCGAGCTGGTGCTGTCGGGCCAGGGCGAAGAGCCCCTCCCGGTCGGCACGGTTGCCGGACTCATCGAGGATTTCGCAGAGCACGCCCGCTGGCGGCAGTCCTGCGAGCCGCGCCAAGTCGACGGCAGCCTCGGTGTGGCCGGCCCTGCGAAGCACGCCGCCCTCCTTGGTCACCAGCGGGAAGAGATGGCCAGGGCGGACGAAGTCGGTGGGCACGCTCGCGGGATCAAGGATCGTGGCGATCGCCGTGGCCCGCTCGGCGGCCGTAATCCCGGTGCGTGCCGTCCGGTGGTCCACCGGCACGGTGAATGCCGTACCCAGAGGCGTCGAGTTTGACTCGACCATCATCGGCAGTTCGAGTCGCTTGGCCACTTCCGGCAGGATCGGCATGCAGACCTGCCCCCGGCCCTCCCGGATCATGAAGTTCACGATTTGCGTGGTAGCGTAGCTGGCCGCACAGACGAAGTCGCCCTCGTTCTCGCGGTCCTCCGCGTCGACGACGATCACCATGTCGCCTCGGGCGATGGCGGCGACGGCGGCCTCGATGGTGGAAAAACGGGTGGGCATGCGGTGCGCCGGGAGAGGGTGGCGAGCGGAGACCGCCTCCATTATAGGATGCAGGTGGGCAGCGACCGCGGCGGTCGGCTGCGGCTGCCGCCTGGTTGATGGTGAATTCGGGGCTTCCATGCTCGACCGTGAGGAATACATCGAACAGGCCTACCTGTTTCGGTCATTCGCCGAGCGGCTCAGCGGCGGGATTGCGGCCCAGGAGGCGCTCGTCGCGATTGGCCAGGAGGTGCTCGCCACGTCCAAGTTGCCGATGGCCCTCGACTATCTCGCCGGCGAGTTGAAGCTGGTCGGCACGCTCTCCACGGCCATGGCACGGCTGCGGCACTATTTCACCGACTTCCAAACATTCGTGATCGCCGCTGCCGAGGAGGAGGGGGGTCGGTTCGACATGCGGACGGCGCTGGCGATGCTCGAGCGCGAGGCGGCCTACCGCGGCGAGGGCACGACGCCGCAGGGGCTTTTTCTTTACCGCTTTGAGTGTCTGTCACGAAACCGCCTCGACTATGTACGGGGCCTCGCCGCAGTCGGCAAGGATGACATCTTCGACAGCGACTGGAAGGCTTGGATCGAGACGGTGTCACGGCAGGTCGGACTGGTCGACCTGGCTGATCTGGTCTTTGTGCGGAGCCCGGAGTATTGGCGTATCGGCAGACGGGACGCGCTCCTATCGGGCCAGGTCGTCCCGGAGCCCGATCGGGCGATCCTCTTCGGTGAGAAGGAGGGGCGGATCGCTCGGGCCAACCGCGGCAAGGACCCGCTTTTCTTTTTCGCGGCGCTGCAGCGGCAACTCGGCTACCCGGCCGTGCCACGGGTCACGCCCTTCGCGCCGTCGGCGGAATCACCGGCGCTCCTTGCCCGCCGCATCGAGCGGCTCGAGATGCGGGTCAAACTCCTCGAGGAGGAGTCGCGGGGCGGCATTGACCTCTCGCGGTTTGACCCCAAGAACGTTTCCAGGCCACGCGACGAATGACCCTCGCAGCCATCAGGGCCGACGTCGATAGCATCCGCATGGCTGCGATCGACGCCGTGCGGCCGGAGGCGCTTCTGCCCACGAGGCTGGCCCTCACTGGCAGTGAACTCCTGCTCGACGGCAGCTCATTTTCCCCGCCCGTGGCCCTCCGCAGCCGGGTGGTGGTGGTGGGGGGCGGCAAGGCGGCCGCGGGAGTGGCCGCCGAGATCGAGCGGCTGCTCGTACCTGCGACGTCGGTCGGCCTCCCGGTCGCGGGCCTCGTGAGCGTTCCCGAGGGCTGCGGCCGGCGGCTGGCCCATGTCGAGGTCCGAGAGACGCGGCCACTGGCCGCCAACCTGCCGACGCCGGCGGCCGTCGCGGCGACTCACGAGATGCGGGCAATGCTCGCGGAACTGGGATCCGACGACCTGGCGATCGTGATCGTGACAGGCGGCGGGTCGGCGCTCATCGAGGAGCCTCGTGACGGCGTGTCGCTCGCCGGCACAATCGCCCTTGCCCGCCATCTCTCGGCGGCCGGCGCCGGTATCCGTGACCTCAACACCGTGCGGCAGCCGCTCAGCGTGGTGAAGGCGGGAGGCCTCGCCCAGGCGTGCTCGGCCGGACGGCTGGTAACGCTCGTGCTCTCCGACATCATCGGAAACCCGCTCGACCTGATCGCGTCGGGGCCGTGCATGCCCGTGGCCGCTAACCCCGTCGCCGCCCTCGACGTGCTTCGGCGCTACGCCGCCCTCGACGTCGATCCAGCGATCACGCGACTGCTCGAGCGCGAGGCGGCGGCGTGGCCCCGCGATGCCGCCGCGGCCGGAGGCGACTGGACGACGCCGCGGGGTTGCCGCGTGAGCCACGTCCTCCTCGGCACCAATGCCACGGCGGTCGAGGCCGCGGCTGCAATGGCCCACCGGCTCGGCTACGACACGACGGTGAACTCGTCCGCGGCCGACGACGAGTCGGCCGCGGAGGTGGGTGGACGGCTCGCGCGGGATGCAGCGCGGCTGCTCGATGCGGCGGCGGATGGTCGCCCGCGGGCGATCGTCGAAGGAGGTGAGGCAACCGTCGTTCTGCCGCGCGACCACGGCCGTGGTGGCCGCAATCAGCAGACTGTGCTCGCGGCGCTTGCCGTCTGGAGTGGCGACTGGCCTGCGGGGCTGGCGGTGGCGAGTATCGGCACGGACGGCGAGGACGGCCCGACCGACGCAGCCGGGGGCGTGGTCGACGCCGACGTGGCGGCCGCGGTGGCCGAACGGCGGCTCGACGTGGACACCGCGGTCCGTAGGTGCGACGCCTACCCGCTGCTCGACGCGGTCGGCGGCCTGATCCGTACCGGGCCGACCGGCACCAACGTCGCCGACGTGCGGCTCATCCTCTTCCGGCCATGACTCCCGGGCTCTGAGGAAGCGCAAGTACGTAAGCCGTACGGCTACCCGTCAAGAAGCCCCAATCGCGAGCGCGTGGAATGCAGGTAGCTTCGAGACGATACCGGAATGGTTCACCGGCGGAGACGTGCTCGGTGCCGAGGGATTTTGCTACAGGATGCCCGCGTGGCCGACAGGGCGTTGCTCGTGAGTCGCAAAGATTCCCCGGCGTCTGCGCGTGTCACCCTCGGCTCCTCACGATCGAGAATCGTTTCGATCATCCGTGCGGCTTGCCGCTCCTCAGGAAGCCAAGCGCGGGGAATACGGTTCCCGTGCCACCCCGCTCCGCGTCACTGGCGCGGTCGCCATCCGCACACCCGTCACTCGCGCTTCGGGCTTCTTGGAACCGACGACGACACCTTCCGCCAGAAAGCCCACCGGCGTGATCTACCCGTCTGCCCGGCCACGGCGGTCCCGTGATTTCGCTGTAGGCTCGCGGCCGGTCACACGTCGCAGAGCGCGACGGCTTGCTCAAGCCCCGCAAGGGCGTCGCGGGTGGGGATGAACTCTTGGCCAACGTAGCCCGTGTAGCCGATGTCGAGCAACTTCCGCATCAGCGGCGGAAAGTTAATCTCCTGGTTCTCGTCAAGCTCACCCCGGCCCGGGCAGCCGGCCGTGTGGATGTGGCCGATCACGTCCTTGCACTGCTCGACGCGGCGGATCAGGTCGCCGTTCATCACCTGCACGTGGTAGAAGTCGAATAGCAGTTTGACGCGGGGCGAGCCGACCTTCCGCACGATGTTCGCCACAGAGTCGATGTCGTCTCCCTGGTAGCCGGGATGCCCCTTCATCGGATGCGTGTCATCGCGGGTGTTGAGGTGTTCGAGGCAGATCGTCACGCCCTTCTTTTCGGCGTGGGCCGCGATCTGCTTGAGGCCCTTCACGCAGTTGGTGGCCCCCTCGTCGGCCGAGATCTCACCACTCGTGGGGTCCTCGGCGTCGCGCCACTTGTAGCCTGTGAAGGCGATCACGGCTGGGAAGCCGGCCGCCGCACAGGCGTCTATCATCTCGGAGGTTCGGGCAATCACCTCGTCGTGGTAGCGCGGGTTGTTGAATCCCTTCATAAACGGTGCGCCTGGCATGCCGTTGGGCGCCAGGGCGCAGATCAAGCCATGCTTTTTGAGCGTGGGCCAGTCCTCGGGGGCGGAGAGCTCGATTGACACGCAGCCGAGATCCTTGGCGACCTGGCACATTTTCTCGGTGGTCCACTTGTCGCCGGCGACGTTGTAGCACCAGTGGACGAGCGACTGTTTGATGCGGCCCTTCATGGGGTGATCTCCTTGCGAGGCGTGTGCGGCACGCACCTGCGGCACGGCGGCTGCGATGCTGGCGGCTGTCGCGAGCATGGTGCGGCGGGTGACTTCAATACCCACAGCGGTACACTATCACGACCACGTCCCACGGGAAAGCAGCTCACAAATGCCATCCATTAAACGGATTCTCGTCACCGGCGGTGCTGGCTTTCTTGGCAGCCACCTCTGTGAACGTCTGGTCGACGTGGGGCATGATGTCATCTGCGTCGACAACTTTTTCACCAGCCAGAAGTCGAACGTGGCTCATCTGCTCGGCCGCGGCAACTTCGAGCTTCTGCGGCACGATGTCATCCATCCGCTCTGGCTCGAGGTCGATGAGATCTACAACCTCGCCTGCCCCGCGGCCCCGGGCCATTATCAATACAACCCTATCAAGACGATGAAGACGAGCGTGATGGGGGCGATCAACGTGCTCGGCATGGCCAAGCGGTGCCGGGCGAAGGTGCTGCAGGCCTCGACGAGCGAGGTCTACGGCGATCCCGAGGTGCATCCGCAGCCGGAGAGCTATCGGGGTTCCGTCAATCCTATCGGTCCGCGGGCCTGTTACGACGAGGGCAAGCGTGCGGCCGAGACGCTCTTCATGGACTACCACCGCGCCAACGGCGTCAACGTGCGCATCGTGAGGATTTTCAATACCTACGGGCCACGGATGCATCCCTTCGACGGTCGCGTGGTCTCGAACTTCATTCGCCAGGCACTTGCCGGCGAATCGATCACCATCTTCGGCTCGGGGTCCCAGACACGCAGCTTCTGCTACCGCGACGACCTTGTCGAAGGCATGGTCCGGATGATGAACGGCCCCGACGACTTCATCGGCCCGGTGAACATCGGCAACCCGGGCGAGTTCACGATCCGGCAACTCGCTGAACTGACGCTCGAACTCACGGGCTCGCGTTCGCAGGTCATCGAAAAGCCCCTGCCAGTCGACGATCCGGAGCGACGGCGGCCCGACATCACGCTGGCGAAGAAGCACCTCGGCTGGGAGCCGACGGTGCCGCTCCGCGAGGGTCTTACTAAGACGATCGACTGGTTCAAATCGGTCAGCATCGGGGACTTCCGCGCCCCAACGCCAAACTACTGACCTCGCTGGAACCTTCGTGAGCGGTTTGGGGTGGCGGGCGTATTCCCCGCGCTCGCGCTTGGGGCTTCCTGGCGGCAGGAACTAGCGAGCGGCCCGCCACACGGATGATCGAAATGATTCCCGATCGTGAGGAGCCGGTCGGAGGCACGCGCAGACGCCGGGGAATCTTTGCGACTCACTGGCGGCGCCCCGTCGGCCAGGCAGGCATCCTGTAGCAAAATCCCCCGGCGGCGAGCATGTCACCGCCGGTGAACTAATCCGGGACCGATTTGAGGCCGCGCGTATTCCCCGCGCTCGCGGTTGGGGCTTCCTGAAGAGCGGCACGTCGCACGGATAATCGAAACGATTCCCGATCGTGAGGAGCCGGTCGGTGTGCGGGACGAATGCGGGCCGCTCCTTCGGTCACGCGTTGCGGCGAGTAATTGTGAACACGACGGCGGCGACGGCCAGCAAGCCCCCTGAGATGCCGATGCAATCGTAGACCCAGTCGAGCGGCTCGGCGGACCGGCTGAAGAGGGGCTGCGTGAGTTCGTCGACGATGCCGAACGCGGCCATTGCGGCCCCGAGCCAGCCGGCCGTCCATACCGTCCAGCGGCCTGACACGAAAAGCGTCGCGCTGGCCAGCGTCGCGAGTCCGGCGTAGGCGATGAAGTGAAGCGTCTTGTCGGACGGGGCATTTGGCCCGAGGAGTTCCTCGGGCCGCGGATAGTGGGTGGCGCACACCAAGACGACCGTGTAGGCAACGGTAGCCAACGCGAACAGCCGTGACATCCTCGGGCAACGGTTGGCAGATCCTGACGTCGGCATGATGCGTTCGAGCGGACTGGGGGTGGCCGCACTCGGTGGCGGGAAGAGCTTCGAGAATACACGGTTTTTTTGCTCTTCGCCCGTGAGGTTTCGCCCGCTATCCTCCCCTTCCCACCCGTCCACATGCCTGGAGGTTTTGTCCCATGGATCGTCAGGAACTGTCGGCTGTTGTCCATGAACTCCTCGAGAAGGAAACCGGCGAGACGTACCCGGGCCTGCAGGAGTCGACGTCGCTGCGTGAAGGACTGAACCTCGATTCGCTCGACATGGCCGGTCTTGTCCTCCACATCGAGACCCGGTTCGGCATCCAGATCGAGACTGAGTTACTCGAGGACATCACAACCGTGGGCAACATGCTCGACGTGCTGGACCGCAAACTCGCCGCCCAGGCCGGCAGGCAGGCGGCCTGACGCCCACCGCGCTTCCGGCGGTCGGTGGCCGGGTCTCCCTTTTCCGACACGGACGTCACCCCATGAACGCACTTCTCCAGCCTTCGTTCCGCGGCCAGGCCGGCTTCGCGATCCGCAGCCATGCCTTCCTGGAAACGCCGCTCTCCGGCGTGGCAGCCCTGCGGGACGCGGCGTCTCCACCCGCCGCCCCGGTGCTTCCCACGCGGTTTCTCAGACACGCTGACGAGCACACGGTCGTCGCGATCCGCGCCGTGCTGGCGGCGGTCGCGGCCCTGCCAAGACCCGTCTCGTTTGATACCAGCGGCGTCGTCGCGGCACCCTGCCAGGCTGGACGAATCGCGGCCGCCCGGTCGTTGGCCCTGCTCCGCACCGGCGGGGCCGTCACGGTATCGGCGCACCTGGCGCCGCAATGCTGCCTGCACTCGCTGGCCGGCGCGGTGAGCGTGGCGCTCGGGATGCACGGACCGCACATCGGCGTCGGTGGTGGTCCCGGTGCCCTTGCGGAGGGGCTGTTCGCTGCCATGTCGCTCTTTCAGCCGGGGTCGGCTTCCGGCTGCGATGCCGTCTGGTTGATCATCACCGAGTGGGCTGCCGAGCCCGTGCTCGATGCAACGGGGGCGGCCATCGGCGATCCCGTCTGCCGTGCACTGGCGATGTTGCTCGCTCCAGCCGCCATCGCTGACGAAGCACGGGTCGACGTGTCGCTCCACGTCCACGTCGCTGACTCGTCGACCATGCCTGATGACGGGAAAGAGAGCGATCTTGCGGCCCTCGCACGGGCGATCGAGATGTGCGCGACCGGAACGGCGCTCACGTCGTGGACCGTGACAAGTCCGTGGGGTATCCAGTTTCGCGTGGCAGCCCGAGAGCCGGCAGCCGTTCCCGTCATCCGACGACAGGTATCGACCCCTGACCGTGTCCTGACGTGGGAGGCGGCATGAGCGGCTCGCTGTCGATGAATCGCGAGCCCGTGGTGATCACCGGCGTGGGCGCGGTGTCACCGCTGGGCTGCGAGTTCGGTGAGATCGCCGACAACCTGCTCGCGGGCCGCTCGGGCGTGCGGTCCGTGCCCCCGGGGGCGTATGCGCGGGACGGGGTGCAGTTCGCAGCCCCGGTCGAGCGGATTCCTGAGCCGCCGGCCGACGTCTCTGGTCTCTCCCCCGCGGAGTTTTCCGGGCTCGATCGGCTCGAACAACTCGCCCTCGCGGCTCTCGCCTCGGCGCTGACCGACGCCGGCCTGCCCCGCGACGGCGGGCCCAGGATTGGCCTCGTGCTCGGTCTCGGCGCCGAGCGTCTCAGGACCTGGGAACTCGACTTTCTCGAGGGCGGTACGCATGTCTTCGGCGACAGCCGCGACCGCACGCTCGTCCAGCGACTGGCCTGTCGGCTCGGCATCGTCGGCCCGGCAATGACGGTGGCCGCTGCCTGCGCTTCGAGTGGCTATGCGCTGGCGATGGGTCGCACCTGGATTGACTCCGGCTGGGTCGACGCCTGTCTCGTCGGGGGATGCGACATCCTGAGCCCGACGGCGATCGCCTCCTTCTACAACCTCCGGGCGCTCTCGAGGCGGAGCGACGATCCCTCCAGGGCCTCACGGCCTTTTGATTGCGACCGCGACGGATTCGTGATGGCGGAGGGAGGGGCATTTTTCATGCTCGAGCGTGGGTCCGAGGCCCGGGCCCGCGGGGCGCGAATCCGTGGTGAGCTCGCGGGCGTCGGCATGTCCAGCGACGGCGCGCACATGGTGATCCCGAGCGAGAATCCCGTGCACGCGGCCCGGGCGATCTCCGCGTCGCTCGTCGACGCGGGCGTCCGCCCCGACGAGGTCGACTACGTCAACGCGCACGCCGCTGGCACACGCGTGGGGGACATCGCAGAGGCCGGCGCAATTCGGCTGGCGCTCGGCGACGCGACCGACGGCATCCCGGTGAGTTCCACCAAGAGCATGTCCGGCCACATGATCAGCGGCGCTGCGGCCTTCGAGGCGGTCGCCTGCCTCGTCGCCCTCGAGCGGCAGGCCGTTCCCCCCACCGTCAACCTCGATCGGCCGGACGTGCATTGCCGCCTTGACCACGTTCCACACGTCTTTCGCCCGCGGCAGGTCCGCGTGGCGGTGAGCAACTCGTTCGGCTTCGGGGGCTCGAACCTCTGCCTCGTGTTCCGCGCGGCCTAAGGGCCGCGGCCAACCTCCCGTATCCACCACTATCAACATGCCCTGCCGCCAGGAGACCACCACCATGACGAAGCCCAGCCTGCCGCCAGCCGATCTCGCCACAATCGACGTCCTGCTCTCGCACCTGGTCGATCACTGGCATCGCTTCGAACCCGACCATTCCGAGGAGGGGCTCCGCGGGCGAATCTGCGACCTGCATCGCTACAACTTTCTTCTCTGGCACGAGGAGGACGTCGCCCGTGCACCGAACGTCTCCGACGGGCGGATCGCCCAGGTGAAGCGGGCGATCGACCGCTACAACCAACTTCGTAACGACTGCATCGAGAAGGTCGACGATTGGCTCATCGCCGAACTGGCCGACCGTGGCATCGTCGCGGCACCATCGGCCCCCGCCGCCACTGAGACGCCCGGCGCCGCCATCGACCGGCTCTCGATCCTTGAACTCCGTCGCTATCACATGCAGGAGCAGGTCGAGCGGAAGGACGCGACGCCTGAACACATCGAGAAGGCGGCGGGCCGTCTGGCGATCCTCGATCTCCAGCAACAGCACCTGATCGATTCAACCGACCGCCTGCTCACCGAGATTTTTGCCGGTGAGCGTCCGCTCCGCGTCTTCCGTCAGATGAAGATGTACAACGACCCGACGATGAACCCGTATCTCTACAAGGCCGCCGCGAAAGCCGCCTGAGGTGTGCTCGATGCCACCCGGATTCCCCGCGCTCGCGCTTGGGGCTTCTTGACGGGAGTCACATACTCCCGATCGTGAGGAGCCGGGGGTGGCACGCGCAGACGCCGTGGAATCTCTGCGACTCACGAGCGATCCTCAGTCGGCCACGCAGGCATCCTGTAGCAAAATCCCCCGGCGCCGAGCATGTCACCGCCGGTGAACCAATCCGGCGCTGACTCAATGCGACCCGGATTCCCCGCGCTCGCGCTTGGGACTTCTTGAGGGATGACGCGGCCGCTTTCGTGGTCACTTCTTCGGCAGGCAGTACGACAGGCCGAGCAACGCGTAGCTCGTGACGAGATCAGCCTCACCCTCCATCCAGCGTTCGTTCGGGTTCACCCACGAGCCATCCTCCCGCTGCCGAGACAGAATCGCGGTCGAGAGTTCGTCCCGCCAGCGGTGCTCACGGCCGGCGGCGTCGGTGAACGTCTCGACGCCGAGCGTGTCGAGGGCCTTGGCGGCGGTGTGGAAGTAATAGAAGAGCCCGGCCTGACCCATGCCGGGATTCTCCTCGAAGGTGTAGTGCTTCTGGAGCCATGCGATCGCCGCCTTGATCCGCGGGTCGTCCGGCGTGAGGCCGGCGAAGATCATGCTCTTCAGGCCCGCATAGGTCATTGAGCCGTAGCTCCGCAGGCCTCCCTCGGGCGTCTTGCCCGCCTGGCTCTCGCCGCCGGCCGCGGGCGTGTAGTAGAAGCCACCATCGGGATTCTTCTCCGCGAAGGGAAGCGGGTTGTGGGGCCCGGGCAGGTTTTGAGTCCGTGACACAAACTCCAGGGCCCGCTGGATCGCCGGATCGTTTTCGCTGGTGCCCACGGTCCGCAGGGCCTCGATCATGAACTGCGTGTTGGAGAGGTCGGGTCGCGACTTCTTGCCGTAACCGGCGCCGCCGTAGGCCGGGTCGCCCTTGCCCTTATTCTCACCGTCGTCCCATTGCAGTTTTTTGACGAACTCGGTCGTTCCCTTGATCTCGTCGGCGAGGCCACCGTCGGCATTGCACGCGGCCAGCGCGAGCATCGCGATCGAGGTCTCGTAGTTGGCGACCGGGGAGTCGGGGGCGTAGATGCCGCCGTCAGGCTGTCTGAACGAGAGCAGGTAGGTGAGACCCTTCTTCACGGGCGGTGCATCGACGGGCATTCCCGAACGCACCAGGGCCGTGACGGCCAGAGCTGTCACAGCCGGGCCGACGTCTGCCGAGAAGCTGCCGTCGTCGGCTTGTTCCTTCTCGACGAGGAAGGCGGCCCCCTTCGTAAGCGCAGCGCGGATCGTAGCGGGGTCGGCGGCGCGGGCCGCCGCAGGGCCGCCGGCGAGCGCTAGCGCGAGGATGAGAACGAGTGATCGAGGGGCAAAACGCATGGCTAAGTTCCCACGGAGGCGCAGGCCAGCGGCTATTGCCGCGTCTGAGAAAGCATAGGTACGGGAGGGCACGCCAGCCAAGCAGCCGGACGGCTTATGAGCGGTGAACTTTTCACCGGCTCGAGCGGCGGCGGCGACGTGCCTCCATCGCACCTGCCTGTGGCGGAGCCGCGAGATGGCACCTTGGAGGAGGGAGGCAAGGGGGTCGGCGAACGCTCGAAGAGCGGCTGCGCCGCCGCGGCGATAGAGCGACGAGACTTTTGCCACCCCCGAGCCGGCGAGCCGGCGATCCACGGAAGTCGAATTCGCTCTAGGGAGCAACGGGGAGCGCCCGCGGAAAGGCCGGCACCTGCTTCGGCGGAAGGTCCCGGCCCTCCTCCAGTCGCCACTCTTCCCGCTCCTCGTCGCCGGCATAGTAGACGAGCCAGGCCGTCTGGTCGCCGTCGCTGGTGGCGCTGCAGTCCCAGTGGACATAGTTGTCGGGAATGTCGACCTGCTTGATCTTCGCCGGGAGGATGTCCCGGCGGATCAGCATGTACAGTTCGCGGTTGGAGAGATGATCAGTGAAGTCGAGAACGATCCGCTTCTCGTAGAGCGCTTCGATTGTCCGCCACAGCCGCTCGTGCACCTGCTCGTCGTCGAGCGTGCAGGCGGGCTGGAGCGCCAGTTGCGGCTCAAACCAGCGGGCTAACGGCGTCAGCGGTGCCAACTCCCAGGCGAGCATCGATTCGAGAAATCGATTCTCGGCGGGTGTGGGCAGGTTGCGGAAGTCGATCTCCCAGATCGATTCATCAAGGTAGGGCTCGATCGCCGTCCGTAGCTCGCCGTTGCGGAGCAGGCAGTCGATCTCTTCCGGTTCGGGATGATGGGTGAGAGGCATGCCGGATGGGTTCCTCGGGGCTGTTGCCGGTGGCCGATGACAAATCGAGCCTCGGACGTGCAGCTCCGACGATACCAACGCCCCACACCGCTTCAATGATTTTCGAGCGTTTTTTTTCGGTCTTTTCGCGGCCGGCGGCGGTACGACCGTTACGACACGACGACTTTCCGCCGCTCCCCGCGGTGGCCCCATTTGCCGAGGCCACAGTGGCTACGCAGTCGTCAGCTGCCGGCGTGGGATGGGCTGGCTTTACCATCCGTGCAGGCGGTCTCGAGCGCCGCGATCTTCGCCACGCGGCGGGCGTGGCGGCCCCCCTCGAACGGCGTGGAGAGCCAGGTGCGGATGATCTTGTCCTGCAACTCGGGACCGAGCAGCTCCGCCGATAGACAGAGCACATTGAGGTCGTTATGGCGTCGGCTCATCTCGGCCGTGACCTCGTCGTGGCAGGTGGCGGCCCTGACACCCGGGAGTTTGTTGGCAGCGATCGACATGCCCACGCCCGTGCAGCAGAGCAGGATGCCACGGTCTACGGTCGCGTCGCTCACTCGGCGGGCGACGTCGGCGGCGATGTCGGGGTAGTCGACTGCCTGCTCGCCGTCGGAGCCACAGTCAATCACCTCGTTGCCAATCCGCTCGAGGAGTCCGATGAGTCGACGGCGTGCAGCCACGCCCCGATGATCGCTGCCAATTGCAATCCGCATGGGTCCAGAAACTCCCTCGAACGCCGGTCCAATGCCGTTGCCGCGGATCACGTGATCCGACGTTCGACCCCGAGTGTATCCATTCTGGCGACCAAATGCCCGTGGATCTGGCGGGCACATTTTCGGTAGGTCTCGAGGGGCCCGCCGACAGGATCAAGCACATCGCGGCGGTCCGGCGAGAGCATGGCCACGCGGCCGCCCGCCCCGGGAAACTGGGCCAGGATAGCGGCCCGGTGTGCGGTGGTCATCGTCAGGATAATGTCGGCCTGCGACACGAGCGACTCGGTGAGCGGCTGACTCTCGTGGCCGCCCAAGTCGCCGCCCATCTCGGACATCATTTCGACGGCGTGGGCGCTGGCGGGCCCGCCCCCCCAGGCCGCGAGGCCAGCGCTCGACACCACCACGCCGTGCCGTTCGACCTGATCGGGTTGGCAGCCGAGTCGCTCGGCCACCATGACGCGAAACAGCGACTCGGCCATCGGGCTGCGGCACGTGTTGCCGGTACAGACGAAGAGCACCATGAGGCTCGAGAGCCGCCGCAGCGTCTCCTCGCTGACCACGCCTGGTCGGACCATTCGGAACGAATTGCCGTTGAGTTCGATCGTCGAGGCGGGCTGCGCGTAACGGGTGCGGCCATCGTCGATCACCAGCGCCAGTGAGCCCGGGCAGCGTTCGATGACATCGGCCGCGGTGACGGCCTGGCCTGCAGCAGGGTTTCCGGGTTCCGCGAGCAGCACCGGTCCGGCGAGCATGCGCATGCAGTCGGCGAGCATCGGGTGCCCGGGAATGCGAAGCCGCAGTCGCCCCCCGCCGACGATCGCGGTCCGGGATGCCTCGGGAAGGCGGTGCACGAGGCTCTCGGTGTGGTCGTCGGGAATCAGCATCGACACCGGCCCCGGCCAGCAGCGGCGAGCAAGACGACGGCCGACCGGTGAGATCCGCGGTGCCCAGTCAAGCGCCTCGTCAGCGCTTTTGAGTGCGAGCGTGAGGAGAGGCTCGCCATCCCACCCGGTCACGATGCCGCCGAGGCGGGACGTCGCCGGCCCCGAGCGGCCGCTGGCGGCCACGACGTAGTCTGTTTCGGTCGGAAAGGCGACGCAGTGGCCCTCCGCGAGCGCCTGCACCGCGCGATGCACGACATCACGGGCATCTTCGGTGCGGCGCAGATCGATGACCATCGACGGCATGATGGAGCCGGCGGCCTGAACAGCCGAGGAACGGAAGCGCCGATTCCTCGTTAAACCGGCTGACATTCACTAATGTCTCTGAAAAATACTCCGATTTGACTGGCTGAGTCAAGAATCGTCGTCTGGGCAAGACGCGGCGGGAGCGGACTCTTGGCCAAGGTTTTCCCGTAACCACGGCCCGGGTCGCCGGGAACCTTGGGTTCGGCCGGCTTTTCGGCTTGTGGCGGCGTAGTGGGCTCCGGTATCTCTCCGCAGCCTCCGCCGCTACACCCCGGGCAACCGCACCCTCGATGGCCATGCGCGTCACCACGATCCAACGTCTTTCGCCGCGGCTCCTTGCCGCGCTGGCCTTGTGCGTGGTCGTCGTGCCGGCCAGGGCCCAGTCGGTTGCCGAACCGCTGCCACTGCCGCCGGTCGCAGCGGGGGACAACTCACCGGTCACCACGGGGAGGACCAACCCCGCCGACGTCATCGTGGAAGTCCGGATCGAGGGCAATCACGCCACCGACGTGTCGAAGCTGCCGAAACTCGTCACCCGTGCAGGCCAGATCTTCGATTCCCAGGCGATCGAGGATGACGTGCGCACGCTCCATCGCTCGCGAAAGTTCGTCGACGTGCACCCGAAGTATGTCCGGGTCGCGGAGGGGATGGTCGTGATCTTCCAGGTCGTCGAACGGCCGATGCTCCGCTACGTGAAATACGTGGGCAACGACCGGGTGAGCACCCGCACGCTCCGCAAGCAGGCGGAGATCGACGTGGGCGACGCGATGGACCCCTATGTTGTCGAGGAGGCGCGGCGACGGATCGAGTCGCACTACCAAGAGAAGGGCTACGAGACGGCGCGGGTCACCACGGTCGAGGGCGACAAGGCCGGCGACAAGGGGGCCGTGTTTCTCATCGACGAGGGGCTCAACCGCAAGGCACTCTGGACGAGTTTCGTGGGCAACACGATTGCCAGTGATGCGCGGCTCCTGACCCAGATCAAGTCGAAGCCCGGCGTCTTCTGGCTGATCGGCGGCAATATCGACCGCGAGGTGATCGAGCAGGATGTCGAGACGCTGACGGCCTATTACCGCAGCCTTGGCTTCTTTCAGGCGAAGGTGGGCCGTGAGGTGGAGGTCGTGCACGAGGGGTCGCGGGCCTGGACGCACCTCACGTTCGTAGTCAATGAGGGGCCGCGATACACGATCCGCAATGTGTCGTTTGTCGGCAACAGCAAGTTTAAGAACGAGTTTCTCGAGCGCGACATCAAGCTCAAGGGAGGCGAGCACTTCAACCAATCGAAGATGGATGCCGACTTAAACCTGATCCGCGATATCTATGGCGGCCGTGGCTTCGTCTTTGCCGACATCCGCGCCGATCCGCGGTTCCTCGAGGAGCCGGGCCAGCTCGACCTGGTCTACAACGTGACCGAGGGGCAGCGCTACCGCGTCGGCAAGATCAACGTGCGGATCCGTGGGGAGCACCCGCACACCCGGCACAGCACGGTGCTCAACCGCCTCTCACTCCGTCCTGGCGACATCCTCGACATCCGCAAACTGCGTGACGACGAACGGCGGCTGAAGTCGAGCAGCCTGTTCCTCGCCGATGCGTCGAAGGGCGCGGGGCCGAAGATCGTATTTTCCAAGCCCGATCCCTCCGACACTCGCGTGGCCCAGGAGCCCGAGCCGCAGCGTCCGCCGGGCTTCCGTGGCCAGAGCCCCGACGACGAAGCCGATCACGTGATCGATCTCGTGCTTGATGCCGAGTGGAATGACCAGCCCCAGCAGGCGGCTGGCACGGGAGGGCCGGCTCCGAGCCCGCCTCCGAGACAGCTGAAGCCGATGTCGACCCCGCCCGCGGCCGTGGCCGCCCAGCCGGTGTGGCGCGGTCAAAGCCCCCAGTATCCATCCGCGCCGCCGCAGCCGTGGCAGCCGGCGGCCCAACAGCAGGTGCAGCCCGTGGCTCCTGGGCAGCCGATGCAGCAGCCAACCTGGGGCGGGGCGGCCTTGGCCCCCCAGGCCCCCAACACGCTCGACTACTCGCGAATGGTCGCGCCGCCGCCGCCGGTCTACACCGTGCAGCAGCAGGTCACGCCCGGGTTTCCCGGCCAGCCCGGGATCCTGCAGCCCGCCGTGGCCGGGGGCGGGCCCTTCGGTGCGACTCCCGTGGCTCAGTTCGATCCCAATCAACCGGGCGCCTTTCAGCAGCCGGGGATGGTGCCCGACTTCGCCGCCGACCCGTCGCAGGTCTATCCGGGGCAGGAGCCTTACGTGATCGTCGATGTCGACGCCGAGGAGACGCAGACCGGCCGTCTCATGATCGGTGCTGGCGTCAACTCCAATGCCGGCCTCGTGGGCAACATCGTCGTCGACGAGCAGAACTTCGACATCCTGCGGCTACCACGCAGCTGGGATGACATCAAAAACGGCACCGCTTTCCGGGGAGCCGGCCAGCGATTCCGGCTCGAGGCCGCGCCGGGCACGCAGCTTCAGCGGTACATGGCCACGTTCCAAGAGCCCTATCTCTTCGACACTCGGATTGGCCTGTCGCTCTCGGCCTCCTATTTCACGCGGTACTTCTACGACTGGGCGGAAGCCCGGACTGGTGGCCGGATCGGCCTCGGCTACCAATTCCAGTTCGCCCCCGACCTCTCGATCAACACCGGCTTCCGCGGCGAGAGCGTCGATGTCTTCAATCCGCGTGTGCTTGCTCCCGACATCGTCAACATGCTCGGCACCAACTCCGTCTACGGCTTCAGCGCCGGCTTGGTCCACGACACCCGAGACAGCCCGTTCCTACCGACCCAGGGTCATCTTGCAACCCTCGAGTTCGAGCAGGTGATCGGCACCTTCTCCTATCCCCGCGGCATCGCGGAGGCACGGCAGTATTTTCTGCTCAACGAGCGTCCCGACGGCTCCGGCCGCCACGTGCTCTCGATCGGCTCGGTGCTCGGCTTTTCGGGAAGCGACACGCCGGCCTACGACAACTTCTTTGCGGGCGGCTACAACACGATTCGCGGCTTTGTGTTCCGCGGAGCGAGCCCCCGCCAGAACGGCCCCACCGGTGGTCAGGCGATTGTCGGTGGCCCGTTCCAGTGGCTCAACACGATCGAATACATGTTTCCGATCACGGCCGACGACACCCTCCGCGGCGTGGTCTTCACCGACGTCGGCACGGTCGAGTCGAACGTCTCCATCAACAACATGCGCGTGGCCCCCGGCGTGGGGCTACGGATCACGCTGCCGGCGATGGGGCCGGCGCCGATCGCGCTCGACTTCGCCGTCCCGGTGGCATATGCCCCGTACGACAGCAAGCAACTCTTCAGCTTTTTCGTCGGCTTCGCACGATGACGCCCGTCGCCAGACACACCGATACGGACCACCACGGGGAGCGGATCCTCGTGGTCTGCACGCAGTACATTGGCGACACACTGCTGGCGATCCCGTTCCTGCGGAACCTCAGACGGACCCACCCCGCCGCCGTGATCGATGTCTGTGCCCAGGGGGCTGCCCGGGCCGTGCTCGGCTCCTGTCCCTACGTCGACGAACTGGTCCCCTGGCAACGGCCGGGGCGGGAAAGCCGCGGCAGCATCAGCGGCGCGGTGGCCGGCGTCGCGGCCCAGGCTGCGTGGCTCCGCTCGCGCAGGTACGCCAAGGCGTACCTGCTCAAGCCCTCGTTTTCGGCCGCGGCCCTGGCCGTGCTGGCTGGCATTCCGCAGCGGGTCGGGTTTGCCGGTGAGAGCAGCGTGTTGTTGACCAGGCGGGTGCGCCGGCGCCGCGGCCGCCATCAGGTCGAGACCTACCTGGACCTCCTGCGGGCCGAGAATCTCCCCGTCGACGACGGCCACAACGAGAACTGGGTGTCGTCCCAGGCGGTCAGCCGCGTCGCCCCGATCGTCGACCGGATGCCCGCCGGCCGAACGAGGGTGTTCGTAGCGATGCGGTCGACCGATGCACTCAAGCACTGGGATACGAACCGCTGGCGGCGGCTCGTCCACTGGCTGGTCGAGGAGCGCGGCTGCGAGATCGTGCTCAGCGGTGGTCCGGCCGACATCGCCGCCCATCAGGCCTTTCGGGAGAGCGTCGGTGCCGCAGCCGCGCACGTACACGACTTGTCGCAGGCGGTGCCACTTACCGACACGGCGGCACTGGCGGCGCGGATGCATCTGTGCATCGGCGTCGACACTGGGCTGGTGCACCTCTCCGCCTCGGTGGGCGTGCCCGCGGTCGTGCTCGTCGGCCCGACCGATCCCAATCGCTGGTCGCCGTGGCGGATACCGTGTGCTGTGCTCCGCTCACCCCGCGTGCAGTGCTCGCTCGCCGAGCGGTGGCTGACCGCCATGGGGGCGACTGACCATCTCCGCTGGCCGCTTGGCAGGGCTGCGGTCGACGACATTCCCTACGACGACGTCGTCGCGGCCGTCTCGGGGTTCCTGCCGGCCCCGCTGGCAGTACGGACAATCGACCTCACGCGAGATGGCTTCCGCTACGAGGTGGTTTCGCGGCCTGCCGCGTCGGTGTCGCCCGCGTTTTCCACGGCGGTCGACTGAAGCACGGCCTGCGCCGCGGCCGTGCCGGCCACGAAGCCACTGGCCCACGCCCACTGGAAGTTGAAGCCGCCGATCCGGCCGTCGACGTCGAGCACCTCACCGGCGAGGTGCAGGCCTGGGCAGATGCGGCTTTCCATCGTCTCGAGGCGGACCTCGGCCAGAGGCACACCGCCCGCCGTGGCCTCGGCGACGGTGAAGCCGCGATCGCCGGTGATCGGCAGCGGCGTGGCCGCGACGAGTGTTGCGAGCGTTTTTCGCGCGTCCCGTGGGGTGTCGCCAGTGGCGGGCACACCCGCGAGGTGAGCGAGCATGCGGGCGAGGCGGTCGGGCAGCCGCTCGCGAAGCACGCTGAGCGGGCCGCGGCGTTGGCCCTCGACGAGCATCTGATCGACCGTCTCGCTGGTCTCGCCGGGCAGCCAGTTGAGCGTGAGCGTGACGGCGGGATCGTGATGCCGGGCCACGAGCCAGTGTCGGCTGATGTCGAGCACGCCCGGTCCAGAAAGGCCCACATGCGTGCACAGCGTGCTGCCTGTTGTCGCGAGGAGCCGCCTGCCGCCACCGGCGCGGAGCGTGAGTTCCGTGGGCATCGTGAGGCCCGAGAGCGCCGTGATCCAATGGTCCTGGGGCAGGAGCAGCGGCACGAGCGCCGGCACGATCGGTGGCGTGAGGGTGTGGCCGAGACCGCGGGCCAGTTCGTGGCCGCCGCCATCCGAACCCGATTTCGGCAGTGACTTGCCGCCGGTGCAGAGAATCACGCGGCCGGCGCGAAACGTGCCGGAGTCGGTCGTCGCCACGAAGCCCGTGTCATCTCGATCGAGCCGTGCGATCCGCGCAGGATGGAGGAGACGGCCACCTACCCGCGCGGCCTCGCGGACGAGCGCCTCGAGCACCGTCCGCGCCGAGTCGGTGACCGGGAAGAGCTTGCCGGTGTCCTCCTCTTTCATGGCGACGCCCGCAGCGGCGAAGAATCGCACCGTGTCGGCGACGCCGAACCGGCGGAGCACCTTGCGGATCGCCGGCGGAGTGCTCCCTGCGAAGTCGGCCTCGGTCACGGCGACGTGCGTGACATTGCAGCGGCCACCACCCGCAACGAGGATTTTGGCTCCGAGCTTCCGGGCCCCGTCGACGGCGACGATCCCGAGCGGTCGACCCGCTGCTGCGGCGGTGCGTCCGGCCCACGTGGCCGCAAAGAGCCCCGCTGCCCCGGCGCCGATCACGAGAATGTCGGCGGTGGTCGCCCCCGGGGTCGCATGCATCGTGCTACTGTGCCACCGGCGGACGGAGACGGATCATGACCTCGATTGTGACGCGGGCCACCCGCGGGCATTCGGCCACGAGCACACCGGCCACGCCCGTCGCGAGTGTCCATCCTGTCGCTCGCTGATCCGTCGCTGGCATGGTTTCTCCTACCAGCGGTGGTGGACGAGCGGCCGAATTGCATCGTCGTAAATCGTCTGTACGGCGGCCATGGTGGCGGCATCGGGCTGCGGCAGATCGGCCGCCTGGGCGTTGTCGATGACCTGCGCCGCGTGGCGGGCTCCGGGGATCACGCACGTCACTGCCTCGAAGGCGAGGATCCAGCGCAGTGCGAACTGCGCAAGCGTCGCCCCCGGCGGCACGAGAGCCTTGAGCCGCTCGACGGCCGTCAGGCCGGTGTCGTAGTCGACGCCGGAAAAGGTCTCACCACGGTCGAATACGGCGCCCTCGCGGTTGAAACCGCGATGGTCGTCGGCGGGAAACTCCGTGAGTTGCGTGAATCGGCCGGAGAGCATGCCACTGGCGAGCGGCACCCGGGCGATCACCGCCACCTGCCGTCGGACCGCCTGCTCGAAGAAGAGCTCGGTCGGCCTGAGTCGGAAGGCGTTGAAGATGATCTGCACGCTCCGCACGTTGGGATACTCGATCGCCTTGAGCGCCTCCTCGACACGCTCGACGCTCACGCCATAAAACGCGATCTTGCCGGCGTCTACCAGGTCGTCGAGCGCGGCGAACACCTCGGGGCGGTAATAGACATCGGTGGGCGGGCAATGCAGCTGCAAGAGATCGAGCCGCTCGACGGCGAGGTTTTTCAGGCTGCGGTCGACGAATCCGCGGAGGTTCTCCGCCGTGTACCCCGAGCTGACGTGCGGGTTGAGCCGGCGGCCCGCCTTGGTGGCGACATGGAACGGCTCGGTCCGCTCCCGCCGCAGCTGGGCAATGAGCCGCTCTGAGCGGCCGTCGCCGTAGACGTCGGCGGTGTCGAAGAAGGTGATCCCACTGTCGAGGGCCGCATGGAGCGATTGCATCGAAGCGCTCTCCTCGGCACCCCCCCACTGGCTGCCGCCGATGCCCCAGGCCCCGAAGCCGATCTCGGAGACTTTCCAGCCCGTCCGTCCAAATGCGCGTGTGTTCATGTGCGGCAGTGTCTTCGATCAGCGCGTACACTTCTACTGCATGCAGCCCGCCCGCCCCCTGACCGACGCCTCCCACTGGTGGCTCGACCGCCGGGCGTGGCTGCTGGCCGCACTCGGGGCGATCATGGTCGCCAGCGGGCTTGTGCATGTGCCCGTGTGGGCGGTGCTCGGCGGCCCTTGGGAGGGCCCTGTCACCTGGCGGAAGCCGATCCTGTTTGGCATCTCGGGAGGGCTCACGAGCCTCTCGCTGGGCTGGATCTGGTCGAAGCTCCCGTGGCGGTGGGGCGACGCCTGGCTCGCCGCGGCGACGGCATGGGCGCTGTTCATCGAGGTAGTGCTTATCGACCTGCAGCGGTGGCGGGGCGTGGGCAGCCACTTCAATCGCGACACGCCGCTCGACTCAGTGCTTTTTGACGCGATGGGGGCGCTGATCGTCGGCGTCACGCTGGTGTCGCTCGACCTCGCCGTCCGCCTGTTCCGTCACCGGCCCCTGATGGCCGCGGACATGCTCCTGGCCGCGCGGGCCGGCCTCGCCCTGCTCGTGGTCTCCTGCCTGCTCGGGATCTGGGTGGGTATCCACGGTGAGATGCAGCAGAGGATCGGCCTCGAACCCACGCGGCTGGGCGCCGCAGGCGTGCCCAAGTTCCCTCACGGCGTCGCAATCCACGCGATCCAGTGGCTGCCGGCAATCGCGTGGGTGGCGAGGAGGGCTGGCATCGACGAGCGGATGCGGTGCCGGCTCGTGGCCTCGGCCACCGCGGGCACACTGCTCGTTGCCGTCTATGCAGTGCTGCAGACGGCGCTCGGTCGCGCGAGGTTCGACACCACGCCCCTGACGGCGGCCGTGCTCGCCGCGGGAGTGGCGGGGCTCGCTATGCCCGTCGCCGTCACGGCCTGGGCGATGGTTGCGGGCCGGCGTCAGGCACGCTGAGGACGGCCCGCCGCGGCCACTCCCGACCCACGAGCAACCGGGGTAGATCTTTCGAGAGCATCCGGCTTTGTTGGATCGCCGACTCGGGGGCGGCAAAAGTCTCGTCGCTCTATCGCCGCGGCGGCTCATGCGCTCCTCGAGCGTTCGCCGACCCCCTTGCCTCCCGTCAGGAAGCCCCAAGCGCAAGCGCGGGGAATGCGGGTAGCACCCCGCCCCGCTCCACGAAAAGCAGATGCGATCTAGTGGACGGCGTGGCGGGTCCACGTGCGGAAGTCGTACTGCAAGGTTTCCTTGCCGTGCTCGATCACGAGCTCGTCGCCGTCGAGGGCCTGTTGCACCCACGGGTTGCCGAGGAGCGGGAAGGAGTCGTAATCGACGACCGCTCCATCGACCGTGTGCTGGGCGGCGTAAGGCGTGCCGTGGGGGCGGTAGGTGATGTCGAGCATGTGGCCTGAGAGCGACGTGAACGCCAGCCGGGGCCGCTCGGTGGCGAGTCGCGAGGTGTCGATCACGGTGCGTGCGACGATCGCGGTGGCGAACCGGTCGAGCTCGGTGTCATTGCCGCCGCCAGCGAACGGCGCGAGCGGTGACGTCTCCAGAATCCAGCCGTTTCTGCGGGCGTCGCTCGTGAGGACGTCGCAGCGTTCCTGCGACCGATGGTCTGCCCAGCGGGCCGCACCGAAGAGGCGAAAGGCGAACAGCATCGAGCCGGCGTGGCAGCAGACCCAGCCGTCCCGCTCGATCCGCTTCACGATCGACCCCGTCGTGCTGAACGGCACCTCGATTCGCCAGTAGGGATAGTCGTCGGGCACAGCCGTCACGCCGACGAGCGTGCGGCCGTGCTGCAGGCTCTGCGAAAATGGATTCTCGCCGTAGCCGAAGGCGTTGGCCCTGTTTTCGGCGAGGTCGTAGGGCCGATAGGCATTCTCCTGGAGCGGCATGAACGAGCTCTGCGGGTGCGGCGAGACCCACTTGAGCATCTGCCGCCGCGACTCCTTGTAGTGATAGTCGCGGGGCGACTTCACGAGTTCCCACTCGCTTGCCAGGGAATAGGCCAGCTCGTGGTGGATCGTGATCCGAAGATTGCGGGTGCGGCTGGCGCGATGCGTGAACGGCTCATCCCGATCGGTAGCGATCCGGGTGAGGATTGTCGGGGGCTCGTAGGGGCCCGGGAACGCGAACCAACCGGAGTGGTGTTCACAGAGGCCCGCCACCGGCCGCTCGGCGCCAAAAAACAGCCAGCCGATCGCCGCGGTGCAGTCCATCGCGTCGGGGCCTGTCATGCTCGAGGCGAAGTACTTCGCCCGGCTGGCGGGCGTGACGTGGTAGCCCTGGTTCCACGCGCACGCCATGTGCAGGAGCATCGTATCGAGCGTGAGGGTGGCCCGATGACGGAGCGTTTCATCCTGTGCGAAGTCGGCGAGCAGCTTCATGGCGGCGAGGTTCACGCCGAGATAGGTTGGAGCACCGTATTCGGCGTTGTTGCGGTGCACGATCTCGTCGAAGGAGCCGAGCAGCCGCTCTCGCGTGGCGGCGCGAATGCCGGCGGAGTCGAGGCCGTCGGCGTCGACGAGGTCAGGCCACTGCTCGGCTGCAATCAAGGCTGCCCCGTCGCTCAGCAGCCGAAAGTTCAGAGCACCGTAGCCCCGCCACTCCCGGTGGCCGTAGCGGCAGACGTAGTCCTTGATTGCGGTGGCGATCCGTTCGGCCGTGTCGGCAGGCAGGTGCGGGCTCTCCCGGCAGAGCATCCAGGCATGCACGAGAGCATGCTTGTTAAAGGGGTCGGGAATCGCCGACGGAGCCTTGGGGGTGGCGGTGCGGTTGGCCTCCTCGGCGGCCGCAAGCCAGCCGGATACGGCCCGCTCGACGTCCTTCCCAGCCAGCAGTCGGGCGACGTAGGGCACCATCGCCTCCTTCGCGAAGGCCGGCCGCTTCGGTTCAATCGCGACGCAGCGGCCCACAAGATCGGCGGCGCGCGAGTCGGCGGCTCGCGGATGATCGGCTCCAGCCATTCCGACGACCAGCGCCGCCGTGCAGGCCCCGCCGACGAGCAGGAGGATGAACTGCCAGCGACTCATCATCGGCGTTCCCAGAAGAATCTTGGCACGGTCACGCCTCACGCTCCTCTTCGAGGCCGAGAGCTTTGCCGATCATGGCGGCTGGAGTCTCGAAGCACAGTTTATCCCGTCGAGCCCCCGGCGGCTCACCTGTCATGGTGCGGACGAGGCCGGGACCATCCACTCAAGCGGCCCCGCCTGCAGCCAGACCAACAACCCCATGAGCGTGGCGAGGGCGAGTGAGTGCGGAAACACCCGGCGCAGGATCGTCCCTTCCCGGCGCTGTGTTCCCGTTGCAGTCGCCGCGACGACAATGCTCTGTGCGTCGATCATCTTTCCCATCACACCGCCGGTGCTATTGGCCGTGCAGATCAGGAGCGGATCGAGGCCAAGCTGCTCGGCCGTCACCCGCTGCAGGCTGCCGAACATCGCGTTACTCGACGTGTCGGATCCGGTCAGGGCCACGCCAAGCCAGCCCAGGAGCGGGGCAAAAAAGGGGTACCACCTGCCCGTGCCCGTCAACGCGATGCCGAGCGTGACGTCGGTGCCCGAGAAGCGGGTCACGAAGGCGAGTGCGAGCATCGCCGCGATCGTGGCGAGCGGATCGGCGAGGACAACGAGGTTGTCCCACCAGATCTGCCAGGCCCGTCGCCACCGGAGACCGAGCCATGGAATCGAGGCGAGCGCCGCGACGAGGATGCCCGTGCCGGCGGCCGAGAGCCAGTTGAGTCGGTAGACGGCCCGTTCGATCTCCCGTGGTTCGCGGGTGGCGGGGGGAACCTTGGCAATCCGGCCGTCAAGGAACGGTACCGGGAACTCAGGTGCCACGACCTCGAGAGGCAGGGCCACCAAAATGCCACGGCCATCAAGCACGGCCTTCACCGGCGGTAGTCCCCAGGCAAAGACCGTGATGGACAGGAACGCCCACGGCATCCATGCCCAGGCGATCCGACCGACGGGATCGGCCCCCTGGGGAATCGCGACTTGGGCATGAGTCGTAGGCATCCAGCCTTCGTCATGCCGCCAGGTCGATACGGGCCTCCAGAAGTGGAGAAAGGTCGCGACCGCGACGAGGCTCACAATGCCTCCGACCACGTCGACGAGCGCCGGGCCGACAAACGCGGCCATCGCGAACTGTGTCACCGCAAACGACGCTCCGCACACGAGCACCGCCGGCCAGACGCCGACGAGCCCCCTCCATCCGGCCATCGTGCAGACCATCCACGCCGGGACGAGCAGAGAAAAAAATGGCAACTGGTGGCCGGCCATCACCGAGAGCGCCTGCTCGTCCAAGCCGGTGACCTTCGCGAGCGTGATGATTGGCGTGCCGAGGGCCCCAAACGCGACCGGGGCCGTATTGGCGATCAGGGCCAGACAGGCGGCCTCGACCGCCGGGAAGCCCGCGCCGACCATCAGAGCGGCCGAGATGGCGACGGGCGCGCCAAACCCCGCTGCCCCCTCGAGGAACGCGCCGAACGAGAAGGCGATGAGCAACGCCTGCAGGCGATGATCGGAGGAGAGCCCCATCACCGACCGCTTCATGACGTCGATCGCCCCGGCCTCTACCGAGAGCCGATACAGGAACATCGCGGTGACGACGATCCAGCCGATCGGAAACAGGCCGAAGAGGCCGCCGTGGACCGCAGCCATCGCGACCGCGTCGCCCGGCATGCCAAACACGGCACAGGCGATCAGCATCGCGGCCGCAAGGCCGGCAAGGGCCGACCGCAGGCCGGACCATCCTGCGAATGCCAGCAGCCCGAGCAACACAACCATCGGCACCGCTGCCGCCAGTGTCGACGCGATCGGTGAGCCGAGCGGATCGTACGAGTGTTGCCAGACCATCACGGCAGGATACCGGAGGAATCAATTCCCCCGCGGCAGGCCGCAGGCGGTGCTCTGTTCGACGTCCGCTCGAGCGCATCTGCCTTTGATGGAGCGGGGTGGGGTGCTGCCCGCATTCCCCGCGCTTGCGCTTGGGGCTTCCTGTCGGGAGGCAAGGGGGTCGGCGAACGCTCGAGGACCCTTCGGCGGATCCTCGCCCCGGGCGACTATCGGCAGAACCGCGCAGCGGCGACTTTTGCCGTCCCCGAGCCGGCGTTCCACGTAAGTTGGATCCGCTCTACGCCATCAGATCCGTCACCACTCGCGCGTGCTCGACGCCGGTCAGTTTCTGGTCGAGGCCCAGGTAGCGGTAGGTGAGCCGCTCGTGATCGAAACCGAGCAGCTGCAGGACCGTAGCGTGGAAGTCGCGCACGTGCACGGGATTCTTGACGATGTTGTAGGAGAAGTCGTCGGTCTCGCCGTAGATCTGGCCGGGCTTTGAGCCGCCGCCGGCCATCCACATCGTGAAGCACCGCGGGTGGTGGTCGCGGCCGTAGTTCTCCCGTGACAGCCCCCCCTGCGAATACACCGTGCGGCCGAACTCGCCCCCCCAGATCACGAGCGTGTCGTCCAGAAGCCCACGGGTCTTGAGGTCCTGGATCAGCCCATAGCAGGGCTGATCGATGTCTTTGCAGCCGTTTTTGAGGCGGCCCACGACATTGGCGTGGGTGTCCCAGTGATTGAGATAGAGCTGCACGAACCGCACGCCGCGCTCCACCATGCGGCGTGCCATCAGGACAGAGTTGGCGAAGGACCCAGGTTTCTTGACCTGGTCGCCGTAGAGCGCCAGCGTACTTTCCGACTCGCTTGCGATGTCCGTCAACTCAGGCACGCTGGACTGCATCCGGAAGGCCATTTCGTACTGGGCGATCCGGGTTCGCGTCTCGGGATCACCGATCTGCTCGAGCGTCCGCTGGTTGAGCGCTTGGAGGCCATCGAGCGTCTGGCGGCGGACCGCGGCGGAAACGCCGGGCGGATTATTGATGTACAGGATCGGATCGCCCGCGCTTCTAAAACTCACCCCGGCGTATTCGCCCGGCAGGTAGCCGCTTGACCAGAGCCGGGCGCCGATCGCCTGGGCCTGCTCCGGCTTGGTTGATTGTGCGACCAACACCACGAACGTGGGCAGATCCTTGTTGAGGCTGCCCAGGCCGTAGCTCGTCCACGAGCCCAGGCAGGGCCGACCGGAGATCTGGTTGCCCGTCTGCATGTAGGTGATCGCCGGCTCGTGATTGATGGCCTCGGTGTGCATGCTCCGGATGAAGCACATGTCATCGACCATCTTCGCCGTGTGCGGCAAAAGCTCGCTCACCCACATGCCGCTCTGGCCGTGCTGGGCAAACGTGAACTTCGAGGGTGCGATCGGAAACCGCGTCTGCCCACTCGTCATCGTCGTGAGCCGCTGGCCGTTGCGGACGCTTTCCGGGAGGTCCTTGTCGTACCAGTCGTTCATCACCGGCTTGTAGTCGTAGAGATCCTGCTGGGGCGGGCCCCCGACCATGTGGAGATAGATCACGTGCTTTGCCTGTGGCGCGAAGTGGGGGCCGACGGCGCCGGCGACCTTCTCCAACCCGGTCGCGGCGGCGGAGGTATTGCCGAACGCGGCCCCCTCCTGCATCAGCGACGCAAGCGCGGCGCCACCGAGGAGGTGGCTGCCCTGCTCGAAAAACCGCCGGCGCGTGAGGTTGAGGCCAAGCTCATCAAGCGGAGAACAGAGCGGTGGGTTCATCTGCGGGGCTCCTCGACTACTTACAGAGGACTTCGTCCAGATTCAGCAGTTCATTGGCGAGCATCGCCCAGCTGGCGAGGAGCACAGGATCAGTAGCCCGCGGCTTCGAATCGCCGATCACGATCACCTGCTTCGCATCTTCCGGATGGGCCTTGTACCACTCCGTCAGATCGGCAAGCGACTTCTTTACGATCGCGAGCTCCTCCGACGTGAACGGCCGGGCAAGTAGCCGTTCGGCCAGAAAAGTGATCCGGGCATCATCGGTCGCGCCGCCGACCTCGAGCGCCCGGTCGGCGAGTGCCCGCGCGGACTCAACAAACTGCGGATCGTTCAGCGTGACGAGGGCCTGCAGCGGCGTGTTGGTCCGCTCCCGCTTCACACAGCAATTCTCCCGCGAAGGGGCGTTGAAGATGTCCATGGAGGCGGGCGGAGCCGATCGCTTCCAGAACCAATACATGCTGCGGCGATAGACGTTCTCCCCCTTGTCTGGCGTATAGCGGTTTGTGTTGCCACCCATCGAGACGGCCTCCCAAACGCCTTCCGGCTGGTAGGGCTTCACGCTGGGGCCGCCGATCTGCTTGACGAGCAGACCACTGGCCGCCAGGGCGTAATCGCGAACCATTTCGGCGTCCATACGGAACCGGGGCCCGCGGGAGAGGAGCCGGTTTGCGTGGTCCTTCGCAAGCTTCTCGGGCGTCGTCACGGCCGCCTGCCGATAGGCCGCGCTCGTCACCATCAGCCGGAAGAGCTGTTTGATATCCCAGCTGCTCTCGCGAAACTCGACGGCCAGCCAGTCGAGCAACTCCGGATGGCTCGGTAGTTCGCCGGTCGTGCCGAAGTCGCCACTGGAGCGAACCAGCCCCGTGCCAAACACTTCCTGCCAGAACCGGTTGACCGTCACGCGGCTCGTCAGCGGATGGTCTTGGAGCAGGAGCCACTGGGCGAGGCCGAGACGGTTCTTGGGCAACGCCTCCGGAAATGGCGGCAGGATATCGGGCGTGTTGGCCTGCACTTCGTCTTTCCGCTGGTCGTATTCACCGCGGTCGAGAACGTAGGCCTTTGCCATTTCGTTCTTCTCGTTCATCACGTGCGCAATCGTGCCGCGCTGGCGGATCGCGGCATGTTCGGCCTCGAGTGTCGTGGCGGCAGCTGTGGTGGCGATGAACGCCGAGTCTTCTGTGCCGAGCCACCAGTCGTAGAGTCCGCCGGCGGCCTTCGCGCGTTCTTCCGGCGGCAGTTTCACAATATCGGCGATCAACGGGGCACGGGACATGCCCTCGACCTCGGCGGCCGAGAGGGCTCGGCCCCAGACGGACAGTCCAGCGAGGCCGACGCCATGCGCCGTAGCCCCCTGCAATCGGCCACCGATCGTGAAGGGTACCTCGGTGCGAATCGAGTGCTTCTTGAACTTGTTGTTTTCGACGTTCGGCTTCTGTTGGACCTTGCCGTCGTAGGAGATCGTCACGCCCTCCGCCTGGCCGGAGCCGTCGTACGTGACCGATACGAGCGTCCAGATGTCGGCCTTGAGCTGGTCCCTGGCCACCACCTTGAGCGCGTCTTCCGGAAAGGAGTGGATCAGGTGCATCCCGATCCGACGCCCTTGAACCCAGACGTCCCAGCCGCGATGGGCGTTAGCCTCGTCCATCCGCGCGACGATGGCATAAGACGAATCGTTGGCCGCCGGCCGCAGCCAGAACGTGACGCTGAAGGGCTGATCGTGCTCGAAGTCGCCTGCGGTGGCGAGCTCGCCCGCCTTGCCATCGAGGAGGATGGCAGGCGATCCGCTCGGGCCGGCCTGCCAACTGGTCGAGGCGGTGAGCGGCAACTCGGTCTGCTTTCCAACCAGGCCGGCGCGGGTCGTGGTCCCCTGCCCTTCGGTAAGCGCGAGCTCCACCAGCGGCGTGTCCTGCGGGAGCGACGTGGCGACGGTCACCGGAGTGGCGGCTTCGATCCAGGCGTCGAACTCTGGCTTGGCAGCTTTCTTGCGGGCATCGACGATGGCCTTCGCCGCTGGAATCTCCTTCTCGAGCACCGCGAACCGCGGCAGGTCTTCAGGCTTTGGCACCGGCAGGATGGGTGGCGTGTCCTGAACATTGCCGTCCATCGCGGCCTGCGTTGTGTTATTGAAGAAGGCCGAGAGTTCGTAAAACTCCCGCTGCGAGACCGGATCGAACTTGTGGTCGTGACAGACGGCGCAGCCGGTCGTGAGTCCCATCCAGACGGCCGACGTGGTCTCTGTCCGGTCTCGGGTGTAGAGGACGAGATACTCCTCATCGATCGAGCCCCCCTCGCTCGTCGTCATATTGCAGCGGTTGAAGCCACTGGCGATGCGGTTGTCGAGAATCTGCTCGGGCGTGGTGTCGGGCCCGTGGTCGCTGACCAAGTCCCCCGCCAGTTGGAGGATCGTGAACTGATCGAACGGCATGTTGCGGTTGAAGGCATTGATCACCCACTGCCGGTAGGTCCACATCTCCCGGTAGTTGTCCATGTGGATGCCGTGCGTGTCGGCGTAGCGGGCGTAGTCGAGCCAGTGGCGGCCGCGGTGCTCGCCCCATTCGAGGCTGGCAAGCAGCGCGTCGACGAGCCGCTCGTAGGCGTCGGGATGGGGATCCGCGACGAACGCATCGATGATGGCCGGCTCGGGCGGTAAGCCGGTGAGGTCGAGGGCGAGCCTGCGGGCCAGCACCCGCCGGTCGGCTTCGGGGGCGGGTGCGAGCCCTTCCTGTTCGAGCCGGGAAAGGATGAAGCGGTCGAGCGGGTTTTTCACCCAGCCCTCGTGCTTCACGGCCGGTGGTGTCGGTCGCGTGGGAGGGATGAACGACCAGTGCGGCTGGTATTCCGCGCCCTCGGCGATCCAGCGCTTGAGCAGTTCCTTCTGCTCTGGGCGCAGTACCTTCTTGAGCGCCGGCGGCGGCATGACCTCCTCGGGATCGTCCGAAAAGATGCGGTCGAGCATGACGCTCGAATCCGGATCGCCTGGGGCGATCGCACCCGACTCCACCGCCTCGTCCCGCCGGTCGAGACGCAGGTCGCCCTTTCGGCTGGCACTATCAGCCCCGTGGCAGGAGAAGCAGTTCTCCACCAGGATCGGCCGAATGTCCTTGTTAAAGTCGAGCCCGGAGGCTCGGCCGGCCGGCCCCGCAACAAGAACCGAAAGCAGGCAGACATAGTCAAATCGGAACAACCGCATGCGATCTCCTCGTTGCGGACACGCTGCAACCCAGAAAAGTCGCAGCATTCAGCAGTACAAACCAAGGAATCGGCGTTGCACTCCGCCGTCCGCCAGCATCGTAGACTCTAGCACCTGATCTGGACCGAGACAACGCGGTGCCATGCGGGTTTCAAGCCCTTTTGCGGACGGCATTTCCGAAGAAAACAAGGGCCATGCCCGCAGCTCTGGCGGTGCCGGGAACTTTCCGGTGGGCAGGAGCGTCCAAGGGATGGTCCGGCTTAGACTTCTGACGCAAGTCCCGGCCCGTTGGAACGCCGGGGCCGCGGGACCGTTATCCTGGCGGGCCCGCCTCCCTTCGCTCCGGGGCCCACGCAACGATGGAGGATTCACGATGCCCGCTTCTTCGGCAGCCGCACGTGCGCGGGTCGCGCTCGGGTTTTTCGTTCTGGGCCTCGTCTTGGTCCTCGGGAGCGCGGTCGTGAACGGCCGTCCGGCGCGGGCGGACGACGCTGCCGACGGCCCGCGGGCGGCGGCGTGGAAGCGCGTGCAGCAAGCCTTCGACGAGGGCAAACCCAAGACGGCCGCCGAGGCGCTCGGGGGCATCGAGCAGGCGGCGCTCCAGGACAAGGCCTGGGCCGAGGTCGCGCGGGCCATCGCGTCGCGGATTCTCGCCGAGACGGGCGACCGGCCGCCGGACGATCCCGAGCGGCTCATCCAGCTCGCGGCCGCGGTGGAGAAGGCGCCTCCCGAAACCCGCGGCGTCCTCGAAGCCATCCGCGCCAACTGGACGTGGGGCTATTTCCAGATGAACCGCTGGCGGTTCCAAGAGCGCACGCAGGGCGGCGCCGACCCCAAGGACCTTGCGAAGATCGCCGAGTGGGACCTGTCCGGAATCGTAAAGGAGATCCGCACGCGGTTCACCGCGGCTGTGGGCGCGCCTGGCAGCCCGGAGCGGACGGCGCTCCAGAAGCTCCCGGTCGCCGAGTGGTCGGCGATCATGAAGCCTGGCGCGATGCCCGACGCCTACCGGCCAACGGTGTGGGATGTGATCGCCCATGATGCGCTTGAGTTCGCGGCCTCGGGCGAGCGCGGGCTCGTCACTCCGGAGGACGCGTTCGAGCTCGATGCAGACTCCCCCGCGCTCGGCTCGCTCGACGAGTTCCGTGCCTGGATGCCCGAGGCTGCTGCCGGCTTCAGCGACAAGGGCTCGCCCTTCGTCGAGGCCGCGGCGCTGTTCCGCGCGCTGCTCGAGTTTCACCGCACCGATGCCGACCGCTCGGCGCTTTTCTCGACCGACCTCGATCGGATCCTGTGGGCGAGCAGCTCGGCCGTGGGCCCGGAGCTCGCCGAGCGGAAGCAGGCGGCGCTCGAGGCCTTCATCGAGCGCGCCGGCGACCACGAGACGGCCGCGCTCGCCCGCTTCCACCTCGCCCAACTCGTCCGCGAGGCCGGTGATCTCGTCGAGGCCCGCGCGATCGCGCTGTCCGGCGCGGAGGCGCATCCGAAGTCGGTAGGCGGCGCGATGTGCCGCAATCTCGTCACGGAGATCGAAGCCCGTGATCTCGCGCTCGTCACGGAGCGGTCGTGGGCCGCGCCCTGGCCCGTCGTGCGCGTGAACTACCGCAACCTTGCGAAGGTTCACCTGCGGTTGGCAAAGGCTGACTGGGAGGGACGCCTCAGGGGGGGCAAGCTGCACGCCGGCTGGCACGACGACGCCGATCGGACTGCGATCCTCGCGCTGCCCGCCGTTCGCACGCATGCCGCCGATCTGCCCGCGACGCCGGACTATCAGCCCGCGCACCATGACATCCCGGTGGCCATGGCGTTTGATGCGACGACGCTCGATCCGGGGGCCTATTGGCTGATCGCCAGCCACCGCGACGATTTTGGCGCGGCCGACAACGTGGTGATCGTCACGATGATCCGCGTCACGCGGCTCGCGGTCGTGGCGGAACAGTCGCATCAGGTCTTCGCGGGGCGGCGGCCGGGCCAGGGCGGCCTAGTGCCACTGGCCGGCCACGTCGTCGACATTGCCAGCGGCGCGCCGGTGGCGGGAGCCACGGTCCAGATTCACGTCCGCGCCGAGCAGGGAAACCCGGGGGCGTTTCTCGCCGGAGCCACGGCGACCACCGACAAGGAGGGCCGCTACGAGCTGCAGGTCGATCTGGGGGTCCACCAGTACCGTGAGGTCGTGGTCGTGGCCAAGGCCACGCTCGACGGCAAGCAGCACCAGGCCGACACCGAGCCGACGGGTGTATTGCCGAGCGTCGTCCCCGACCGCATCGCGACGGTCGTGCTTGTCACCGACCGCGGCATCCACCGCCCCGGCCAGATCGTCTTCTACAAGGGGATCGTGTGCGCCGGTGACCGGGTGAAGGGGGAGTATGGCGCCGTGGCCGACCGCGACGTGGAGGTGACGTTCCGCGACTCAAACGGCCGCGAGGTCGCGAAGGCCAAACACAAGACCAACGCCAACGGCTCGTTCCACGGCAACTTTCCCGTGGCCTCAGGCGCGCTGCCGGGGCAGTGGTCGATCCTTGCCAAATGCAAGGACCAGAGCGGCATTGTCCAGAGCGAGATTGGCGTCCGCGTCGAGGAATACAAGCGACCGAAGTTCCTGGTCACGCTTGCGGCACCGGAGAAGTCGGTGCCGCTCGGCGGCGACGTCGTGCTCACCGGCACGGCCACGACCTACACCGGCCTCACCGTCGCCGACGCAACGGTGAAGTGGCGGGTGGAGCGGCAGGTGCGGTGGCCGAGCTGGTGCCGCTGGTTTTTTCCAGGGCTGCCCTTCGGCGGCGAGGCCCAGCGGATCGCGAGGGGCGTGGCGAAGACCGACGCCAACGGAAAGTTTACGGTCACGTTCCCGGCGCAGCCCGACCGCGGCGTGCCCAAAGAGTCGCTCCCCGTGTTCACGTTCCAGGTGACGGCCGACGTCACTGACACTGGCGGCGAGACCCGCTCCGCCACACGGAGCGTGAGCGTGGGCTACACCGACGTCGAGGCGACGCTGGCAGCAAAACCCTGGCAGGCGGCCCGGGGCGGCGAACCGGCGGCGGTGGAGCTTGCGATCTCGACGACGACGCTCGACGGCGTGCCCCGCGGGGCCGCCGGCACGCTCACCGTGTCGCGACTCGTGCAGCCGGCCGAGGTGGTGCGCAGCGACTTCTTTGACACACGCTCCGTCCCGATGCCGCGGCGCGGCCGCGGGCCAATGCGTGGGAGACAACCCGGCGCTGCGATCCCGCGGCCAAGACCCGCGCCCGTCGAGCCCGATCCGGCCGACCCTGAGACCTGGGCTGCGGGCGAGGCGGTGGTCACCGACAAAGTCTCGACCGACAAGGAGACAGGAAAGATCGTGGCGACGGCGAAGCTGAAGCCGGGTCTCTATCGAGCCGTCTTCGAGATCCCAGCGCAAGGCGATGTGCCGGCGGTGAAGGCCCAGCAGCTCGTCGAGGTGATCGATCCCGCGGCAGAACGCTACGGCGTGACGCGGGCCTTCGTGATGTTTCCCGAGCAGTCGACGGTCGAGCCGGGAGCCGAGTTCCGCGCGGTCGTGGGCACGGGCTACGGCACGGGACGGGCGCTCGTGGAGATCACGCAAGCTGGTGAGGTGATAGAGCGCTTCTGGACCGATGCGAAGCGGACGCAATGGCCGGTGAGCCTGAAGGTGACGGAGGAGCGGCGTGGCGGGTTCACCGTGCGCGCCTGGATGGTCCGCGACGGCCGGCTCGCGGTCGAGTCGCGGACGATCGACGTGCCCTGGACGAACAAGAAGCTCTCGGTCGCGTGGGAGCGGTTCACCCGCCGCGTCGAGCCGGGAGCGAAGGAGGTCTGGCGGGCGAAGATCACGGGCGCGGGCGATCCGGCGACACCCGCCGCGGCCGAGTTCCTGGCGCTGGCCTACGACCAGTCGCTCGACGCGCTCGCCCCGCATCAGTGGCCGGGAGACGGCCTCACGGGCATATTTCGCCGCGAGACGAACTGGACGCGCATGGGCTTCACGAACGCGGCCGCCGGCTTCTACCACGTGCTGGGCACCTTCGACCTCCGCATGGCAGACGTGC
>CAMBPQ010000018.1 GCA_945869735.1 Planctomicrobium piriforme
TGCCCCAAGAAGCCCGGAGCGCGAGCGATGGGAATGCGGGTAGCGACCGAGGGCGTGGCGTGGAGCATGACGGGGTGGCGGGCGTATTCCCCGCGCTTGCGCTTGGGGCTTCCTGGCAGGAGGCCCAACCGCGTGAGCGGTGGGGCAGATGCCACATCACATGGCCCGCGACGTCAAAAAGTCAGACTGTCCTCGGCGAAGACTTCGCGGCTCTCGTAGGCATGAAAGCAACGCGAGATCTTCTGCGAGAGGATCTGGAGAAACATGCCACGGAACTCTGCCTCCGACTGGTCGGCTGACGGGATAGCAGTGTTGGACGGGAAGGTGAAGTCGTCGATTCGTTTTTCGTAGAGGACCTTCTTCGTTAAGACCTCGAAGACGCGGACGTGCGCCGTCGCCCGGCCACGGTAGAGCGTCGAGCCCTCGTGCATGCGAAACTGCTCGAGGTCAATGCCGACGACGAGGTCAGCATCGAGCGATTTGCCGAGCGTCGGGTAGTCGACCCATGAGTTCTCGTCTATCCAACGGGCCACCTCTTGTTGGCCGATGAGCCGCGCGCGGCGGACCTTGCTGTCGAGTTGTGTGCCAACCATTGTGGCGAGTTCTCGGGCCGAACCGGCGTCGCTGAACTCAAGTTCGACGATCGGCCGGCAGACCACGGCCACGTGCTTGCCCCGTAGGCCTTTGAACTCCGCAGGCACGTCGGCCGGCTGGAACAGATAGGCGGCTGTCAGTAGCGTCGAGCAACCGCAGAAGGCCGGCATCGTCAGCGCCAGGGCCGTGAGGCGGATGCCGCGGGAAACGGTGGCAAACATGTTCGATTCCTGAGTGGTCGAGGCCGCGCGTTGGCCGGGGCGAGGAGGGTAGCCCCGTCCTCTGGACCGCTCAATGCCGCTTCCCCCACCGCCATCTGGCAGAATAGGCAAGGAGCGAGCCATGGGATCTACAGGACGCGCGAACAGGCAGATGGGCTCGGCGGTCGACGGCCGCCCGGGCTTCGTCGCCTCGTTGCGGGCGGCGCTCCCGGTCGAAGGCTTGTGGACGATGCCCGTCGTCGCCGCCGTGTCGGGGGGAGCCGACAGTGTGGCGCTCCTCGTGGCGCTGCGGCGCATCGTGCCATCCGACTCCGAGCGGCGGCTGATCGTGGTGCATGCCGAACACGATCTGCGGTCGACGGCGGCCGCGGACCGAGACTTCGTAGCGCGGCTCGCGGACCGGCTCGGACTGGCGATGATCTGGCGGCAGCTGTGCGTTCGCAACTCCGACGATCTCGGTGAGGGGATCGAGGGCCGTGCCCGTCGGCTCCGCTACGAATTTTTGGCGGAGGTTGCCGCCGAACTCGGCGCGAGGCACGTGGTGGTGGCTCACACGGCCGATGACCAGGCGGAAACCATCCTGCACCGCATGCTCAGGGGTACGGGGCTCGCGGGCCTCGGCGGCATGACGGCAGCGCGGCCCCTCAGCCCCGGCGTGTCGCTCCTGCGGCCGATGCTAAGGTTGTCCCGCGCCGATGCGAGGGCGTTTCTGTCGGTGATCGGGCAGGACTGGCGGGAGGATCCGACCAACGCCGATACGCGACATGCGCGAAACTTCCTCCGTCACGAGGTCATCACTCGTTGCGAAAACGGTCCTTTTCCGGCCGCCACAGCGGCGCTCGTGCGCTTGGGCCACCAGGCGGCTGTCGTGGCGGCGGCGATCCGCAGTGCGGCCGAGCACCTGCTCGAGTCGTGTTCCTGCCGGCACGCCGACGGGAGCATCGTCCTGCGGATCAACGAACTATCCGGCCTCGACGCCCACCTCATCGCCGAGGTCTTCGTGGCCCTCTGGCGGCGCGAGGGCTGGCCGCAACGCGACATGACGGCAAAGCACTACGCGGCCTTGGCCGAGATGGTCACGGCGGAGCATGCGATGCAGACCGCCTTCGACGCGCCGGGGCGCGTGGCGGTGCGGCGCCTCTCCGACAATCAGCTCACCCTCGCCCGCAACGCCTGACGGGCGGATGGGCTTACCGCTTGATACGCCTCGCGCATGACCTGTGGCGCGGCTTGGGGCTGCCCGTACCCCGTCGCCGGACGTTCACTGCGGCCCTCCGGGCCTTCATTCTCTCGGAGTCGTCTGCGCTCCGCCATCCATGGCTCCGCTGGTCGCTTACGCCGGCTCTCGGGGTACGGGCAGCCCATCAGGCTGTCATCGATCAGAAAGGGCCGAGCCTCTCGGCGATTGAAAAACCGGGTCATGAGACGAATTCAGGAAGCCCGGAGCGGAAGCGACGGGATCGGCATGACGTGATTATTCAAGCGTCTAGACGACCCGCAGATGCACCACGGGTCGCAGGCGATTTAGTGGTGCATTCCCTTGGCTTGATAGCCGCCGCGGGTGCGGAACCAGCCGAGCAGCAACAGGTAGCAGACGAGCATGGCGGCGGGCACGAAGGCCGTGAGTTTCAGGGCCTGGCGACCTCCGAACAGGCCGGCCTGCTCGACGAGGGGCTTGTCCGCTGCAGCCGACGTGCTCGCGGTGTCGTTCCACCACGACACGAGCGACTTCTGTGCCTCGATCGTCTCCGGCTTGGCGTTCTCCTTCTGCAGCAACTCGAGGGCCCGCTGGGCCTCCTTGCCGCCATCCTCGAGCACGCCCACCTTCGAGCCGTCGAGCCCGACGGTCTTGAGCCAGAGAAACTCGTTTTCCTTCGGCGCCTTGTAACGATCGTAGACCGCCTGGTCGGCCTCGCGGAGATTGGCAGAGGCGTTCTGATCCTGGAGGAAGCCGATCCCGGGGCCACCCAGCAGGCCGGCGGCGAGCATGCCGACGCCACCAGCCGCGCCGATCGTGATGGCCCCGCCCTTCGGAAACTGCTCGCTCACCACCGCCAGCATCGTCGGCCAGAGGAACGTCTTGCCGATGCCGTAGACGGTGGCCGCGACGATGCACATCAGCGCGCCTTCGGCGTTGCCGAGGAGCGTCAGACCCGCGGCACCGAACGCCGCCGAAGCGGCCAACAGTCCGAGCGGGGAGATCCGCTCCACGATCGGCCCCGCGAAGAACCGCAGGATGAACATCAGGGCCGAGGTGTAGACAAAGAGCAGCAGGCCGTTCGCCTTGCTGGCCATGATCGTGCCGGTGATCTTCGAGATCCACGAGTCGGTGCCGAGTTCGACGTAGCCCACCATCGCATGCACGAGGAGGAGAAAGGCGAGCAGGAAGTGGCCGAAGCGGAAGCCGGTGGCGGCACCGAACGCGACGAGCAGGCCAGCGGCGATCGACCCGGAAACGATCGGTGAGAGCCCGAGGTCGTTCTTGAAGAACAGCGCGAGCAGGCCGCAGATGACCGCGGCACCCAAGAGCCCGAGTTCGCCGAGCATGTCGCGATAGGAGACGCCCGAACTGCTCGCCTCGCTCTTCGGGAAGCGCTGGCCGATCATCATCAGGCCGTAGAGCACGACCGGGATCATGAACAGCGAGATCTGGATCTGCCACGCCACGGGCTTGGTGGCATCGTTGCCGGCCATGAAGTAGCTCACGAGGCCGCCGGCGATCAGACCGCCCGGCCAGCCGGCATGGAGGATGTTGAGGTAGTGCGTCTTGTTCTTAGGGAAGAGCGTGGCGACCAGCGGGTTGACGACCGCTTCGGCGATGCCGTTGCCGATGGCAAAGAGGAACATGCCCCAAAACAGGCACTGAAAGGCGAGCGGCTTGCCGCCGGCCGCGAAGGCGGCACCGGTGGCGAGCGTGAGGCCGGCAGAGATGACATGCATCACGAACGCGGAGAACATCAGCGGGCCGAAGCCGATGCGATCGGCGATCAGGCTCGACAGCAGAATGATGATCCCGAAGCCGGTCAGACCGCCGCCCGTGATCGTGCCCAGCTCCGTCTGGGTGAAGCCGTACTGCTCGGCCCACTGGCCGAGGATGCCGGCGCGGATCGAAAAGCCCACGCCGGCGGCGAGGATCGCCATGAAGCCTGCCCAGAGCAGCCGCTGCGAGTTGGGGACGGCGCGGTCGTCTTTGGTGGAACGGGAGGGGGTCGCTGCCATGCGGGAAAGCCTCGGTCGTGGGAATGGATCAGGAGTATGGTCATCCCACGATGGGTTGCCATGATCCCCCGGAAGCCGGGAAAGAGGGGGCACTATAGCAACTGGCGCAGACTGGCGGAATGGCGGGTTTTCGCGGAGTGCGGCGGCCTGCGCCGTGCCTTGACCACCACTCGGGTAGACGCCTACTCTCCCGCCCCGCTGATCGAAGAATCCGGCGGCTTGCGCGTCGCGTTCACGGCCGACCATCGCCTTCATGAAATCGCTCACCGACTTTCTCTGGATGCTGGTCCGCTGGACCCTGCCGCTCTCCGTGGCGGCGGTCGTGGTGGCAATCGCACTCGGGTCGAACCGGATCGGCGAAGAGGTGCGGCGGCGGATCGAGTCGCGACTCCAAGAACGTTTCCCGGACCTCACGGTGCGGGTCGGTGCGGCCAGCCTTGTCGATGGCGAGGGGATCGTGATCCGAGGCGTGTCATTCGTCGATCCGGCGCTTCCGGCGGAACACCGGCGTCTTCTCGTGGTCGATGAGGTCCGTGTCGCCTGCGGAACGACGCTCAAGGATCTCGTCGCGGGTGAGCCGCGGGTCACCGCCGTCCGGGTGTGCAGGCCCGTCGTGCACGCATGCCGCGGCGCCGATGGTCGCTGGAGTCTGTCGAAACTGACGCGGGGCGGTCAGGGCGGGCTACCGGTACCGGTGACGGTCGACGACGCGACCTTGCTTGTCGATGGCGCCGGATTGGGCACGCGGCTCACCCTGCGGAACATCGGTATCGATCTTCGGCCCCTTGCTGATGGCTCGGGCGGCACAGGCACGGTGATCCGCGGGACGGTTGCGGCCGATCTTTTCGATCGTGCCGGCTTCGAAGGAAAGTTGTCGGCGGGCGGCGGCTTCGAACTCACCGGACACCTTGAATCGCTCGATATCTCCCCCCGGCTGCAGTCGCTGCTCCCTGCCGCGGGCGGCGCGCCCGAGTGGCTCACCGGCCTACGGGGACGACTCAATCTGGAATGGCGGACGTCGGGCGCACTTGACGCGCTCGACGCGGCTTCCTTCGCGGTTGCCGGCCAACTCGAATCGGGCCGCTTCGAGCATGCCGCGCTGCCGTTCGCGATCAGCGACGTGTCGGCGGCGTTCACTGCCGACCGCAGCGGGCTGTCGTGCGAGCGGCTGGAGGCCCACTCCGGCTCGACACTTGTGCGCGGCTCCGGCCAGTTCTCTGGCTGGAGCCAGGACGCCGACTTCGACTTCCTCGTCGAGGCGGACCGGATGCTTGTGGGCCGCCACTGGGAGGGTTTCCTGCCGCAGGCGATCGCAACGCACTGGAGCAAGCTCTTGCCGGCGGGCGAGGTCGACCTGCGGGCGCACATCGTGCGCCGCCGCGGGGCCGTGACGCCCGATATTTCTCTCCGCTGCCGCAACGTGTCGCTCACCTACTACCGGTTTCCCTATCGGGTCGACCGCACCGTCGGCACCGTGACGCTCAAGGATGATCTGCTCTCCATGCATCTCACCGGCGAGGCCGGCGGGCATCCCGTGCACGTCGAGGCTGCGGTCGGCACGGTCGCCGGAGGCCGTGGCTTCGTTGAGGTCCGTGGCGACGACATGCGGATCGACGATGCGCTGCTCGTTGCCATGCCGGCAAGAAGCGCCGACATCGTGCGGTCCCTGCGGGGGAGCGGGGCATTCGACTTCGTGTTTCGGCACGACCGGTCGCCGGAGTTCACGGGCGGGTTTGCCAACTCATTGGGGATCCGGCTCACGCAATGCAGCATGGCCTACGCCGGCTTTCCGTATCCACTTGGTGACGTGTCGGGCAGTATCTCGATGAACCGGGGCAACTGGACGATCGGGGAAATCACCGGATCGAACGACACCGGCGTGGTCCGGTGCACCGGCACGCTCAAGCGGATCGGCGACGACGACGGCGAACTGACGCTCAACCTCGCGGGCACCAATGTCGTGCTCGAACGGGAACTCCGCGACGCGCTCCCCTCGGGCATGCGGCGCATCTGGGATGACGTCGACCCGCGGGGCAATGCTGAGTTCACCGCGCAGGTGCGGCATCGCGTGAAGGCGCGACGTACCGAGGTCGAGCTGGAGGCTGCGCCGCAGGCCGATACCGTCTCGATCGAGCCGACCTGGTTTCCCTACCGGCTCGAGCGACTGCGGGGCCGTCTCCTGTGGAAGGACGGCCGACTCCGTTTCGAGGACGTGCGGGGCGCCCACGCCCGCACAACGGTCTCCGCCGAGGGCGTCTGTCGATTCACGCCCGACGGCGGCTGGCACGTGTCGTTCGAACGGCTGGCCGCCGACCGCTTCCGAGCCGACCACGATGTCCTCCAGGCGCTGCCTGCCGGACTCGAGCAGGCCGTCTCCGGCGTGCGGCTCCGCGGTATGCTCTCGGTCGACGGGGCGCTCGAGATCTATTCGACTGCGCCCACGGTCGTTGCCGGGTCAGGAGGCCGCAGCGAAACCATCCCCGGGCCGGCTGCCGCCGCGTGGGACGTGCAGCTCGACATGGAGCAGGCCTCGCTCGACGTTGGTGTGCCGCTCGCGCACGTGCACGGCGGCATCCGCTTGCGGGGCCAGAGCGACGGCCGGACCTGGCGAACGGTCGGCGATATCGCCATCGACAGCGCTATGTGGAACGGCGTGCAGATGACGGCTGTCCGCGGGCCGCTGGTGATGGACCCGACGGGGGCCGTGTTTGGTTCGGCGGCGGGCGGCGATCCACTGGTGGCCACGCGACAGCTGACGGCGCGAGTGGCCGATGGCACGCTTACCGTCGACGGCAGCGTCACCGCGGGAGATGCCGGGGGCTTCACGGTCACCGCCGCGCTCGCCGCAGCCGACCTCGAGCGGCTGGCGGGGGACATGAGCGGCGGGTCCAATCATTCCAAGGGCCGCGTCCATGGCGGCATCGAGATCCGCGGTTCGCGGGCCGGTACGCACTCGCTCGCGGGCCAAGGGCAGGTCCGGTTGAGCGATGCCGACATCTACGAACTGCCGGTGATGATGTCGCTCTTGAAGATCCTGCGGGTCAAGGCGCCCGACCGGAAGGCCTTCACGAGCAGCCTGGTCGATTTCCGTATCGAGGGGCCGCACGCCTACCTCGACACCATCGAACTCTCTGGCGACGCCATCAGCCTGGTGGGGAACGGCGAGCTCGACTTCGACTCCAACATCAAACTCATGCTCCGGCCGATCATGGGAGAGGCACAGACGCAGCTGCCCGCGATCAAACGGATGCTCGGGGGCGCGAGCGGACAGTTCGTGATCGTCAGGGTCGACGGCACGATTGCCGATCCGCTCACGTCGACGGAGGCGTTTCCGACGCTGGCGGCCGCGGTTCAGCGGCTCCAGTCGCAGCGTCGGGGCCAAGGGGCTCTTGCCGCACGACGAGATGATCAGCCGCCGCGGTGAGGCGTGGAGGCAGGGCAGGATAGGCCGGGTTGGTAGAGTGGGCAGGACGCGCGACGTCGCCGAATGGCGGCCGGGCATGAACCGAGGAAGCGACCGATGAAGTTCGTGAAGATGCACGGTGCCGCTAACGATTACGTCTACGTCGACTGCTTCGTCGAGTCACCACCGGCTGACCCGGCTGCGGTGGCGGCGTTGATCGCCGATCGACATCGGGGCGTGGGCGGCGACGGACTTGTGCTCGTTCTGCCCTCCGACAAGGCGACTGCCCGGATGCGGATGTTCAACGCCGACGGCAGCGAATCGGAGATGTGCGGCAACGGCGTCCGTTGTGTGGCACATCTGGTGGTCTCGCGTGGGCGGGCGCCGGAGGGGCCGGTGACGATCGAGACGGGTCGCGGCGTGCTCACGCTCGACGTCACCCGCACGGGTCCACGAACGTCGCGGGTGCGGGTCGACATGGGCGAGCCGCTGCTCGATGCCGCCGACATTCCCGTGACGGGAGTGGCCGCAGGCCACGTGGTCGATGTGGCCTGCGCGGCGCTCGGCGAAGAGCAACCGTGGTGGCAGGAGTGTGGCCTCGACCCACGGATGACCTGCGTGTCGATGGGCAATCCCCACGCCGTGTTCTATTGCCGAGACGTCGATCGCGTGCCGCTGGAATCGATCGGACCGCAGATCGAGAAACACGTGACGTTCCCCCGCCGGGTGAACGTGCACCTCGTCGAGATCGTCTCCCGGGACCACGTCAGGATGCGGACCTGGGAGCGGGGTAGTGGGATCACGATGGCCTGCGGCACCGGCGCGTCGGCGGTCTGCGTCGCCGGCGTGCTCACCGGTCGGACCGACCGCGCGATCGCGGCCGATCTGCCGGGCGGGAGGCTGGAACTCGAGTGGGCTCCTGAGGGCCACGTTTTCATGACGGGGCCGGCCGAGGAGGTCTTCGACGGCACCTGGTGGGGTGGCTGACAGTCGGCCAGTTGAACCAAAAGAAGGACAGTGTTCCGTGAAGTTGAAATCTCCATTCGCGATCGGTGCCTGGTCGCTCGCATCGACCGCTGCGATTCGGCAGTGGATGGGCACGCTTGACTACCAGGTCGATTTCGGAGACCCCGAGACCGATCCGGTGAATCCCGGCTACCGGGGCTCAAAGATCTATGTCTTCTGGCACGAAAACATCCTGATGCCACTGTATCTCCGCGGCCACAGCAATATCTCGATGCTGTTGTCGCGGCATTGGGATGCCAACATTCTCGACCGGGTCGCTCGGATGATGGGATTCGGCGTCGTGCGGGGTAGCACGTTTCACGGCGGTTCGTCGGCCCTGCGTGAGCTGGCAGAACGGGCGAAGGAAGAGAACCTCACGATCACCCCCGACGGTCCCCGCGGGCCACGGCGGCGTCTGGCGCCCGGGTGCGTGTTTCTCGCGAGCACACTCGGGATCCCGATCGTGGCCATGGGCATGGGGTACGACCGTCCCTGGCGGGTGGGCACATGGGACCGCTTTGCGATCCCCCGGCCTTGGTCGAGGGCTCGGGGCATCGTCAGCCGCGCGATCATCGTGCCACCCGGTCTCGATCGCGACGGCATCGAACGTCATCGGGCTGGCATCGAGCAACTTCTGTCGCATCTTTCGAACGAGGCCGAGGCATGGGCCATGGCCGGCACCCGCCGGGAAGGCCAGCGGCCGGTGCGGAAGGAGCCGTCGCGGGTGGCGGCCCGGATGGCGGTGTGCCAGGGGCCGGCTGGCGTGAGCCTCGATACCGAGATGGAGCGTGTCGGCGTGTCTGCCGCCAAGGCCGGCGCCTCGTTTGATCCGCAGGCAGCCTGTCCGGCGGCGTAACCGGGCTCTTCGCCGCGTTCGACGTCGGTTGGTGGATCGCCGGCTCAGGGGCCTCGTCCAGAAGTGCGATTGAGCGCCACCCAACGTGCGCGATCTAGCGACCGCCGCGGGAGAGCCGCTCCAGCCGCCGTTCGAGCACGTCGAGCCAGGCCCTGACGAGGCCGACCTCGCGCCGCAGTTCGCCGGCTTCCGCCTCGGCCGGTGTCTCGGGGCGACGGCTCGTGCGCGGGGCCGGTCCGGGCTCGAGTGCAGGGGCCACCGTCGGCTGCATCGAGGCATCGCCGACGAGCGCTTGCTCAAGCGGCTGCTCCAGCGACTGCAGCATTACATCGGCACGTTTTTCTGTGCCCCCGGGCAGCACGTACTCGAGCGCCATGGGGCGGTCGGTCGGTCCGGAGGCAACGAGTTGCGTGAGCTCTTGGGGCGATCGAACGGGGCGGTCCCCCAGTTTCACGATCACGCTGCCGGGCGGAACGCCGGCCTTCGAGGCCGGCAGATCGCCCACCACGCCGACGACGTAGGCGCCCGCGGCCTCTGACAGGCGAAACCGTGCCTGAATGTCGGAATCGATGGGCACGGTGCGCACGCCGAGAGCGGTGCGGCCTCGTGACGTGGGTACTGCAGTCGTGATTGGCGTGTGAGTGTTCATGTTCGGCGCGACCATGACCGCCGCTGGTTGGGGAGTCACAAACGCAGGCGGCGTCATCGCTGCGGGCCCCGCCGGCAGGACCATCGCGGCGGGAGTGGACGTGGCAACGACCGCTCGAGGCTCCACGAGCACCGATGCCGTGGGCGAGGCGATGGCCGTCGGCAGGACCGAGACCACGGGCTGACGCATTTCGACTGGTGACAGTTGCTGCTGCGGCGTGGCCTGCCATTCACGGGCTGCCGCTACGGTCGGGCGGGGCACGGCCACGAGAGCCATGTCACCGACCTGATCAGCCCGCGCGACGGAGAGCCGGACATTCTGGCCAGCCGCGATCGCCGTCATCGCCTGGGCGACTTCGTCGGCGTTTGTCGGCGCGACGCCGTCGATGGCGCGGAGTTCGTCCCCCGTGCGGACCCCTGCGGCTGCGGCGGGTCCGTTCGGGACCACTTCCACGATGGACCAGCGGCCCGCAACGGTCGACTCGGCGACCGACATTCCCAGCCATCCGTTCGGGGCGGCGGTGGCATTCGCTGCGAGCGGTGTGACGGGAACGGAAGCCGGGGCCTGCGTCGCCGCAGGGCCTTTGAGCGTGGGTGCGGGCTTTGCAAAGGGCAGGGCGATCGGCTCGCCGATCAAGATGTCGTTGGGTTGGAAGCTCGCCGGCGGCCGCGATGGCTCTTCCGCCGAGCGTGCCGACGATGGTCGAAGACACGCCGCAGCCAACGCACAGCCCACGCACACAAGGAAGCTGCGTACGAGTCGCCCGGCAGCCCCAACATCACCGCGATTCAGCGCAACGCTGCTCGAGGGTTCGCACGCGTCGAGCATGGTTCGTGAATCCGTCCGTGGAACGTCAGGCGTCATTAATGAAAGACGCAGTATAAGCGATGCAGGTCGCATCGCGGGCCATGCCCGGCATTCGCGTCTGGACGGGGAAAATCGGCCCGTTTCGGCGGTAAGGCGGGTGTTTGGGCGGCCTCTGGCACGTCGTCGCCGACTTCACCGCGGCCATGCACAACTTGTGCACGATGCGAACGCTACGGTGGAAAGACTCGTTTGTGTCGAAGCAGCCACAGCATCGCCGACGTTTCGCGTTTCGATTCGAGGCGGACGGTCGTTCTTTCCCGCGCAGTGCTGTCATGGTTTGACAGCACTGCAGGCACTCCTATACTCGCGCCGCCTCTTTGGTTCAGTGCGAATCGGAGATGTGAAACCACGGATGGAATAGTCCAGGAACCGCGAGGTTTTTGGAACGGGAAGGACCCATGGGGAACGCACGCGACGTGGTCGAAGCCGCCGAATCGTCCGACGGCGAGAGGATCGCAGAACGTGTCCTGAAGGCCTTTCGTTCACGTATCGGAGACGACAGGTTCGCAGTCTGGTTCGGAAACGCGGTCCGTCTCTCGGTCGAGGCAGACAGCGGCAGCGGTCGCGGCCAGCGGGTGATTGTCACCGTGGGCAGTGGCTTCACGTACGACTGGCTATGCCGCACGTTTCGCGCGGAAATGGCCGCGGCAGCCTGCGATGCCTGCGGACCATCCGCGGAGGTGGCCTGGGAGCCAGCCGCGGCAGATGCCGTGGCGTTGCCGCCAAGCCCGCCCGCCGAGGCCGCGACTCAAGCGCGACGCCGGCCTGGCGGCAGGCGGCAGGCGGATCGTCCCACGGCCGCGACCACGTCGGGGGCTGCACGATCTCCGCAATCATCAGTTCGTGAGCTCAGTGTCGTCGCCCAGCAGCCGAAGGGCGTGGTGTCGCCGAGCCGTCGGCCCGGTCTCCGGCTGGCGGACTTCGTCGTCGGTCCGAGCAACCGTATGGCCTACGGTGGCGTTGAAATGGCAGTCGCACGGCCCGGCGAAATCTCGCCGCTCGTGATCCACGGTCCAAGCGGCGTGGGCAAAACGCACCTCCTCGAAGGGGCGTGCGAACGGGCCCGTGAAATCCATCCTGGCGTCAATGCGGTGTGTCTCTCGGCCGAACAGTTCACCACCGCCTTCCTGCATGCTCTCCACGGTGGCGGTGGCCTCCCTGGCTTCCGCCGCACGTGCCGCAGCGCCGACCTTCTCGTCATCGACGACCTGCACTTCTTCGTGGGTAAGAAGGCCACGATCCTCGAGTTGCAGCACACGCTCGACTTCTTGCAGCGGCAGGGGCGACAGGTCATCCTCGGTTGCGACCGCGAACTCGATGCGTTGCCCGATCTCGGTCCCGATCTGCTGACGCGGCTCCGCGGCGGAATGACCGCACGGATTCTCCCTCCCGACTACGACGTGCGTCGGGGCATCGTGGCTGCGATTTGTGCGAAGCGCGGCCTGACGGCGCCCGACGATGTCGTCCAGTATGTCGCCACCAACATGACGCGGCATGCCCGTGAACTCTTCGGGGCGGTCAACCGTCTGGAGGCGACGAGCCAGATGCTCGGCCTCCCGATCGCGCTGGACATGGCGGCTGAAGCACTCGCCGACCTCGTGCGATCGAGTGCCCGAAGCGTCCGGCTGGCTGACATCGAGCGGGCTGTCTGCAAGGCTTTTGGGATCGACAGCGGCAGTTTGCAGTCGGCGCGGCGGGCTCGGACGACGAGCCATCCGCGGATGCTTGCGATGTTTCTTGCCCGGAAGCACACCCATGCCGCGCTCGTCGAGATCGGCAGCTTCTTTGGCCGTCGCAGCCACTCGACGGTGATCGCCGCGCAGAAGGCGGTGGGGGAATGGGTGGCGAAGCGATCGCAGATCGTCCTGGCCGACGCCGCCTGGGATGTCGAAGAGGCTATTCGCCGCGTCGAGGACGTGCTGCGGGCTGGGTGAGCCCGGCACGTGGCGCTGCCCTCCCGCTTACGCGGGAACGCTCCCTGAGTCAGGAAGCCTCGAGCGCACTCGACTTCCGTGGAACGCCGGCTCGGGGGCGGCAAAAGTCTCGTCGCCGGGGCGAGGATACGCCCAAGGCTCCTCGAGCGTTCGCCGACCCCCTTGCCCCCGTTTCCTGAGTCAGGAAGCCCAACGGCGTAAGCCAGTTGGGTTGTGCGAGCATCGCATGGCGGCCGTATCAGTCGTGCTGCGACGCAGCGAGCGTCTCTTCGAGACTCGCTTTATAGCGAACGCTCGACTGCGGGCCGCCGAAGCCGACGACGCGGCGGTCGATGCCCGTGCGTCGGGAGACGATCCGCCCCTGGGCGATGTCGAAGCGGATCTCGCCGTCCCAGATGCGTTCGAGGAGCCGGGCCTCGAGCCGCGGGTCATCGATGGGCGTGAGCACGGTCGTGTCGACCGCGATCGAGGCGATGCCGTCCTTGACCGAGTCGAGGCGGTAGCGGAGCCGTGTGCGGACCGCCTTGCGGGGGCCATTGGGAACCTCGACGACTACTTCCTGCGGCACCGTCCACTCCGCACCGACCAGCACCGGTTCTTCGGGGAGGGGCACGACCACGAGGTCGCCGGTCGCCGCCGGCGGGCAGGGCCGGAGTTCGCGTCGGTCGATCACGCGGCCGTCGGTCGCGACCACCATCCGCACCAGCGGCACGCCGAGGCTGTGCCGCACCAGTTCATAACCCGGCGGTGGCTCGTCGGTACCGTTGCTCTTCCAACGGATTTCGCCCCGGTCGCTGGTTCGTGACGTCATCGTGACGTCGTCGACGGAGTGCTCGAGCGTGGCCCTGCCATCCTCCGCGACGTCGATCACCGTCCACGTCTTGGTCGAGTCGGTCATCGTCTCGACCGACTGGGTCGTGCCGTTCATCGTGGTCTCGGTGAGGGCCCGATGGGCGACCTGCGTCACGATCCGGCCAGCGGGCTGGAACTGGTAACGAAGCGTCACCGGCTCCTCGGCGGCCTGGACGATGCCGCAGGTGAGGCACAGCGCGAGCAGGAACCGCGACGTGAGCGGTGGCAAACCGGCGTGGGATGCGATCATGCGTGACCCCGCGGCGCCGGCGGCTCGGCGGCCCGTGGCCCGCCTCCCCAGGCGAGTTTCTCGCGGAGTGTGCGGTAGTAGCCGTGCCGGCCGGTCTCCACCAGCGTGAATCGCGGCGCGGCGCGGCGGACACGGATGCGGTCGCCGGCGACGAGGCCCGCCACCACGCGGCCGTCGACGACGCAGGCGGAGCCTGCATTAGGTTCGGGAACGACTATCTCGTAGGTGCGGGAGGCGGAGTCCACGACCGTCCGGTTGGTGAGGGTGTGGGGATTGAGCGGAGTGAACACGAACGCGTCGACGTCCTTGCGGACGATCGGCCCGCCTGCCGACAGGTTGTAGGCGGTCGAGCCGACGGGTGTCGAGACGATCAGGCCGTCGGCTCGGTAGGTCGTCGCCAGTTCACCGTCGACGAGGAGCCGGATCTCGATCATCGAGAACGGTGGACCGGCAAGGATTGAGGTCTCGTTGAGGCCGAGTTCCCGCTGCACGGCCACGTTGTCCCGCAGCACCTCCGCCTCAAACATCAGGTGATCCACGAGCCGGAACCGGCCAGCGGCGATCTCCTGGAGGGCCTCGGCCGCGTCGCGTCGAGGCACGTCTGCGAGGAACCCGAGCCGGCCGAGATTCACCCCCATGACCGGCACCTGCCCGTATCCCATCCAGCGGGCCGCCCGCAGGATCGAGCCGTCGCCGCCGAGCACCACCACTAGATCGGTGTCAGCGGGGCACTCCGCGACGGCCGCGTCGGCCCGGGACGTGAGCAGGCGGGTGACGTCGTGCCCGGCCGACACCAAGTTCGCGGAGAGCCGATCTGCCTCCGCGGCCACGTCGACGATGTCGCCTGCACCGGCGATCACGACCCGCATGGGCACTGGCATGGCCTGCTCGGGACGCAGTCGGGACCCACAATTCATGGCGATCGCTCCGCGAGGGTTCAGCGATCAGCCGCTGCGTGGGCGGTGGCTTCAACGCTCAGGGGCTCCCGGCCGGCGAGCCGTCGGCAGGTGGCAGCGATCCCGGCGGCGTCGAGTCCGAGATCGGCGAGCAACTCGGCCCGCTCCCCGTGCTCCACGAACCGGTCGGGTAGTCCCAGCCTCACAATCGGCCCGGCGTGGATGCCCGCGTCGTTGACGGCTTCGAGTACGCTGCTGCCGAAGCCGGTCGGCAGGGCGTTTTCCTCGAGCGTCACGGCCCACGGAACGGACTCGAGCCGTTCGACGATGCCGCTGTCGAGCGGCTTCACAAACCGGGCGTTGAGCACCCCGATCTCGAGCCCCTCGCGGCGCAGTTGCTGCGCCGCCTTGAGCGCCTCACCGAGGAGCGTGCCGCAGGCGATCACAAGGCCGTCGTTGCCCTCGGCGAGCACCTCCGACCGGCCCAGTTCGACCGGTGTCCGCGGGCCGGCGTGGGTCTCCGCGACCGCCTTGGGGTAGCGGATCGCGACCGGTCCGCCGTGGGCGAGCGCCCAGTCGAGCATTGCGGTCAGGTCGTGCTCGTCGCCGGGGGCGAGCACCGTCATGTTGGGGAACAGCCGCAGGTAGCCCAGATCGAAGGCACCGTGATGGGTGGGACCGTCGGGCCCTGTCAGTCCGGCGCGGTCGAGCATGAAGACAACCGGCAGATTCTGCAGGCAGACCTCCTGAAAAATTTGATCGAACGACCGCTGGAGAAACGTGCTGTAGATGTCGACGATCGGCAGGCAGCCGGCCTTGGCCTGGCCGGCCGCGAAGGCGACGGCGTGCGACTCGCAGATGCCGACGTCGAAGAACCGATCAGGAAACTCTTCGCGAACGGGCTCGAGCTTGTTGCCCTGGCACATCGCGGCAGTCATCACGGTGACTCGCTTGTCGCGCCGCAGCGCAGCGCCGATCGCCGTCGACGCCGTGTCGGTGTAGGCCCGCGACGACGACTTTTTGATCGAGACGATGCACTCTTCGTCATCACACTCGAACGGGGCGGGGGTATGGAAGAAGACGGGGTCGGCCTCGGCTGGCTTGAAGCCGTGCCCCTTCTCGGTGAGCACGTGCAGCAGGATCGGCCCCTCCTCGTCCTTGACGAGTTCGAGGTAGCGGATGAGGTTGGGGAGCGAGTGCCCTTCGACAGGGCCGAAGTAGCGAACCCCCATCGCCTCGAAGAGCATCCCGCCGTGGAGTGTTGCCTTGAGCGAGTCCTTGACGTTGGTCAGCATCCGCTCGACCTGCTCGCCCACCACCGGCACGCCCTTGATGAGCTCGCCAGCCTGATGCTTGATGCCGCGATACCAAGGGTTGGTCCGCACGGTGTCGAGGTATTCGGCCAGTGCGCCCACCCGCGGGCAGATCGACATCTTGTTGTCGTTGAGAATCACGAGCAGCCGCTTCTTGAGAAAGCCGGCGTTGTTGAGCGCTTCGAAGACGATGCCGGAGGGCAGGGCCCCGTCGCCGATCACGGCCACGCTGCGGCGGTCGTCCTCGCCCCGCAGACTGTCGCCGCTCGCCAGGCCCAGTGCCGTCGACACACTGCACCCGGCGTGTCCCGTCATGAACAGGTCGTAGGGACTCTCCTCCGGGTTGGGATAGCCCATCAGCCCACCCTTGGTGCGGATGGTGCCGAACCGGGCGAACCGGCCGGTGATCAGCTTGTGGGGATAGATCTGATGGCCGGTGTCCCAGATCAGCCGGTCGCGGCTGAAGTCGAACACCCGATGCAGTGCCAGGCAGAGTTCCACCACGCCGAGGTTCGACGCGAAGTGGGCCGTCCGCGACGTCACAACTTCGCACAGCGCCCGCCGCATTTCGGCGGCGAGCAGCTCGAGTTGCTCCATGGACAGACCCTGGAGGTCGCGCGGCGAGAGGATGCTGGGCAGTATGTCGGGCATGGCGTAGAGGTGCTCCCGGCGTGTCTTGTTAATGATCGCGGCTGACGATCCAGCAGGCGAGGGCCGCCAGTTCCGCGGCCGGTTTGCCCAAGGGTTCGACTGCGGCGACCGCCTCGGCAGCCAGGCTGCGGGCCCGCTCCCGCGCGGCGGCGATGCCGGCAACCGTGGGATACGTGATCTTGCCACGGTCGGCGTCCTTGCCCACGCGCTTGCCCATCGCGGACTCGGTACCCTCCGCGTCGAGCACGTCGTCGGCAATTTGAAACGCGATCCCAAACGCCCTGCCAAACCCGGCCAGCGCAGCCTGCTGGGCGGCGTCGGCGCCCGCCGCGAGTCCGCCGAGTTCGAGCGCCGCGAGAAAAAGTGCGCCGGTCTTACGGCGGTTGATGCGGTCCATCCACGCGATCTGTTCAGCGGCCGCCGTTGGCCTCGCTAGCATCCAGCCCCGTTCGGCGGCGAGATCGTCGACCTGGCCACCGACGAGCGCCTCGGCGCCGGCGGCGCGGGCCAGCGTCAGGCAGGCCCGGCCGGCCGCTGACGCGGGCATGCCTGCGGCGAGCACTTCGAAGGCCAGCGACTGGAGCGCGTCGCCGCAGAGGATAGCGGTCGCCTCGTCGTAGGCCCTGTGGCAGGTGGGGCGGCCACGGCGGAGGTCGTCATCGTCCATCGCGGGGAGGTCGTCGTGGACGAGCGAGTAGGCGTGGATCATCTCCACGGCGATCGCCGCCGGTGCGGCAGCGTTCCACAGACTTGTCGCATCGCTCCCCGGCTGGCCGCAGGCCTGGGCCGCCCAGAGGGCCAGTGCCGGGCGGAGCCGCTTGCCGGGGGCCAGCGTTGCATACCGCATCGCGTCGGCGAGTCGTGCGGGTGCGTCGTCGGAAAGGCGGAATGCCGCCTCAAGCCGTGGGTCGATGAACTGCCGCACGCGGTCCAGCGAGCGGCCGACCTGCTCGTCAGAAGCGTCGTACGACGGCACGGCGGACGTGGATTCTCTGCTGGTCACCGGGCAGCTTGCCATACGGGGGCCTGCAGGAAGTGCGAGGCTCGGAGGGAAAGCGATTGTGCCTCCCTAACGTGTGTGTCGCTCGCCCAGAAGTCTAGACGGCGTCGGCCGCATCGTCCATCCCAGGAAGCGTTTTTGACCTTGGCTTTCGGGCTCCGCTGCGTGTGGGCGACATGGCCGCGCCGGCCGCGGTCGCCGTCTCGTGCGGCGTCAGGATCGGCCGGCCCTCCTCATCGATACGGACCAGCACGCTGACCTTCTTCTCGGCCGCGGCCAGTTCCTCGTGCAGGCGGTGCAGCACGGCCACGCCACGCTCATAGGCGGCGATCGAGTCGGAAAGGCCTAGGCTTCCCGATTCGAGCTTCGAGACGAGCCCGCCGAGGTCGGCGAGCGCCGTTTCAAACGAGGAGGTTTGGCCAGAGTTTGCGGCCGCTTCTTCAGGTTCCGACATCTTCGTTTGAGATCCTTTCCACTCGGCTCCAGATTCGCCCGTCGGCAAGTTGTGTGACCAGAGTATCGCCCGGTGCGAGTCGCGCGACGCTTCGCAGCGACGCCGGATCGCGATCTGTCCATGTCACCGACCAGCCGCGGGCGAGCAGATGGAGGGGGCTGCCCGCCTCGAGTCGCGCGGCCGCCGCGGCGAGCCGCTCGCGACCGCGGTCGACGGCCAGTCCGGCAAGCCGTCGTAGTCGCCGCGCATGCTGGTCGAGGACGTCGCGACGATCGCGGACGAGCCGGCTCGGGTCGGCAAAAATCCGTGACCTCGCAAGAGACACCACCCGCTCCCGCGCCATCTCGAGGCGGTGGGAGAGGGCCGCGTCGAGTCGCAAGCCGAGCGTGCCCACGGTTGCGGCCACCTGTCGGCCGTCGGGCACGATCTTCACCGCAGCGTCGGTCGGGGTGAGGGCACGGACGTCTGCGGCGAGATCGCAGAGCGACACGTCGATCTCGTGCCCGACACCCGACACGACTGGGATCGGTGACGCCGCCACCGCGCGGACGAGGACTTCCTCGTTGAACGACCAGAGGTCCTCGAGGCTGCCTCCGCCCCGCACCAGTGCGATCACGTCTATGACCGGCCGCAGCCGGGCTGCGACCTCCAGGGCCGCGGCGAGTTCCTCGGCCGCGCCGGCGCCTTGCACCCGGGACGGCACCACGATCACCTCGCTGGCCTGCCAGCGGGAGAGGAGCGTCTTGAGAAAATCGGCGATTGCGGCACCCGTCGGGCTCGTCACCACCGCGATCCGTTTCGGAAACGGTGGCAGCGGCCGCTTTCGCGCCGCCGCGAAAGCACCCTCCGCCTCGAGCTTCGCGTAAAGCCGCCGCAACTGCGCTTCCAGCGCCCCGGTGCCGACGGCGTGGAGGCGGTCGATCGTGAGCTGGTAGGTGCCGCGGGGCGCGTAGACCTCGAGCCGCCCGTGGCAGATGACCTCGAGCCCATCGGTCGGCTCGAGGGCGAGTGCCTGCATGGAGCCCCGCCAGATCACCGCCCGCAGCACCGCCGCGTCGTCCTTGAGCGACAGGTAGACATGGCCGCTCGAGGCCCGGGTAAGATTGCTGACCTCGCCCGTCACCCAGACGTCTGAGAACCGTGTCTCGAGCTGCTCCTTGACGCGCGACGTCAGCTCCGACACGCTCTGGGCGTCGTCCGGCGGGCTCTTGCTGTCTGTCGCGACGCGGGTGGCCATGGCCCGCCAGTGTAGCAGTCGTGCTTCGTGCGCCCTCCGGTGCGCGAGGCGGAAACGCGAGCCAATCGGACCGGGTATGCAACCGCGATCAGAGACCACCACATCCAGCTCGACCAGCGGCGATTCCGCGTCGCGGGGAGCACTGCTCGTTGTCTTCCTGACCGTGTTCATCGACCTGCTGGGGTTCGGCATCGTCCTGCCGGTGATGCCGAGGCAGGCCGAGCCCTACCTCCGAGCCCTCGGCTTCTCCGATACCGCCACTGGGGCCGCGATCGGTGTCCTGTTTTCCGTGTTCTCGCTGATGCAGTTCCTGTTCAGCCCGATCTGGGGCCGATTATCGGATCGTGTCGGTCGGCGGCCGCTGCTGCTGCTCAGCCTCTCGGGATCAGTCGTCTGCTACGCGTTGTATGGCTGGGCCGTGACGGTTCCGACCGACCCGGTGCCATCGCGCGAGATGGCGGCCGTGGCGATCGGATTGATCCTTCTCTCGCGGATTGGCGCCGGCATCGCGGGGGCGAGCGTCGGCACGGCGGCGGCCGTGATCGCCGACTGCACCACCCCCGAAAACCGGGCCCGCGGCATGGCCCTGATCGGGATCGCGTTTGGCGGCGGCTTCACGCTTGGACCGCTGATCGCCTACTTCGGCCTGGCGCTCTTTCAACAGCAACCGTGGGGCGTGGGAGCGATCGCTTCGGCGTTGTCCTTGATCGCGCTGTTGATCGCGATCTTCGTCTTCAAGGAGACGCGGCCGGCGGGAGGCGTTCCACCTCGACAGCACTCAGGGCTCGCGCGGACGGCCGCCGTTTTGCGGATGCCGACGGTCGGCGCGCTCGTGCTCGTCTACTTTCTGTCGATCGTCGCCTTTGCTAACTTCGAGGCCACGCTTGCGAGGCTCACGAGTTCGGCCTTCAAAATGACCGACAACGACAACTTCCTGGTCTTCGCCTTCATCGGGCTGATGCTGCTGATCGCAGGGGGCGCGTATCGGCCGCTTGCCAAGCACTTTCCGGAGAACCGGATGCTCGCCGTGGGCGTCACGCTCATGATCGTCGGCCTGGGCCTACTCGGCGGCGTGGCCTGGTGGGTGTTTCGCGACCCGGCGGCGGGCGGGACGGCGGCCCTGAGGACCGTCTTCTATGTCGCGGCGGCTGTGGCCGTGGCCGGTTTTGCCTGCGTCAACCCGTCGGTGTCGGCGCTGATCTCGAAGCGGGCCGATCCCACCCGGCAGGGCGAGGTGCTCGGGGTCAACCAATCGTTCGCCTCCCTCGGCCGGATCATCGGGCCGTTCATGGGATCGTTCCTGTTTGGCCTCCATCCGTCGCACTCACTGCCGTTCGCGGCCGCGGTGGTCGTGTTGGCCGCAGTGTCCATGCTGCTCCCGCGGATCGCGGGGGCGGGGGCGACACGCTGATGGGCGGGCCGTTTCCTGCCGGGGTCGGCCTGCTCGTCGTCGGGCACGGCACTGCCGATCCAGTGGGGGCCGCCGAGACGCAGGCCGTCGCAGACGCGGTCGCTGAACTCCTGCCCGGCGTGGCGGTGGAGCTCGGCTTTCTCGAGGTGATTGGTCCCACGATCGGCGACGCGCTCGAGCGGCTGGCTGGTCGGGGATGCTGCGAGGTCGTGGCGGCGCCGCTCCTGCTCTTCGCAGCCGGGCACGCGAAGCGAGACGTGCCCGAGGCGATCGCCGGGCCTGCGGCCACCCTCGGCTTACGGGTTTGTCAGACGGAGCCCTTCGGCTGCCAGGCGGAGATCGTGGAACTCTCACGGCGGCGCCGGCATGAGGCGGTCGCCGACCTGCGGCCGGTGCCGCCGGCCGAAACCGTCCTGCTGATGGTCGGCCGAGGCTCGAGCGATCCCGGGGGGGTGTCGCAGTTGAGGTCGTTCACGGAAGCGTCGCTCGCGGACGAGCCCGGGGGCCGTCCACGACGGATAGAACTCGGCTTCGTGGCCGCCGCCCGGCCCAGCCTCGACGAGGCGATTGCTACGGCCTGCGATCCTATGGCGGGTGAGGTGCGTAGAATCCTCGTGCAGCCGCACCTGCTGTTTCGCGGTCATGTGGAGGAGCAGGTGAGCAAAGCGGTGTGCATAGGACGCGATCTGCGGCCGGAACTCGAGTGGGTGCAGGTCGCACGCCTGGGGGCCGATCGGCTCGTGGCCCGGGCATTGGTGATTCGGGCGGTCGAGTCGATCGGCCCGGAAAGCCTGTCTCGCCAAGGATGATATAAATCGTCACACTAGGTGAACTCGACCCCTCGCCGATTCCCGGGGCCAGACATGGAGGATCCAGCGCGTGAACGGCATGATTCAATTTGGGCGAATGATCGGACTGGTCGCGATGACGGCGGCCGTGCTGCTGGTTCAGGCCGGCTCGACGGCCAGATCACAGGGCTTCACCCAGCCCCCCGCCATTGTTGCCCCTGCAGATCGGCCGGTGGTCGCCGCGCCCTCCCCGGCGGCAACGCCCCCCGCGCCGGCTGCCATTTCCAACCAGCCAAGCGCCCCGCCGGCCGGGATGAAGCCGGGTTCTAACGACCGCCACATCGCGGTTGCCGTCCGCCGGCAACTCGAGCGGGAGCACTTCCTGCGGAAGTCCATCGACGATGAGATGGCCCAGCGCTGGTTCACGGCGTTTCTCGAAGCCCTCGACCCGATGAAGGTCTATTTCCTCCAGAGCGACGTCGACGGCTTCATGCTGAAGCGGGAATCGCTCGACGACCTCGTGAAGCGGGGCGACGTCACGTTTGCCTACGAGGTGCTCAGTCGGTTTCTTCAGCGGGTCGACTCGCGGCTGCCGCTCATCGAGCGGCTGATCAAGGCGCCGCAGGACTTCACGACTGCTGAGTCGATCGTCATCGACCGTGACGAAACAAAATGGGCGCGGAGCGATGCCGAGGCCGAGGATATCTGGAGGCGCCGGATCAAATACGACCTCCTCGTGCAGAAAATGGAGAAGACGCCCCCCGAGGAGGCGAAAGACAAACTGCTCCGCCGCTATCGCAGTCTTGCCAAACGGTGGCATCAGATGACGGCCGACGAACTGCTCGAGACCTATCTCTCGTCGTTGACGAGCAGTTTCGACCCGCACACGAGCTACATGTCGCCCGGCACGCTCGAAAACTTCGAGATCGGCATGCGTCTGCAACTCGACGGCATCGGTGCCCAGCTCAAGGGCGAGGACGGCTACACGACGATCGTCGAACTCACCCCCGGCGGTGCCGCCGACGGTGATGGCCGCCTGAAATCGAAGGACCGCGTTGTCGGTGTTGGGCAGGGTAACGAGGGAGAGATCGTCGATGTGGTCGACATGAATCTCAACGAGGTGGTCAAGCTCATCCGAGGTAAGCGTGGGACGGTCGTCCGCCTGAAGGTGATTCCGGTCGGCGATACCGCCCCTAAGGTCTACGACATCACCCGCGCCAAGATCGAGCTCAAGGATGCCGAAGCACGCGGCGAGGTGATCGAGTACGGCAAGAAGGTCGACGGCTCGCCATACCGTATCGGTGTCATCAACCTGCCGAGCTTCTACATGGACATGGCTGGCGCGCAGCAGGGGCAGGCGGATTTCAAGAGCAGCACCCGCGACTGCAAGCGGCTGCTTGACGAGTTTCGTCAGAAGGGGGTCGACTGCGTGGTGCTCGACCTGCGAAGTAACGGCGGCGGCTCGCTGCCGGAGTCGATCAAGCTCACCGGCTTGTTCATCGACAAGGGGCCGGTTGTGCAGATCAAAGACGCCGACAAGCAGGTGCGCCCGTACGACGATGTCGATAGGGGCGTGGCCTGGGACGGTCCGCTGGTGGTGCTGACGAGCAAGTTTAGTGCGAGTGCCAGCGAGATCCTTGCCGGCGCGATCCAGGATTACCAACGCGGGCTGATCGTTGGCGACAAGTCAACTCACGGCAAGGGCACGGTGCAGACGCTGCTCGACGTGGGCCGCCAGTTATTCCCGCGGTTCGATAACGTGCCCTCGCTCGGGGCGATCAAGGTGACGATCCAGCAGTTCTACCGGCCGTCGGGCGCCAGCACGCAACTCGAGGGCGTGAAGAGCGACGTGGAGATTCCGAGCATCACCACGCACCTGCCGATCGGCGAGTCGGACCTCGACCATGCGATCACGTTCGACAAGGTACCGCCGGCCGAATTCGAGGCGACTGGTCAGGTGACCGACGGGATGGTGGCGAAGCTTCGCGAGGAGTCGTCCAAGAGGGTCGGGACCAACAAAGAGTTTGAGAAACTCTCGAACGACATCGCCCGCTATCAGAAGCGGAAGGACGAGAAGACGATCTCACTCGTCGAGACGGAGTTCGAAAGGCAATGGAACGAGGGCAAGGCGGCTGAAGACGAGGAGGAGAAGAAGCTCGAGGAACTAGAGATGCAGAAGAAGCCCGTCGTCCGCCGCGACTTCTCCTTCGACGAGGCGATGAACATCACGATCGACTACCTCCGAGTCCTGGCCGGCGCGACGGGTCTCACCGACACCGCGAAGGTTCAGGAAGCGACACCGGCACGTTAGGGTCACCGGGAGGGTGGAGCGGAATGGGGTGGAAGGCGTCTACCCCGCGCTCGCGCTTGGGGCTTCCTGACGGAGAGGAAACGCCCGCAGATGCCCCACCCGACTCCCGAGCGTGAGGAGTCGGTCGGGGGCACGCGCAGAAGCCGGGGAATGTTTGCGACTCACGAACGATGCCCAGTCGGCTAGCCGGGCATCCTGTAGCAAAATCCCCCGGCGCCGAGCATGCCACCGCCGGCGAACCAATCCGGCACCGTCTCCATGCGGCCCGCATACCCCGCGCTCGCGCTTGGGGCTTCCTGACGGCTGGTCAGGGGGCGTTCACGAGGCCGGCGAGAGCGACGAGCGAATCAGGATGCAGGAGCACGAGGGGAAAGTCGGTGAAGAGCCGCGACGGGTCGACTCGCTTGTCGGCGCCGCGGGTGCGCGGAGCCGACGGATCCCAGCGGGGCTCGGGACTGCCGGTGAGGGTCGCGAGACGGCCGTACCATTCGCGGCGGCGGACGGGCGTGCCATCCGAAACGACGTACAGCGGCTGCGGTGAGGCCGCGTCGGTCACGGTGCAGACCACCGCGGCGGCATCGTCGACATGGACAAGATTGAGCCACGAGTCGGGGTCGGCGGCGAGCGGTCGGCCGGCGCGAAGATCGTCGAGTCGCGGCAGGCGATCGGGGCCGTAGAGACCGGCGAACCGCAGCGTCGTGCCCGGCCCGAGGGGGTGCGCCGCGAGCAGGGCCTCCGCCTCGACGAGCACGCGGCCAGCATCGCGGCTCGGATTCGGCGGGCTGGCCTCGTCGACCACGCCCCCACCCTCGTCGCCCCACACGCCGGTCGAACTTGAAAAGATGATCCGCGTTGGCGGGGAGACGGAGCTCGTCGTGGCGAGGGCATCAAGCAGTTTTTTGAGCCCCTCGACATGCACGTCGCGATGCGTCGCCCTCGCAGCCCGGTCAAAGCCCACACTCCAGAACACGGTCGCCGGACGGCCGAGCGAGGCAAAGGTATCTCGCCAGCCCGGCTCGGCAGCCGTCACATCGATGATCACCGGCTCGATGCCGAGCGCGTGCAGTTCCGCGGCCCGTGCGGCCCGCCGCGTGATTCCGATCACCCGCGATCCGGCGGCCACCCACCGCCGCGCGACGCGTTCTCCGAGATAGCCGCAGCCGACGACGAGGCGGAGGGGAGCTGAAGGATGCATGGTGCGCTGTGCCTTATCCGTCCAGCGGCCGCGGCCGCTCGCCTCGCGTTTGCGAGTCGAGCCACGATTGCAACACCACCTGCGCCGCCACGGCATCGGCCCGGGCTTTCTTGCGTCCGCGGGTGAGACCCACGCCCGCCAGCATCCCGGCCGCCTCACGGGAACTGTAGCGCTCGTCGTGAAAGGTGACCGGCAACGTCGTGATCCGTCCGAGCCACGCGCCGAACCTCTCGACCTCCACCGACATCGCGCTATCGGTGCCGTCGGCGTGGACCGGGAGGCCGACCACGAAGCCCGCGAGCGTCTCCTCGGTGACGAGGTTACGGAAGAAACGGGCGTCGGCCTCCAGATCGCCCGTCGTCTGCCGCACGCAGAGGGGGCTGCAGATGATTCGCTCGGCGTCGCAGATCGCTACGCCGATGCGGCGGCGGCCATAATCGACTCCCGCCACGCGGCCGGTGGGAATCGTCGGGGAGGGCGCACTATTCATTCGCCGGCCCCGGCGGTGGGCGCGAGCACGGGAGCAGGGCTGAACCGCCCTGACTTGAGAAATGATTCCGTCGCCTGCTGCACCTTCGGGTCGCGGAGCATGGCCGCGTGGTGTACCGGCAGGAGCAGGAAGTCATCGGCGCCGTCGAGCCGTGTCTCCTCGACGCGGACCACCGCGTCGTCGTCGCCCTCGAGGAGCGGGCTGAAACCACGGGAGTCACCGCGGCCGCCGGCCACGATCCCAAACTCGCATGGTGGCACGGCGAGCTGCGGCGCCACCTTGTGCCAGTCGACCACGAGGTCACGGGCGGCGCCTTCGGCCAGGCCGGCGAGGAACCGGACGCCCGCCACCTGCCGCGCGAGTTCCGAGCCCTTGTTGGGTGGCCCGAGCATCACCATCCGGTCGACTCGCTCGAGATCATCGTGGTCGGCCAGCGCCATCCAGCGGCGGACGACCAGGTTGCCCAGGCTGTGCCCGACGAAACTGATACGTCCTGAGGCGGGTAACGCGGTGACCACGGCATCGAGCGCGCGGCCGTGGGCCTCGATGTCGGCATGGGTGCTGGCGTAGCCGAAGAGGAGGACCGTCGCATCAAGCGACCCGCGGAGGTGCTCTGCGAGCGGACGCATCGAGGATCGCCCCTCGCCCAACCCGTGGAGAACCAAGACCGTCGGGCCGTCAACCAGCGGTACGGTGCCCTCCGCTTCGAGTCGCGCGAAGGCCGCACGGCATTCCTCGGCTGTTCCCTCGCGGATGGTGCTGTCACTGGGATCGAGAATCCGGCAGCGGCCGTCACTGGGCCGGCGCTGGAGCCTCCAGTCGTGTCGAACGACGAGGTCGCTCCACTCGAGCGCCTCCCGCGACCGCCGCAGTTTCTGGAACCACTCCACATCGCGGCGCGCAACCTGAGCGGTCTCATCGGCCCGGCTCGCGCAGGCAACGATCAGGGCGAGAACCGACGCGGCGATCAGAGATATTCTTTCCATCCTCGCTTCTCGATCTCGGCCACGACCTTGCGGACGGCTTCCTCGTGGGCCCGGGTGGCGACCAGCGTGGCGTCGGGGGTGTGCACCACAAGGATATCCGTGAGCCCCAGCGTGACGACCAGATGGTCATCGGCGGCATGCACGATCGTGCCGGAGGAATCGATGCCAAGGTGCCGTCCCACCGATGTATTGCCCGCTTCGTCCGCTCCACGCTGTCGGGCCACGGCCGACCAGCCGCCGAGGTCGTCCCAGCCGAACGGAGCCTCGATAACGGCCACGTCCGTGGCGTGCTCGAGCACCGCGTAGTCGATGGAAATCCCTTTGATGGCGGCAAACTCCTCCGCGAACACTGGCTCGCGATCAGGGGTGTCCCAGGCCGCGGCGATTCGTCGCAGGTGGGCCATGCACTCCGGCTGTCGTTCGTCGAGCGCCGCGAGGATTGTGGCCGCTCTCCAGACGAAGATGCCAGCATTCCAGAGGTAGTTGCCCGCCGCCACGTATTCCGCGGCCACGCTGGCGGGCGGCTTCTCGCGGAACCGGGCGACCGCGTGGGCCTGCGACGCGGTCGGGCCGCCGGCGAGCGGCACACCCTGCTGGATGTAGCCGAAGCTCTCCGCAGGATACGTCGGCCGCACGCCGAAGGTGATCAGGCGGCCCGGCGCGGCGGCCACCATCGCCGCCGCCTCGTGGATCGCGCGGCGAAACTCGGCGGCGGGGCGGATCACGTGGTCGGAGGGCATCACCGCCATCATCGCGTCTGGATCGTGCCGCAACACGAGCAGGGCGGCGAGGCCGATGCAGGGCGCGGTGTCGCGTTTGCAGGGCTCACCGACGAGGCCTGCCTCGGGCACGCCAGGTGCCTGCCGGCGGACGGCATCGAGGAGCCGGGCCGACGTCACGATCATCGTGCGTTCCGGGGGCACAAGACCGTCGAGTCGCGCGACTGTGTCTTCGAGCAACGACTTCTCCCCGGCGAGCGGCAGCAACTGCTTCGGCAGGCCGGCGCGGCTGGCGGGCCAGAACCGGGTTCCCGATCCACCGGCCATCACGATCGCATGCAACATCGGCGGGTCATTCTCCAGAGGGTGTGGCGACGGGCCGGGGGATTGGGCCTCGTCAGCGGCCCCTCACCCACGTCCAGAACAGAAAGCAGAGCAGGGGAAATCCCCCAAAGATGACGCCGTATGTGAAGAGCGTCGTCCAGAGACGACTCGGCCAGCGTGCCATCAACGTTTCACCGGGGAGCCTGCACGAACACGTCGACCGGAATCTCCAGCGGTTCCTCCGCCGGTTCCGTCAGCCGGCACTCGACTCGGACTCCCCACGGGAGCACCTCCGCCGCAGACACGACTGCCTCCACTCCATCATACTCGGTGGTCACGCGGACCGACGGGGTCTCGGCGAAGGAAGGGCAGAAGCCGACGTGGGCATGGGCCGCACGACTTCCGGCCGGCAGGGAGAGATGGAGCCGGCCGCGGAGGCAGTCGGCGCCGGAAGGCGATTCAAAGCGCTCGAGCCGCTGCAGGAGCCTTCCGGGCACGTTGTCGCGGCGCACGCTCACGGCGCGGCGGCGCGGCGGCTGATGTGGATGGGTCGGCGGAGCGCTGGAGGGGGGCGGTGCGACTGTTCGTCGCGGTGCTGCCGTGCTGGGCATCCGCACCACCGCCACAGCCGCGGCTGTCATGACGGCGAGGATCGATGCCCAGTCGCCGGCGCGTGGCGGCAGCGCCACCGAGATGACGCCGAGCGCGAGCCCGCACCGGGCTGCCACGGGGCCGAACACTCCGCCACCGTGCCGGGATGACTGATCGGCAACGGATACCAGCACGATCCCGGCCGCCGTGACGAGCCAGGCCACAGCCGATTCCGCGACACCGAAGCCCCCGGAAAGACGTCGCACCGCAAGCACGGTGCCGCACGCCACCGCCGTTCCGCCGATGAGTGCAGCAGCGAGCACCGGGAGCGCGACAACCACTGACGGGAGTGCATCGACGGCCAGCGAGGCCCTCAGCCGCGGGCCGCCGCGGGGTACGTGCCGCCCACCCATCGCCGGTGTCGTCGCCATGGAGTGTTCAGCCTACGGCGGCGCCGGACCGGGCGGCTTCGGCCAGTTGCTTCGCTTTGTCGGTGTTCTCCCACGAGAAGCCCTCGCGACCGAAGTGACCGCCGGCAGCCGTCTTGCGGTAGATGGGGCGACGCAGGTCGAGGTAGTCGATGATTCCGCGTGGCGTCAGCGGGAAGAACTCCCTGACGACTTCGCAGAGCCGCTCATCCTCGACCTTGCCTGTGCCCTCAGTGTCGACATGCACGCTCACCGGCTCGCTGACGCCGATCGCGTAGGCGAGTTGCACTTCGCAGCGGTCGGCAAGGCCGGCCGCCACGATGTTCTTGGCGACATGCCGCGCCATGTAGGCGGCGCTCCGGTCGACCTTTGTGGGATCCTTGCCGGAAAACGCACCACCGCCGTGGCGACCCCAGCCGCCGTAGGTGTCGACAATGATCTTCCGGCCGGTGAGGCCGCAGTCGCCGTGCGGACCGCCCACCACGAACCGGCCCGTGGGGTTGATGTGGTACGTGATGTCGCTCGTGTCGAGATTCTTCGGGAGGAGCGGCTTGATCACCTTCTCGATGACGAACCCACGAATCTCCTCGTTCGACACGTGGGGGGCGTGCTGCGTGGAGACCACGATCGTGTCGACCCGCACCGGCTTTTTGCCGTCGTATTCGATCGTGACCTGGCTCTTCGAATCGGGCCTGAGCCAGTCGACCTCGCCCTTCTGCCGGGCCTCGGTGAGCCGGTTGAGGATCCGGTGCGAGAGCGCGATCGGCAGCGGCATCATCTCCGGGGTCTCATTGCAGGCGTAGCCAAACATCAAGCCCTGGTCGCCGGCGCCGATGTCCTTGCCCTTCGACTCGTCCTCGTTGACGCCCATGGCGATGTCGCCCGACTGCTTCCCCACTGCCACGAGTACCGAGCAGGTATCGGCCGCGATGCCCATTTCGTCATCGGTGTAGCCGACGTCACGGATCACGTTGCGGACCACCTGCTGGTAGTCGATCGTGCCCTTCGACGTGATCTCGCCGGCGATCACGGCCAGGCCGGTCGTCACCATCGTTTCGCAGGCCACGCGACTCCGGGGATCCTGTGCCAGGTAGGCGTCGAGTACACCGTCGGAGATCTGGTCAGCCAGCTTGTCCGGGTGACCCATACTGACCGATTCGCTGGTGAACAGATACTTGCCTTGTGCCACGACAGGAGCCTCGTGCTTGAGGATGGGACGGATGGACGGGCCGGCGATCGGCCCCCGAAGCCAGTCATTATCGGGAACGGACCGGGATCGGCAACCCGCGGACCGTGTCATCCGATCCGTGGGCCGGCTGCGGCCCCTGTCGGGGCGGGCAGCCGGCCGAGGATCAGCCGAGCCGTGGCGTTCGTCGCACCCCTCTGGGAGAAGACGAGTTCCGCGGCCCGACGCCCGAGTTCGGTGGCCCATGCCGGGTCGACGAGGCAGCGGGAGACGAACGCGACGAGCTCGGCGCCGTCGGCCACGACCACCGCCGCCCTGGCATCGAGCAGCCGCCGGACCTCGTCGCGGAAGTTGCGGGTCTGGGGACCAAACGACACCGCGGCTCCATAGGCTGCGGGCTCGAGCATGTTTTGGCCCCCCCGCTTCCCGTCGAGGCTCCCGCCCACAAACGCGATCACCGCCGTGCCCCACCACCAGCCGAGTTCGCCGGTCGTGTCGACAAGCAGCACCTGGGGCGGCGCTTCGGCCGCAGCCTCCGTCAGTGTGCTGCGCCGCTGCCACGCAAGCCCGAGTTCGTCGAGCATCCGGCCGATCTCGGCCACGCGTTCGACGTGCCGCGGTACGATCACGAGCCGTAATCGAGGATGACGCGCGCGGATCGCGAGATAGGCCTCTGCTGCGAGCTGCTCTTCAGGATCCTGCGTACTGCCGGCGAGGAATACGACGTCGTCGTCGGCGAATCCCGCGAGCCGTCGGAGGTGAGCGACCTCGGGAGCGTCGCGGTCGCCCTGCACGCCGTCAAACTTCATCGATCCGGTCACCGTGACGTCCTGCGCCCCGAGGGCGGCGAAGCGGTCGGCATCGGCCTGCGATCGCGCGATCACGAGCGACACGTGCCCGAGCATGCGGCGGACGAGAGGCCTGATTCTCGCGTAGCCCGCGGCGCTCCGCGGGCTCATGCGGGCATTCGCCACGACGATCGGGATGCCCCGTCGCCGGGTGTGGGCCACCATCGTGGGCCAGAGTTCGAGTTCGCCGAGCACGAGCAGGTCGGGCCGCACCCGGTCGAGCACCCGGTCGACGGCCCACGTGAAGTCGAGCGGGCAGGGGAAGGTGTGATCCTCGGCGAACCGTTTCGCCGCCACCTCGAGGCCGGTGGTGGTCGAACTCGAAACCACGCAGTCGATCAACCGTCCTTCGGCCTTCGCCAGCCGTTGGAGTTCAGCCGCGAGCGATGCGAGCAGTTGCACCTCCCCCACGCTCACGCCGTGCAGCCAGATCCGCCAAGAGCCAGACGGCTTTGCCGCAACGGCGACCGCGCCGGTGAACCGGGTTCCTGGTGCCGCTACCGGCCGGCCGCCGGAGAGCTTTCGCCATGCCACCCAGGGGAGCGCCAGGATCGTCGCGAGGAGGTAGGCGGCATCGAGCAACATCGATCCCAAAAGTAAGTCGCACGTCCGAGCCTGACCAGAGCAAAAGACGCTGGCCGGCAAGGCACAAGGAACAAGGGACAAGGAACACGACGGGCCGCGCAGGCCCACGATTGATCCCACCGATTTCCGATCGTGAGGAGCCGGGGGTGGCACGCGCAGACGCCGGGGAATCTTTGCGACTCACGAGCAACGCCCAGTCGGCCAACCCCGCATCCTGTAGCAAAATCCCCCGGCGGCGAGCATGTCACCGCCGGTGAACCAATCCGGCACCACATCGAGGCGACCCGCATTCCCCGCGCTCGCGCTTGGGGCTTCCTGGCAATCGGCCACGGATGATTCGGCGATTCTCGATCCCGCGTCGGGCTGGGCTCACCCCGCCGCGACCCCACTCGACTTGCCGCAGCAGTTCTTGAACTTCTTGCCGCTGCCGCACGGGCAGGGATCGTTGCGACCCACCTTGTGTCCCAGGTTGCGGATTGGCTCGGCTGGACTGGCCTCGCCACGCTGGTCGGGGGGCAGGCTGTCCTGCGGCCCGGCGGGCGAAGCGAGCGCGGCCGACGAGGCGTCGGCGTGGATCGCAGCCGTCTCATGCCAGGTGCTCCGTAGGGCATCCTCCTCGACCTGTTCGATGCGGTAGACGATGTCAACGACCCGCTCGTCGATGCCCTTCCACATCAGGTCAAAGGTTCGCATGCCTTCGCGCTTGTATTCCACCTTCGGGTCAACCTGGGCGTAGCCGCGAAGGCCGACGCTGCTCCGCAAGTGGTCCATCGCGAGCAGATGGTCCTTCCAGGCGTTGTCGAGAATCTGAAGGAGCACGGCCCGCTCCATCCGCTTCATCTCGTCGCGCGGTGCGTCGCCCTTGGCGTGCCGCCGCTGGCTCGCCTCGACGAGGGTGACCCGGAGCTGGTCGAGGTCGGAGGAGGCGACGGCCTCCTCGGGGAGCGCGGGGTCGAACCGCTCACGGGCCCATTCGATCAGCCCCTCGCGGTCGAGGCGGCGCGAGCCGTCGGACTGCCGGCCGCTGAAGTGGGCGAGTCCTACGAGGACCGGGTATTCGACGTCGCGGCGGTCGTAGACGTCGCGGGCGAGCTGAAACAGCTGCTTCTTGAAGGCCGTCGGCTCGAGGCCGCCGCGTTCGAGCGCCGCCACGTCTTCTGCCGGAAGTTCCGTGCTGAACCGCCACGCCGTCCAGCCGCAGGCACTGCGGAGCCCGAAGTCGGGAGCGAGAAACCGGCCGCCGTCGGAAAGGTCGATGCGATGGATGGCATCGCGGGTCTTTTCTTGGAGAAACTCGGCGACGCCGTCGCGGCCGATCCGCTTGAGGTCGCGGTCGTTCACCGAGAGTTTCCAGCGGGCGTTGGCGAACGACGCCAGTGCCGACCAGTTCCACTCGCTCTCGTCCTCACCGGCAGGGAGGTTTTCCTCGACCGCCTCGTAGATCACTCCCTCGGCATTGCGGACCGCCTCATCCACCGCCAGCCGCTCTGCCTCTTCGGACGACATGCCGCGGAAATCGGCACCGTCGAGTTCGCAACTCAGCTGGCCACCGGCCCAGGTGGCGTAGCTCTGGCAGCCGTAGTCCTTGTCGAGGAAGGTGCCGATATTTTGGTCAATCTGGCGGTCGACCATCTCCAGAATCATTTCCCGACAGTCGGCGTCGCCGTCGGTGTGGTCGAGGATCTTCTGCCGGAAGCCGTAGACCCGCTTTCGCTGCTCGTCCATCACCTCGTCGTATTCGAGAAGGTTCTTGCGGATCTCGAAGTTTCGCTCCTCGACCTTCTTCTGCGCGGCCTCGACGCGGCGGGTGACCATCCGGCTCTCGATCGCCTCGCCATCCTGCATGCCGAGCCGTGTGAGTACGTTCTTCACCCACTCGCCGGCGAAGATCCGCATCAAGTCGTCTTCGAGCGACAGAAAAAAACGGCTCGATCCCGGGTCGCCCTGACGGCCGCAGCGGCCGCGGAGCTGGAGGTCGATGCGGCGGGCTTCGTGTCGCTCAGTGCCGATGATCTGGAGGCCGCCCATCGACCGCACAGCCTCGCCCTCCGTTTTCATGTTCTCGCGGTCGGAGATCTCGGCGACGAGGGCCTCCCACTCGTGCCGGGGAACGTCGAGTCGCGTGGGGTAGGTGTCTTGGAGCTTGGCCCAGGCGAGCGTGTCGGGATTGCCGCCGAGGATGATGTCGGTGCCGCGGCCGGCCATGTTGGTGGCGATCGTGACGGCTGCCATGCGGCCTGCCTGGGCCACGATCTCGGCCTCACGCTTGTGGTGTTTGGCGTTCAAGACCTGGTGCTCGACGCCCCGCTTCTCCAGCAGTGCCGAGAGCCGCTCGCTCTTCTCGATCGAGACGGTGCCGACCAGCACGGGCAGCCCCTGCCGCTGGATCTCCTTGATCTTCGTGGTCGGGATTCGGTCGGTCGTCCGCTCTCCTTTGGGCTCGAACTCGATCTCGCTGCCGAGGTCTTTGGTGATCCGGCCGATCTTCCAGGTACCGTCGGTGAGCGCGACTGTGTCCCAGCGGTTGATCCGCTCCACCTCGTCGGCCACCGCGATCCACTTCTCACGCTCGGTGCGGTAGATCACGTCGGGGTGGTTGTTCCGCTTCATGCCGCGGTTGGGCGGGATGGCGATCACGTCGAGCTTGTAGATCTTCCAGAACTCGGTCGCCTCGGTCATAGCGGTGCCCGTCATGCCGCCGACCTTCCGGTAGAGCTTGAAGAAGTTCTGGAGCGTGACCGTGGCAAGGGTCTGCGACTCCTCCTTGATCCGTACGCCCTCCCTAGCCTCGACCGCCTGGTGGAGCCCGTCGGACCACTGCCGGCCTGGCATCAGGCGGCCGGTGAACTCGTCGACGATCACCACCTCGCCGTTCTGGACGACGTAGTTGACGTCGCGCTTGTAGAGGTAGTGGGCCTTGAGGGAGTTGTCGATGAGATGAGGCCATTCCATGTTGCCCGCGGTGTAGAAACTCTCGACACCGGCGAGTTTTTCCGCGAACCGCACGCCCTCCTCGGTGAGGCTGACGGTATGCTCTTTCTCCTTGACTTCGAAGTGTTCGTCAGCCTTGAGTTGCCGCGAGATCTGGTCGGCCCGCGCATACTTTGAGACGTCGTCGTGGGCCGGCCCCGAGATGATCAGCGGCGTCCGGGCCTCGTCGATGAGGATGTTGTCGACCTCGTCGACGATCGCGAAGTTGAGCGGGCCCTGGCTCTGCTGCAGGTGTTTTGGAAAGCGGTCGTCGTCCCGCGCTGCCATCCGCATGTTGTCGCGAAGGTAGTCGAAGCCGAACTCGTTGTTGGTGCCATAGGTGATGTCGCAGGCGTACGACTTCTGCCGATCTCCTGACTCCATCCCCGACTGGATTGTGCCCACAGTGAGGCCCAGGCCGATGTAGAGCGGCCCCATCCATTCCATGTCGCGGCGGGCGAGATAATCGTTGACGGTGACCACGTGCACGCCCTTGTCTTCGAGGGCGTTGAGGTACGCGGGGAGCGTCGCGACGAGCGTCTTGCCCTCACCGGTGATCATCTCGGCGATCGCTCCGGAGTGGAGCACCATGCCGCCGATCAACTGCACGTCGTAGTGCCGCATGCCGAGGAACCGCCGTCCGCCCTCGCGGCAGACCGCGAAGGCCTCCACGAGGATGTCGTCGAGCGTTTCACCGGCCGCGAGGCGGCGGCGAAACTCGGCCGTCTGGCCGCGGAGCTCCGCCTCGCTCATCGTCTGGTACTTGGACTCGAGCGAGTTGATCGCCTCGATCTTGGGCTCGAGCCGCCGCAGGTAGCGGGCGTTCGAGGAGCCGAACAGGCCGGTCAAGAAACCCTCGAGGCGGGTGCCGGCCCCGGCGGCGCCGTTGGAGATCGCGTCCCAGAGGCGTTCGAGCTGTTCCATGGAAATGAACCGGGGGCTGAGGAGTGTGGTGCGGGATCGGCGTCCGCCGGGCGGGGCCTGGGCGGCGGGCGACGGGGCAGGCCCGCCTGCAACCGCCTGATTCTCGCGGTCAGACGTCACGTGGGTCAAGGCTGTCTGGGGGCTGGTTTTGGGCGCGCCAATGGTGCGGTCGGCCGATCGACCCGATAATCCGCCGTATGCCTCCGACCAACGAACACGCGCCTGCGTCCTCGAAGCCGCCGCTCGGAGTGGGCCGCGATCTGACCGGCCGGCTGCTGTTTCTGGGCACCGGCACGAGCGTCGGCGTGCCGGTGGTGGGCTGCGGCTGCGACACCTGCACGAGCGACGATCCGCGTGACAGTCGCACCCGGACAAGCGTGCTGCTCGGGCTGCCCGGCGGGCACCTGCTCATCGACACCTCGCCCGACCTGCGTACACAACTCCTCCGCGAGCGGATCGGCAGGATCGACGCCGTGCTCTACACGCACGATCACGTCGACCACGTGTACGGTCTCGACGACGTGCGGCCGCTCTGCTTCGCGACCGGCCGGGCCATCTCGATGTATTGCGAAGAGCGGGTCGAGGTCCGGATTCGGCGGGCCTTCGACTACGCGTTCTCGGCGGCCCCGCCGCCGGGCGGTGGTGTGCCGAGGATCGTGTTCGAGCGGATCTCGACCGTGCCGTTCGAACTGCTGGGAACTCGTATCGTGCCGCTGCGGCTGCGGCACGGCGTCTTCGATGTGCTCGGTTTCCGGTTTGGCAATGTCGCCTACTGCACCGACACCAACGGCATTCCCGACGAGACGTGGCCGCTGCTCGAGGGCCTCGACGTGCTGGTGCTCGACTGCCTCCGGCCCTCGCGACACCCGACGCACCTTTCGGTCGACGAGGCCCTTGCCGTGGCCGCCCGCTCGGCCGCGAAGAAGACCTTTCTGATCCACATGTCGCACGATGTCAGGCATGCGGCGGCATCGGCCACCCTGCCGCCGGGCGTCGAGTTTGCCCACGACGGCCTCGAGATTCCACTCACCTAGAACGCATCGCGAGAGAGCTGGAGCGATGTCGTGGCAACCTGTGAAACGGAGGCACGGGGGTCGGCGAACGCTCGAGGAGCCTTGGGCGTATCCTCGCCCCGGCGACGAGACTTTTGCCGCCTCCGAGCCGGTGATCCACGGAAGTCAGACGCGGTCGAGCCCATCGTCAATCCCGCCCTTCTCGCGGGCAATCCTGTCTTTGTCGAGCATGGCTGGGAAGCTATTCTCATCATCCATGAGTTACCAACCTTCCGACGTCGAGCGGCAGATCGAGCTGGACTTCCTCCGTGCCACCGAGATCGCGGCGCTCAACACGCTGCAGTGGCTCGGCAAGGGGCAGAAGGAACTGGCCGACGCCGCCGCCTGCGACGCGATCCGCGGCATGTTCGACCTCATCGACATGCGGGGAGAGATCACGATCGGAGAAGGGATCAAGGACGAGGCGCCGGGGCTCTTCAAGGGGGAGAAGGTCGGGTCCTGGCGGGAGGGCGCCCCGCGGTTCGAGATCGCGCTCGACCCCATCGACGGCACCACCAACGTCGCCAAGGGGATGCCCAACTCGCTCTCCTGCATCGCCGCAGCCCATGCCGATGGGGCGGAGTCGCCCTGCCTGCTCGACATCCCCGCCTTCTACATGAAGAAACTCGCCTATCCGCTGGCGGTGCGGAAGGCATGGATCCGCGACCCGAAACTGCCGATCGATGTCGACGCTCCGATCGATGAACTGATCGATGTCACGGCCCGGATCCTGGGCAAGGAGGTCCGCGACGTGATGGTCTGCGTACTCGATCGGGACCGTAACCAGTCGCTCGTCGAGGAGATCCGCCGCAAGGGAGCCGCGCTGCGTATGATCCAGGACGGCGACATCGCGGCAGCCGTTGCCCCGGCCATGATGACCAGCGACATCGACCTCTACCTCGGCATCGGCGGCGCTCCCGAGGCGGTGCTCTCGGCCGCTGGGCTGCAGTGCCTTGGGGGCGGCATGCGGGCGAAGATCTGGCCGCGGGACGAGGCCGAGCGGAGACACCTCGTGAGCATCGGCTGGGGTGACCGGCTCGATACGCAGTTCATGTCGCGTGATCTGGCCAGCGGCGACCAGATCGTATTCGCAGCCACGGGCATCAGCACGAGCCCGCTCCTCGACGGCGTCAGTGTTCGCGGCACCGTGGCCACGACCCACTCGGTGCTCATGCGGGCCAAGAGCGGCACCGTGCGGTTTATCGAGGCCCATCACGACCTCTCGCGGAAGACGATCCACCTGCGGAGCACGCAGGCGGAACGCCGGGTCTAGATCGCACACGATCCGGAGGTGTTCCGGTGGGTCGGGGCTGCCCGACGGTGAAGCAACGCCCGCAGATGCCCCACCCGATTCCTGATCGTGAGGAGCCGGTCGGGGGCACGCGCAGAAGCCGGGAAATCTTTGCGACTCACGAGCGGCGCCCAGTCGGCCAGCCACGCATCCTGTAGCAAAATCCCCCGGCGCCGAGCATGTCACCGCCGGCGAACCAATCCGGCACCGTCTCGATGTGACCCGTATACCCCGCGCTCGCGCTTGGGGCTTCCCGACGGAGAGATGCCACCGAGCATCTGGCCCCTGGCGAACTCATCCGGTCGCGTTTCACCCTGGTCCCCGTGCGCGACACGGCAGGGGCGACCGCTCGCACCATCCGCGATCAGCCCGGGAAAGTCTCGTGCGACAGGTCAGCGAGCCGGTCGAGCAGCCGGGTGGCGGCGGCCGAGTCGATCGCCTGCTCGGCCAGCGCGCGGGCGGCGGGCTTGTCGGCCGCCCTGCCGGCCGCCCAGAGCACGGCCGCCGCGTTGAGGACGACCACGTCGCGGCGCGGGCCGCGTGACCCGGCGAGCACGTCGCGGATCGCCGCGGCGCTCTCCTCGGGGCCGGCGACGACGAGTTGGGCGATCGCGGATGCGGGAAGTGTCTCGAGGCCGAAGTCCTCGGGTGTCCAGCGCGATCGCGCAGTGCCGGTGGCCGTGATGTCGATCACGTCGGTCGGGCCGAACAGGCTCACTTCGTCGAAGGACTGCGAGTCGTCGGTGCCGACGTGACCGGAGACAACCAGCACCCGCTTTGCCCCGAGAAGCCGGGCGGCTTCGGCTAACGGCTCGCGGACCGAGGGCCGCCCCACCCCGATCACCTGGACGGTGGCGCCGGCCGGGTTGCAGAGCGGTCCTACGAGGTTGAACACGGTTGGCCGCGCGAGCGACCGGCGGAGCGGCCCAACGCAGGCCATCGCCGGATGGTGGGTCGGCGCGAGGCAAAAACAGAGACCAAGCTCGGCGAGGCAGCGGCTGCTGGTGTCGGCACCAGCATCGATCCACACCCCCAGTTGTTCGAGGACGTCGGCCGAACCGGTGCGACTGGAGACGGCGCGGTTGCCGTGCTTGGCTACGGGTTGCCCCGCGGCGGCGACCACAATGCCCGCCGCCGTCGAGATGTTGAACGATCCCGAGCCATCGCCGCCGGTGCCGCAGGTGTCGGCGACGGCGGCCGTGGCCGCCAGGCCGTGCCGCGGCACGGGCACCATGCGCTCCCGCAGGGCCGTGGCCACGCCGGCGATTTCCGCCGCGGATTCGCCGAGGTCGGCGAGCGCCAGGAGCCAGGCACCGAATGGTGCGGGCTCAACCTCACCCGCCAGCACGGCCCCGATCAGCCGGCAGACATCCTCCTGCGTGGCATGGTGGCCCGCGCGGAGCATCGCAGTCGAAGCGGCGAGGTCGCCGATTCGCCGCCGGGAGTCAGTGTCGGTATCGCGAGCCACGAGAATGCAGCCTCAGCGCCTTGGTGGGCCACCCCGGCCGACCATTTTCCGATAAGATTCGGGCTCATGTCCGACGGCCAGCCTGGCCCAGGGACCCTGACAGCCTACCTTACGCCCTCACAAAAGAGTGTTTCGCAGTGCCCCCCGCGCCCCGCAAGGTGATCATCGACTGCGATCCCGGCATCGACGATGCCGTGGCGCTGCTCATGGCGCTGTTCGACCCGCGGCTGGAGGTGCTGGCCGTGACGGCGGTGGGTGGCAGCATCGGGTCGGAGCAGGCGACCGCCAATGTTCAGTCGCTGGTCTCGTTTCTCGATCCGGCCCGGCTGCCGCGATTCGGTGTCGCCGCGACTGACGTCGCCCCGGCGGAGAAGCCGTACAGCATGCACGGCCCCGACGGCCTCGGTGGCGCCGTGGAGCTACCCCGGGTGCAACTCCACGGCGGCCATGCGTCGGAGAAGGTGATCTGGGAGTGCCTCAAGGCCAACCCGCGGGAAATAACGATCCTCGCGCTCGGTCCCCTCACCAATATCGCCCGCGTCTTCAAGCGGGATCCGTCGATCGTGGCGCTCGTCGGCGGCCTTGTGATCTCTGGCGGCACCGTCAACGCGACGGGCAACGCGAGTCCGGTGGCCGACCTCAACTTCTACTGTGATCCGCAGGCAGCCCGCCACGTGATCCGCGAGCCGGTCGCGAAGACGGTCGTGCCGCTGGAGACGTCGTCGCAGGTGCTGCTCGGGTTCGATCTGCTCGAGCAGTTGCCGCGGGAGTTTTCCCGAGCGGGCAAACTGCTGCGACAGATGCTCCCTCACGCCTTTCGTGCCCACCGGCAGATCCTGGGCAGCGAGGGCATCTGGCTCCACGACGTGGTCGCCCTGGTGGCAGCCACGAACCCGGAGCTCTTCGAACGGGTGACGGTGGCCGCCGATGTGGAGACTGCCGGCGAGATCACGTCTGGCATGCTCGTTGTCGACCGTCGCCAGAACCGCTTAGCGCGGCCCAACCTCGACCTGCTCGTCGGCTGCGACGCCACCGCCGTCACCGACTGCATCCTCCGCGGCTTCGCCGCCGCCGCGGACGCCACGTGACCCGTTTCGACGCGGCCGGCAGGAAGCCCCAAGCGCGGGGACCGGACCGCATCTGCTTTGTGGCATAGCGGCGAGACGCCACCTTGGAGGACGGAGGCCAGGGGTCGGCGAACGCTCGAGGAGCCTTGGGCGTATTCTCGCCCCGGCGACAATCCGCAGGACCGCGCAGCGGCGACTTTTGCCGCCCCCGAGCCGGCGTTCCACGTAAGTCGAATGTGCTCTCAAGCGCTGACGCTCCTCGCGGATGCTATTCGAAGTCCTTGCGGCTGGCGACCTTCATCCGCAGCGTCATCCGCTCGCGTTCCCGGAAAATCACGAGTTCGACCGTGCGGTCGAGCGGCGTCATGCCGACGAGGCTCATGAGGTGGTCATCATCCTCGACAGGCTTGCCCTCGAACTCGAGGATCACATCGTTGGGGCGGATGCCGGCGAGGTCCGCGGGTGCGCCCCGGGTCACCGTTTCGACGCGGCTGCCTACGGGCCGCACCATGCCGAGGCGGTCGGCTTCCTGCTGATCAAACTTCTTGTCGAGCGCGACGCCCAGATAGGCACGGGGCACCGTGCCGAGTTCCACGAGCTGCCGGGCTACGAAGATCACCATCGGGATCGGGATCGCAAACCCGATGCCTTCGCTGCCTCCCGAGTTGCTCGCGATCGCCGTGTTGAGCCCCACGACCTCGCCCCGCAGATTGACGAGCGGCCCGCCCGAGTTGCCGGGATTGATTGCGGCGTCGGTCTGGATGAAGTCCTGGAACTTCACGTTGCCGTCGCCGAGATCCAGGTCGCGTCGGCCCTTGGCCGACACGATGCCGAGCGTCACGGAGTGGGAGAGGCCGAACGGGCTGCCGATGGCGAGCACGGTGTCGCCGATCCGCAGGGTGTCGCCTTCGGCGAGGCGGGCGGGCTGCAGGTCATCGGCGTCAATAGCGAGCACCGCAATGTCGGTTCCCGGGTCGGACCAGAGCCGCTTGGGGCGGAGTTCGCGGCCGTCGTCGAGCCGGATCGCGATGTCCTCGAGGGCCGCGCGGTTGACCACGTGCCGGTTGGTGATCACGGCCGTCACCCCCGCGATCTGGGCGATCACGCCCGACCCGGCCTCGTCCTCGGTCGTCTTGCCGCTGCGGGGCCGGGAGAGCGGCTTGGTAGCGTCGATGTGGACGACGGCAGGGCGGAGCAGATCGGTGAGCCGCCGCAACTGCCTGCCCTGCGACTCGAGCATTTCCGCGTCGCGTGCCGCCTGCTCGTAGAGCCGCTCTCGCTCGGCCGCCGACATCCGCACCGTCCGCATCGGGTCGACGCGTTCGGAGCGTCGATCGACGGCGGGGCCGACAGGGGTCAGCGGTGGCTCGTCTGCGTGGGCAGGAGCAAGGGCCAGCAGGTAGTAGACAGACAGGATGACCGGCGGGAAGCCACGATGGATCATGAAACACTCGCAGGAAGTGAGAGGCCCGTAGGCTTCAGCATATCCCGGGCGGGTTTCAGAGTTCCAGTTCGCGGCTCACCGTCTCCTCGCCGGCCTCCTCCTCGGAAAACCCCTGATCTCCGGATCCACCCGAGCCCGACCGCTCCAACATCCGCTTGCAGTCGATGCACATCGTGGCATAGGGCAGCGCGTGGAGGCGGGCCATCGGGATCCGGCCACCGCACACCTCGCACTGGCCGTATTTCCCGGCTTTCATTCGCTCCAACGCGTTTTCGATGCTCGCGAGTTCACGGCTCTCGACCTCCGCCAACTGCGAACTGATCTCGTCCTGAGTCGAGTCGTAGGCTGCGTCGACAACGTCGCCTGGTGACTCACTGCGGAGTTCCTTGAGGAGCGACAGATCACCGGCCAACGCGCTGCGGAGCGCATCGCGCCGCTTGACGAGGATCGACCGCAGGTTCAAGAGGGAGTCTTTGCGTGCCATGGGTGCCGTTCCTTACCCCTTCGGGGCAGTGAAAAACCGGCCGCCATACGAGCGACCACAACCAATACTACGGGGCTTGGGGAAGGATGGTTCAGGTCAGTAAAATCGGCAGGACTTGTACGGGAAATGCAGTCAAACGCGGTCCTGACAGCTGGGGAAGGAAGGGTCAACTTTACGGCCGGATCAGTTGTGGGACTGGCGCGACGGGAATCTGGACTTCCGCGTATTTCAAAACGCCGGGCACGAAGGGGCTGTTGTAGGCGAGCGTCCGGGGCGGACCGGCGGCGACCCATTCCGGATGCGCGGTCAGCCATTCACGGAGTTTCTCCACGAAGCCCGCGAAGCGATCCTCGCCGTACGAACCGCGGACGCCGAGCGAGATGACCGTCGTCTCCGGGACGTCCTCGACGATCACGCCGGGATCGGCCGGGTCGGGCCCAACGGCGCCCATTCCTGCATCGCCGTAGAGAAATGCCATCGATTCGGTCGTGGCCGGCGTGCCGTCTTCGCCGTCCTCGTCCATCACCATCTCGACGGGGGCGGTCATCGCGATCTCGTTCCGCTTGATGTGACGGAAGAGCTTCATGAAGGAGCCGTCGTTTCCGCGGCTCCCCGACGTGGCCCGCGCGAGCCGGTGCGCAGGATAGGTCTTGGTGATCACCTCGCCCACGGGTCCCGGCGCCGGAAAGCCCGCGGGGAGTTTTGCCTCGGTGATCATCATCGGCTTGCGCACGGCATCCTCCTCTGCGGCGGAGGCAACGAAAGCCAAACCCGCGGCGACAGCGATTGCGAGCGGCATGGCATGACGACGGAAAAACATGGGGATCTCCTGGAATGAAAGGCACCGTATTCTACGTTCAACGGAGACTTCGTGGGTTCAGGGTTGCTCGTGTCTCTCCATCAGGGAGCCCCAAGCGCGAGCGCGGGGTATCCGGGTCGCATCGAGACGGTGCCGGATTGGTTCACCGGGGCTGACATGCTCGGCGCCGGGGATTTTGCGACAGGATGCATGGCTGGCCGACTGGGCGTCGCTCGTGAGTCGCAAAGATTCCCGGCTTCTGCGCGTGCCACCCCCGGCTCCTCACGATCGGGAGCCGGGTGGATCAACCATGGGTGTTGCCTCCCGTCAGGAAGCCCCAAGCGCGAGCGCGGGGTATACGGGTCGCACTGAATCGGTGCCGGATTGGTTCACCGGGTGTGACATGCTCGGCGCCGGGTGGGGCATCTGCGGCGCGGCTGGGAGGCCGCGTCACGGCGGTGCCGAATCCGTGAGCAGTTGCCAGACAGCGACAACGTCGCTCCGCGTCGTCGTTGCCCCGCCGATTGCCAGCCGCAGGGCGAAGCGGCCGTTGACGCGGGCATGACTGAGGAAACATCGGCCCGAGGCGTTGACACGGTCAAGGAGCCGTCGTGAGGCGTCGTCGCCGGCCCGCAGGGCGAAGCAAACGAGCGCGAGGCTCGGTTCGACGACGACTTCAAACCGGGGGTCGGCCGCTACCCAGCCGGCAAACTCGCGCGCCCAGTCCACGTGGCTGCGGATGTGCGTCCGCAGGGCCCCGGCGCCGAGCATGCGGAGCGTCATCCAGAGCTTCAGGGCGCGAAAGCGGCGGCCGAGAGGCACCTGCCAGTCGCTGTAGTCGATCACGGCTCCACCGTCGCTCGCCTCGTTCCGCAGGTAGTCGGGTTTCATCGACAGGGCCGACACGAGTGCCGCACGGTCGGCGACCCACAGGGCGTGGCAGTCGAAGTTGACGAGCAGCCACTTGTGCGGATTGAAGCCCCAGCTGTCGGCGCGATCGGCACCGGCCACGAGTGCGGCGCGGAACTCTGGGCAGATCGCAGCGGCGCCGGCCCACGCGGCATCCACGTGGAGCCAGGCGGAGTGCCGCGACGCGATCGCGGCGACTCCTGGCACGGGATCGATGCCACCTGCCGCCGTGGTGCCCACGGTGGCGACAACAAAAAACGGCCGGCGTCCGGCCGCTGCATCCTGATCCATCGCGGCCGAGAGCGCGGCGGCATCCATCCGCCCCCAGTCGTCGACGGGAATCCTCCGCAGCCACGCACGGCCGATGCCGGCGATCCCCGCCGCCTTCTCGACGCTCGAATGGGCGTCAGCGCTCGCGTAGGCGACAAGCGGCTGGCCGTTTTGGCAGAGCCCTGTGCTGTTTGTGCGGAGCGACGTGGCCCGCTCACGAGCGGCGACGATCGCGCAGAGCACACCGCTCGAGGCTGAGTCTTGGATCACACCCCCGCCGGCTGAGCCGCTCGCAAACCGCTCGGGCAGGCCGAGCAGCACGCGCAGCCAGTCGAGCACGTGCGTCTCCAGTTCTGTGCAGGCCGGCGACGTCGCCCAGAGCATCCCCTGCACGCCGAGGCCGGCTACGAGCAACTCGCCGAGGATCGACGGGCTGCTTGCGCTGGCCGGAAAGTAGGCAAAGAACGAGGGATGCTGCCAGTGCGTGAGTCCCGGCACGACGACGCGGTCGAGGTCGGCGACGACGGCCGTCAGCGGCTCCGGATCCTCGGGCGCGTGGGGGGGCAGTTCAGACCGCACCCAGCCGGGGGCCACCTGCGACCGCACGGGCCGCGAGGCGAGCGACTCCCAGTAGGAGGCGATCCAGTCGACCACCTCCCGGCCCTCGCGGCGGAAGCGTTCCGGGTCGAATGGCGGTCCGGCGTGGCCGCCTGACTCAAGCGGAGGATCGCCGTCGCTCATGCGTCGCCCTGCGCGGTGAGAACGAGTCTGCGGGGCCCGCCCTGGTCGCGGTGCTCGCAGAGATAGATTCCCTGCCAGGTGCCGAGCCGGAGCCGACCATTGGTGATCGGCACGGTCACGGCACTGCCGAGCATCGAGGCCTTCACGTGGGCCGGCATGTCGTCGGGCCCTTCGGCGGTGTGTCCATACTGAAAATCCTCACGCGCGATCTCATTGAAGGCCATCTCCAGATCAAGGGGCACATTGGGGTCGGCGTTCTCATTGATTGAGAGACTCGCCGATGTGTGCTGGATGAAGACGTGGAGCAGCCCGATCCGAACGGGCGGCATCTCCCGCAGCGCCGCCTCGATCTCCGGCGTGATCAGGTGAAAGCCCCGGCGGCGTGCCGCGAGCCGCAGATCGGTCTGGAACCAGGCCATGCTAGTGGTCCCTGCTTTCGAAGCACCAGATCGTGCCGTCGTCCGACGCGATCACGACCCGGCCGTCGGCGACCGCGGCACCGGCGCCGAAGCCGCTACCGGCATCGAACTCCCACGCCGGCGTGCCTGTCGCCACGTCGAGGGCGGCGATCTTTCCGGCAGCGTCGGCGATGAGGGCCACGTCTCGGGCGACCGTGGCATCCGGCCCGATGGCGGACACGACGACGGGCGACGCCTCGACACGCCCGCGCATCGGCTGTTGCCACTTCCGTTCGCCGTCGGACACCGCGAACGCCTCGACCGCTTTGCCTCGAAAGCCGACGATCGCGATGTCATCCGCGATCGCGGCGCTCGAACGGTAAGACTGCCCGGCCACGGCGGGCTGCTGTCGCCAGGCGACCTCCCCCTTCACGAAGTCGATCGCGAAGAAGACGCCCCCCTCGGTGCCGAAGAAGACGCAGTCGCCTGCGACGGCGGGCGTCGTACCGGTGGGCCCGTCGATCGGCACGGCGGCCGTTTCCATGCCAGTGGCCGCGTCGATCACGTGGAGTTTGCCATCGCAGCCGGCAAGAAACACGCGGTCACCGGCGGCCGTGCGCGCGACCGTGGGTGAGCAGCGGATCTGGTCGGCGATCGAGTGCTTCCAGAGGAGTTTTCCATCGATGAGATTCAGGCAGGAGAGCGACGCGTCCTGCGAACCGACGAGCACGCGGAAGCCGTCTGCGGTCGGCAGGATCGTTGGCCCCCCCGAGATCTCGCCCTCGGTCTCGTAGGTCCAACGGACTTCGCCCGTCGTCGCATTGAAGCCCCGGACGACGCCCGTGTCGTCGCCCACCGCGACGGTGCGGGCCGGCCCGTCGCCGGCGACTGCCGCGGCGGATGAAAAGCCGGCGTCATCCGCCTTGAATGTCCAGCTCGGTTCACCCGTGTCGAGCGCCAGCGCATGAAACGTGCCGTCAAGGTCGCCGACGTAAACCGTGCCGGCGGCGATCACCGGCACCGCCGCGAATGAAGTCTTCGTGAACTCGCGGCGCCAGGCTTCGGCGAGGGGCAGGTGGAGCGTGCCGGCCGACCGACCGGTGCCGGCGAGACAGCCTCGGGCCATGGGCCATGTGTCGGCGGGAGCCACGTCGGTGCGGGGTTCCTCGCCGGCCCCAAACGCACCGACTACGCCCACCAACGCCACCACGACCCATGCGATCACGCGGTTCATCGGGCGGCCTCGTAAATCATCGCGAGATCAGCGGCGGTCACCGGCCGTGGATTGAACGATCTCGTCCACTGCGCCGCCGCGAGCGTGGCGAGCGACCCGATGTCGGGCGCTGGGATGCTGCATGCCGAGAGCGAGGTCTTCAGCCGCGACGCCCGCAGGAGGTCGGCCAGCCAGGCAGACAGGCGTTCGCCCGCGGTCGCCGCGTCGGCATCGATGCCGATCTCGCCAAGCAGTTCGCCGTAGCCGGTACCGCAGGCGTGGCTGTTGAATCGCACCACGTGCGGCAGCATCACGCCGACCGCCTGCCCATGAATCACGCCATGCACAGCCGTGAGCGGGTTGGCGAGCGCGTGGGCCGCGCCGAGCATGGAGTTTTCGATCGCACACCCTGCCAGCGCCGCGCCGAGTTGCACGGCCGACCGGGCCGCGATGCTACTGCCGCCATCGACGAACACCCCCGGAAGATGTCCGGCCAGCAGCCGCCACGCCTCCCGGGAAAACATCCGCGACACCGGCGTGGCGGCCGTGCTGACGTGGCTCTCCACGGCATGCGACGCCGCGTCGATGCCGGTGAGCGCGACGAGCGAGAGCGGCTGCGTGAGTGTGAGATTCACGTCGAGGATCGCAACGCGGAACGCGGCCCGTGGATCGCCGCAGGCCATCTTCGCCCCGGAGTCGGAGTCGGTGATAAGGGCGAACGACTGCGTCTCGCTCCCCGTGCCCGCGGTCGTCGGCACGGCGATCGAGGGGAGCATTGGGCCAGTCGCCGTGTGGTGGCCACGGTAGTCCTGCATTCGGCCGCCGCACGAGAAGAGAAAGTTGATCCCCTTCGCGCAGTCCATCGAACTGCCGCCCCCGAGTCCCACGAGCAGGTCGGGCCTGAAGCGGCGGGCCACCGCCGTGCCCGCCTCGACCTCCAGCGTCGAGGGATTTTCGGTGAACGCCGAGAAGACGGCGGTGGCGATCCCCTCGGCTTCGAGCGACTCGACGCCCGCGGCGGCGTGACCGGCTTCGACGATGCCAGGATCGCTCACCACGAGCACACGGGAGGCCCCGAGTTCACGGCCGAGACCGCCGAGCCGTGCCACCGACCCGGGCCCCACGATGAGTCGGGTCAGGGACTGAAAGCCAAACGTGAGTGGATCCGATGACTGCGGCACGAGGCATTCCGACTGTGTGGCGTCTGTCACACCGACGCGGTGGCCGGCAGTTGCAGCGCCCGCGACCGGTAGAGGAAATCGATGATGTTGCCCTCGTGCGGCTGCAGCCAGTCGAGCTGCGTCGTCGGGATCGGTCCGAGGTTGAGCCGGTCGATATGCGTGCAATCCATGAGCCGGTTTTGGAAAGCCGAGTCGTGCGTGATGGCGGAGCAGACGAGTGTGGGGCCGATCGCGTCGAGGGTCCGCTCCTGCGGGCACTCGACCACGCTCACGAACGGAAACATGTATTCGCCCTTCGCGATTGCAGGCTCTGGGCGGGCACAGTGTGCGACCATGGGCCGCAGCCAGCCGCAGCGTTCGCCCTCCACGAGCCGCGGGCCGTAGGGAGCCGTGGCGTGCGTCACTCCCGACTCCTTCAGGCCGCCTTCGATCTGCTGCCAGATCGCCTTGGCAGCGCCGGGGATCGTGAACGCCGCCAGCCTCGCCTCGGGGTCGTCCGGCGGCTTGACGTCGATCGGCCCCAGGCGGTCGGCGAGCGCCGCGGCGATCGCCTTCGTGTGGCGGCTGGCGTAGATCGCCGACGCGTTGATACAGCCGCGGCCGCTGTTGATCGCCACGCTCTCGCACATCATGTCGAGGTACTGCTCCCAGTCGTCCACGCAGTCGTCGCCGAGGAGAATCTTGGAGAAGCCGGGGCCATGCACCTGCACGCCGGGGTTGCCACGGTATTGGTCCACCGTCTTGGCACTGCCGAAGATCATGGAGCGACGACAGCCGGCGAGGATGCCCGCGCCCACGTCGGTCGCGCCGGGATAGAGGCTGATCGCCTCGGCAGGAATGCCTGCCTCCACCATGGCGGCCGCCATGCGATAGGGAGTCCACGGCTCCTGGCCGCCCGGCTTCATGACGAGACCCACGCCGAGTGCGATCACCGGCAGCCAGAGCGTGTGCACGCCCGGCGAGTTGGAGGGGAGCACGAGGCCGAGCACCGGCGACTGTGCCTGATAGCTTACCGTCACGCCGCGGTGCTCGACGCCCTGGCCGTTCCAGAGGATCTTCGTATCGAGTCCGCGGGAGAGGGCGTCGAGGATCCGGTCCATGCTCGAGAGCACGAACATGTTCTTCTGCATGTTGGCTCGGCAGAGGCTCTCTGGCAGCCCCGTTGTGGCCGACTGCTGCTTGACGAAGTCATCGGGCGACTGCTTCGAGTCGCCGACCGTCACCGTGCCATTCGCGTAGAGATTCCCGGCCGTCTGTAGCCGCTCGACGATCTCCTCGGGATCGATCGCAAGGAGCGCCGCGCGGGCCTGCTGCGCCTTCTGCAGGTCGCGGCCCACGATCGCGCCCCCCGCCTGGCTCACCTCGGCGACGGGCTCGCCGGTGAGGAAGTGGACGAGCGTCTCTCGCTCGAGCGACTCATAAGGTTTACCGAAACGCCAGACAGGAAGGTGCATGGGTGGTATCTCACGGATGGGATGAGTGCGAGGTTAGACTATCATTCCTGGTTCAAGCGCTTGGGGCTTCCTGACGGGAGGCGGAGTTGCGCGTCGCGTCAGTACACGCCGACGGTCGTGGTGGCGGCTAGCTCGCGGAACGGGCGGACGCCGCTGATGCCGTCCCACGGGTACTTCGCGTAGGGCAACTCCCGCTCGCCCTCATCGCGTTCGAGAAAGCCTGGGATGAAGGTCTCCTTCGTGAGTGTGGTGAGGCGGACGCGGCCGGTGCCGCCGTACGGAACCATGCAGTCGGGGTTATCGAACTCGACCACCTCGATCACCGCGCGGGGCTGCGGAGCGTAGTAGGCGATCGTGTAGCCGTCGGCAGGTATGACCGGCCGGCTCGCCGCCAGGCCCATGAGCGTGTTGCCGTAGGTGGGCGTCATAACGGCCCCGTCGAGGAGCTCCTCGACCGCGAACCGGGTCCACTGCGGCGTAAACTCGGTGCCCCCCGAGAAGATGCCGGTGATTCCGACCTTGCCGATCGTCGTCCCCTTCTTCTCGAGCGCCAAGGCCAGGGATTCCAGCAGCTTCGGCGTGGTGAACATGCAGCGGATGTCGTGGCCCGCCTCGAGGATCGTGATCGCCTGGTCGATGCAGTGCTGCTTGTAGGCCTCAAGGTGCTCCATCCAGCCCTTTTGGATCAGCTTGACCACCCAGCGGGGGTCGAGGTCGACGCAGAAGCAGATGCCGCCGCGGAACTGTGCGAGGTGCTCGATCGAGAGCCGCAGCCGCCGCGGGCCTGAGGGGCCGAGCATCAGCCAGTTGGCGCCCCGCGGAAAATACTGCTCGGGCAACGTCGCCGAGAACTGCTCGTAATCGGTGCGGAAGTCGCGCGAGTTGACTCGTGACTTCGGGGTGCCGGTCGTGCCCCCCGTCTCAAACACATACATCGGCTGGTCGGCAAACCCCTTCGGCACCCAGCGGCGCACAGGTCCTCCGCGGAGCCACTCGTCCTCGAACGGCGGAAACTTCTTCAGGTCGGCATAGCACTTCACGTCGGTGAGCGGATCGAACGGGAGCTTCGTCGCCTCCTCGAGCCAGAACGGGCAGCCGGTCGACGGATGGAAGTGCCAGGCCATCATCTCGACGGTCTGGGCGTCGAGTTCGGCCCGGGCCTTCTTCACCGCCTCGTCGCCTGCCACCTCGAACACCGGGGGTTTCCCGGAAGACGATCCTGACGACGAGACGCTGGCCATGAATGACGTTCCTCCCGGGGCGGGGTGGGGCAGGGCAGGGGACTCGGGGATGGTGGGCCGCGGACGATCAGCCGTCTGCGGGTGTCTCGGACTGGGGCAGTGGAGCGCCGAGTTGCGCGAAGAGCTGCAGCACTCCATTGAAGTGGGCGAGCCGCGGGCCGTAGCGGTCGATAAACTCGCCGAGTGCGTATTCGCTATCGGAGAAGTTTTCGGCGTTGTCGGCAGCTTCTTGGGCGATACTCGAGAGAAACTCCGTGTGCACCTTCGCGAGCGACTCGGCGGCGTGGCGGCAGGCCTTCGTGAGCCGCGGGTTGGCTTCCTTCCAGGCTTTGAGTTCCGCCATGCGCTGCCGCTGCTGGAGCGAGACCTGGTTGACCAACTCCGTAAGCAGTTCGCACGACCTGTGCTGTGCGCCGACGAGGTCGCGGAGCAACTGATTGGTCTCGGCGAGGTCGCCGGACAGGTGCGGTCGGTTGCCGGAGGCGACCGTGCCGGCTGAGATGTCCAACTGCGTGAAGATCGGGGGGCCGTCGCTCATGGGTTCGCCCGTCCTTTGGGAGGTGGTCGAGGCAACAGCGCTTCAATCCACCGCTCATAGTAGGCATGGCGGCCCGGTTTTTCCACGATCCAGGGCGTATTGCCGGCAGCATCGGCAGAGTTCGCCCAGCTTCTCGGCATTTCTGTCGATTGCTGCGACGCCTCAAGTGCCCGGCGGAGACGCCCGATGCAAGGGGGTGCGGGGAGCGGAGCCAGGGAAGGCGTCCGCAGCGGGTGATGGAGCGTTGAAACAGCATGCAGCAGCAGGCGGACGCCCGTGCCGACGGGCCATTGTTCGGGTTTCTCACGGCGGTCGATTCGCCGACGCATGGCCTTTTTGGCGGCTATCTCGTCGTCGATGCCCTCGGCCGGCCGCTCGAGTTTCACTGCACGGCGCCCCTGAAGGTGACCCGCGCCCAGCAGATTCTCTATGGCCCGACGCTCCACGGCCATCTCCATGGACAGCAGATCGGTGGCGCCCTGCTCGCCGAGAGCAGGATGGCGCCCACCGTCGTCCTCACTGACCACGACGCGATGCTGCATGTCCGCCCGCACACCAAACTCCCGGTCGCCCTGGTGCGGGCGCTTGATGGCGAACTCATCGCGACCGGATTCACGGTAGGTGCTGCCCACGTGAGCCCGCATCCGAACGACCAGGCCGACGAAGCGGTAATCCGTGAGCGGCTGGTCGAACTGGCTGCGGCGGTCGACTTGCGCGAGCCGTTCGATCGGATTCGCGCCGCGATCGACGAGGCCCAGCGGCACTAGACCGCGTCTGGAGATAGATGGAGCGACGAGTTGATGAACCGGGCGAGGGAGGTGAAGGGGTCGGCGAACGCTCGAGGAGCGTCGGGCCGCCGCGGCCCACAGCGACGAGACTTTTGCCGCCCCCGAGCCGGCATCTCACGAAAGTCGGATCTGCTCCGCACCACGTGACGACCGCTCCAGATCAACGACACGGGTTTGAGGGACCAAGGATGAACGATCGCGTCGGCCGCATCCGGTCGCTCACGGCGAACGACTTGGCACTGGGGGCCTGCAAGCCCTGGCCACCATTCGATCTGCGGCTGCCACGCCCCCCTGCGCTTCAGCTGCCGGTCACGGGGCAGTCGCCGGCGGTGGTGCGGGTCGAGTTGTTGGCTGGCCGGCCAACGGTGACGAGCTACCGCTTCATGCCGCCGGCCGCGGCGGTGCCTCCATCCGGCATAAGGTCGCCTCGTGCCGCCGTGGCGATGTGTGCTTTGCCTCCTGAATCACCGACGATCCGACGCGCTCGGATCGCGCCGCCCCGCGACGTCGTCAAACTCTCGGAGCGGTTCTTCTATCTCCTGCAGCCCGACCTCCAGACGATGCTCGACGCGGCGTCGCTCGAGTTCCCCCGGCAACCGTTTCCCTTTCAACTCGACGGGATGGCGTTTCTCAT
>CAMBPQ010000019.1 GCA_945869735.1 Planctomicrobium piriforme
TCGGCGACATCATCACCGACCTGGGCGGCATTCTCCAGGGAGGCATGGGTGTGGCGGCCGGCGCCAACCTCAATCCCGACAAGGGTGGCGTGAGCATGTTCGAGCCGATGGGGGGCAGCGCGCCCAAGTACACCGGCCAGAACGTGATCAATCCGATCGCCGCCATCAACGCGATGGCGATGCTCCTGGAGCACAGCGGCCACCCCCGGTCCGGCGCCCGCATCGACACGGCCGTGGCCCACGTCACGGGCACGAAGATGAAGAGCCAGGCCGCTGGCAAGATGGGCTACGGCACACGCGAGGTGGGCGACCTCGTCGTAGCAGCACTCAAGACAGCCTGACGCGGAGCCCTTCGGTCTGGCTACGTTCAGCGGCCTGCACGATTTGCATGGCGCGGAGGGCGTCGTCGAGGCCGCTCATGTGCCTGAGCAGGCTCGTCACCATGCGGTGAAACTGGGCGAGCATCTGCTCGCCCACGGGCCGATCGCTGTCGAGTGATTCCTGGTGACGTCCCGCGGCGTCGAACCAGACGAGCGTGCTCGGGAGGTCGACAAACGCGATCCCGGAATCGCAGACGATCTGGAGGCCCGGCGGCGGGCGGAAGGTGACCGCTTCCTCCCAGACCCGCGGCATGTAATAGCCGCAACTGATCTGGGCGAGCGGTCCGTCGCCGGGACGGCCGGTGTGCGAGAAATCGAGGCTCATCATTTGGTAGTCGTCCACCTCGACACCGGGTGATTCGGCGTGCCGCACGGCGACCACGCTGGTGGGTTCGACGCCCGCTACGTAGCGGCACCAGTCGACGAGTTCGATGAGGTCGCGGGCCTCGCTGCGGCGGTCGCGAGCCGGAGCCGATGCGGGCATCACCGAAAGCGGAACTCGCCGGTGGCAGAAGAGCATCCGTGGCGTACCGAGCCGCGTGGCGATCAGTTCCTTGAGGCGGACGGTCGCCGCCGCATGCCGCCGTGGCAGTTCGGCCATGAAGGCGATGCCCGATTCCTCCACCCGGCGGCGCAGCACCTGCGCCTCATCCGATGCGAAGGGGAGTGAGATCGCTGAGTAGACGGCCTTGCCGTGGTCGCAGGCCGCGAGGATCGGTGTGGCCCCGAACCACTGGTCGGCCAGGTAAAGGATCGCGTCGATGTCATCGCGGGCGGTCAGAGCCCGGAAGCCGTCGACCGGGGTTGTCCCGAGTTCGGAGGCTGCACGCTCGGCCCGGTGCGCCACCTGCTCGCAGATCCCGCGGACCTCGAACCGGTCGGACAGCGTGCGAATGGCGGGAAGGTGTCGCGACTCCCACTGGTCGCCCAGGCCGACGATGCCGACGCGGAGTTTCACGAGATCGTCTCCGCGGTGGTGGCTTCGGCGGCGAGCATTTCCCGCTCACGGTCGATCCCCTTGTCGGCGATGTCCTTGCGACACCAGGCGCCAGCCCAGCGAATCTCTTTCACAGCCGTATAGGCCTGGAGCTTCGCGCGGGCCAGCGAGGTGCCGCGGGCGGTGACGGCGAGCACCCGGCCACCGTCGGCCACGCTTCTGCCGTCAGTGAGCCGAGTGGCCGCGTGGAAGACCTGCACGTCGGGGAGAGTCGCCGCAGCGTCGAGACCGCGGATCGGCTGGCCTTTCGTGACGGGACCGGGGTAGCCCTCGCTTGCCATCACGACGCTCACCGCCGCTCCGTCGTACCAGGTTGGCGCCGGGCAGGATTCCAGCCGGCGATCGACGGCGGCATCGAGCAGTTCGAGCAGACTCGACTCCATGCGGAGGAGAAGTGGCTCGCACTCGGGGTCACCGAAGCGTGCATTGAACTCGAGCACCTTCGGTCCCTGCGACGTGAGCATCAGGCCCGCGTAGAGCACGCCTTGAAACGGTACCTTGGCCCGCCGCATCGCGTGAACCGTCGGAACGAGGATCTTCGCCTCGATTTCCGCAAGCAGTTCGGCATCGACGAACGGGGTCGGGCAGTAGGCACCCATGCCGCCCGTGTTGGGCCCCTCGTCTCCGTCGTACGCCGCCTTGTGATCCTGGAGGGGAGGGAGCGTGACGATCGTGCGGCCATCCGTGATCGCCAACACGCTCACCTCGACGCCATCGAGCCGTTCCTCCACGAGGATGCTGCCCGCGGCTGCAGCGAGCGCCGGATCCTCGGCGAGCGACTGCACGGCCGCCAGCGCCGTGGCGCGGTCGCCGCACACGAACACACCCTTGCCGGCGGCGAGGCCGTCAGCCTTGACGACGACAGGCATGTCCTCGCGTGCCTCGAGATATTCACGGGCACGGGCCGCTGAGCGGAACTCGCGGAACATCGCCGTCGGCACGTCTCCGCGGTGGAGAATCTGCTTGCAAAACGACTTGCTCCCCTCAATCTGCGCGGCCCGTTGGGTTGGCCCGAAGATCCGCAGACCTGCGGCAGCGAAAGCGTCGACGATCCCGGCGACGAGCGGTGCTTCCGGTCCGACGACCGTGAGATCGACCTCACGCGTGCGCGCCAGTTCGAGCAATGCGGGGATGTCGGTGGCCGCAACGGGCACATTTTCCGCGATGCATGCCGTACCGGCGTTGCCAGGGGCGACAAGCACCTCGGCACCATCCTGAACGAGTTTCCAGGCGAGCGCATGTTCCCGACCGCCGTTGCCTACGACGAGAACCCGGCGCGATCGAATCACGGTGCTTGCTCCTGTGGTGGATGGTGCCCGGCGGACATCCATTAAAATGCAGCCGCTTCGGGACCGTGGTTGTACTCCAAGGTCCTCGCCCCCCGTCTCTCGCCGGCTTTTGTTCAGGCGCAGTAGATCGGCCAGATGGGGGGTGTGGGGATGTGCGCATGGCCAAAATGTCGAACAATAGGTGAATCGCGGGCGAACCGCGGAGAAGACGACGTTGACAGTCCGGTGGTGCCCGATACAGTTAGGAAGAGTTCGTGAAAAACTTCACGAACTCGCGCAATCGCGGTCGAAACATGCTTTTTACGCGGTGCCAAGGTCCGTGACTGGGGATGTGTACCCCCGGTGCCAGGGTCCGCCCGCGCTGAGGCTTCCGTATGGCAGAGAAGAAGAAGATGACGGTCGCCGAGATTCTGGCAGCGGCCAGAGCGACCGGCGGTCAGGATTCGGCAGCGAAGCCTGCCGCGCTGAAAGAACCCGAGGCTGTTGCGGAGCAGTCTGCGGTCGAAGTCCCGGCAAAGCCTGTCCCGAAACCGAAGCCGGCCGCAGCCAGTTCCGCAGCGGGCGGCGCTCGTCCTGGAGTGGCCGATATCCTCGCGATGGCCCGGGCCAAGAAGGCTGAGGCCGCTGGAACCGCCGCGCAGGCTGTGTCCGAAAAACCTGCAGCTGCTGCCGTGAAGCCGGTGGCATCGAAGCCGGCACCCAAGTCCCCTGCTGCCGTCGGTGCTGCGAAGACAGGCGTGCAGCGTGACACGGCAAGCATCCTCGCCGCGGCCCGAGCGGCCGCAAAGCCGGGCCCGGTTGCCAAGGCCGATGCGCCCTCCCGGCCTGCCCCGAAGCCCCGGGAAACCGCCAAGCCGATCGAGGAGAAAGCGGCGCCCCCGCGAACGGTCGCCACGTTGCCAGCCAAGCCAGTAAAGCCGGCCAAAAAGGGGGCCGCTGACGGCGAGGATCGCCGCGGCTTTCTTCAGATCGCCATGGGTTCGGCAATGGCGATGGGGTTCACGGCCCTCTCGGTCACTGGTGGCCTGTTCACGCTTGGGTTGGCCCGATTCCTCTTTCCAAACGTCCTGGCAGAGCCGCCCAGCAAGTTTAAGGTGGGCTCAAAGGATGGTTTTCCTGCCGGTAAGGTCGAAACGAAGTTCGTCGCCCAATACGGCGTGTGGGTCGTAAACGGGGATTTTCAAGGGCTGCAGCAGGTCTATGCGCTGAAGACCGTCTGCACCCATCTGGGCTGCACGCCCAGCTGGCTCGAGGCCGAGCAAAAGTTCAAGTGTCCCTGTCACGGCAGCGGGTTCTACAAGGACGGCGTCAACTTCGAGGGGCCGGCTCCGCGGCCGCTCGAGCGATATGCGATTCGGGTGGCTGACGACGGCCAACTCGAAATCGACAAGAGCAAGTCATTTCAGGAAGAGCTCGGCCAGTGGGCCGACCCCGATTCGTTCGTCACCGTCTGAGCAAGGGAATTTTTTTAGGCCATGGCCATCGGCGAGACCATCCGCAGCTCCCAGATTTGGAAGAGCATCTTCCGCCATCCGATGCCGCTCGACCGGCGGAATCGGATCGTGGTCATGCTGACCAACTTCTTCCTCCATTTGCATCCGGTGTCGATCAAGAAGCAGGGCATTGCCCTGTCGTTCACCTGGTGCATGGGCGGTGTGACGTTCTTTCTGTTTCTGGTGGAGACCGTCACCGGCGTGCTCTTGATGTTTTATTACCGTCCCACGCTGGAGTGGGCCTACAACGACATTCTCGCGCTTCGCGACGTGACGAGTCTGGGCATCCTGCGAGAGCTCCATCGCTGGGGTGCCCATGCGATGGTGATCACCACCTGGCTCCACATGTATCGTGTGTTTCTCACCGGCAGTTACAAGCCACCCCGGGAGTTCAACTGGGTGGTCGGGGTGATCCTGCTGCTGCTCACGCTCCTGCTGTCGTTCACCGGCTACCTTCTGCCGTGGGACCAGTTGGCGATCTGGGCGATCACAGTGGGGTCCAACATGGCTCGCGCCACGCCTTTTCTCGGCTACGAGGGGCCTGGACAGCAACTGCTCACGATCGGTGGCATCGACATGATCACCGACGCCTCCGACGCCCGGTTCGGCCTCCTGGGCGCCAGATTCGTCGGTGAGGAAACCCTCAACCGCTTTTACGTTCTCCATTGCATCGCGATCCCGCTGGCGACGGCGCTGCTGCTTGCGATCCACTTCTGGCGCGTGCGAAAGGACGGCGGCATCAGCGGCCCGCTGTAATACCACCCCATGCATTCATCCGGCTTTTTCCTGAAGGACGTCGCGGGTTTTCTCGGTGGCTATTACGCGTTCATGGCGATCATGAACGGCGTCGCGGCGCTGCTTCTCTGGCGGAAGAAGGGGCAGATTGGCTGGACACTGGTGTGGACGGTGTTTGCCGGGTTTTTGTTGGTGCTGGCGAGTCTCGCGCTGTCGGGGGCTTCCGATCTCGTGCCGGCGCTGCCGACGTCGGTGCGTTCGCTCGTCAACCGGTTCTCGGGGCCTGTGCTCTACACGCTCGGCACGTTCGTTCTGCTCACGGTGCTGTTCATCTTTCGGCGGTTCTTCGTGCAGCCGATGGTGGCGTGGTCGATTCTCAACGCCATGCTGCTGCTGATGGGGCTTTCCATGGCCGACGAGAACTTTGCGTCGATCGTCATGAAGCCCGACAATGTGCCGATCGTTGGGCTGGTCTTTCTATTGGCGTTTTTCACGTGGCTGGCCACGAGTCAGGCCGTCGTCAACGACGACCGTATCGCCCGTGGTCTGCCGACGGTCGAGAAGGAGAACGACGAAAAGGTGCTTGTGTGGCCCGATCTGGTCTACACCGAACTGATTTGCATGGTTGCCGTCTCGGCCTTCCTCCTGCTGTGGGCGATCTGCCTGCCGGCACCTCTCGAGGAACCCGCCTCGAGCGTCAAGACACCCAATCCGTCGAAGGCGCCGTGGTACTTCCTCGGGCTCCAGGAGATGTTGGTCTACTTCGACCCTTGGTACGCGGGCGTCGTGCTACCTAGCCTCGTGATCTTCGGGCTGATGGCCATGCCCTACCTCGACTTCAACAAGAAGGGTAACGGCTACTACTCGATCGAGGAGCGGAAGTTCAGCTACCTCACGTATCAGTTCGGTTTCTTCTTGCTGTGGATCACGCTGATCATCCTCGGCACCTTCCTTCGCGGACCAAACTGGAACTTCTTCGGGCCCTTTGAGTTCTGGACACCTTATAAGGTTGAGGTCCTCAACAACGTCGACCTGCCGCAGATGTTCTGGGTGAATCTTCTTGACCAACCGCTGCCCAAGGCTCCGTCGGGCGCGAGTGGGCTTGTTCAGGCGGGCTACATCCTGCTGCGGGAGGCCCCCGGGCTACTCGTCATGGGGGCGTATCTGGTGCTGCTGCCACCGCTGCTCGCGGTCACGGTGTTTCGCGGATTCTACGCGAAGATGGGCTTCATTCGATACATGATCATGGCCAATCTCATGCTGCTGATGCTCACGCTCCCATTGAAGATGGCTTTGCGGTGGACGCTCAACCTAAAATATATCGTCAGCATTCCGGAAATTTCGCTGAACTTCTAGGGCCGACCGACGGAACCGGCGAGCTGATCCTCGCGCTCGCCCAGCCTGCGACAAACATCCATGCCTGCAACAGAACAAACCTGGCGTAATCTCAAACTTCTGCACGTCGCGTTTGCCGTCACGGCCGTCCTGTTGCTTCTGGCAACGGTGCTGATGCTGACGGCGGATCACAACCGCCCGTGGAAGAAGTACGCCCGGGAGTTCCGAAACCTCGAGACGTGGTCCGCCGTCGCAAAGATCGATGAGCAGGACTCCAAGGCGTTTGAGTCGCGGCGGGAGGAACTCGAGGCGGCGCTTGCGGAAGCCCGTCGGGCCGATCTCGATGGCGACGCGGCCCGGGCGTTCGTGGCTACGGTGCGAACCGTTCCCGAGGACGCTCAGGCTGCGGACCTGGCGGAACTCGACATCGATCAGTTGCAATCGCAGAAAGATCCGGAGGAGCGGCTCGTGCTTCGGGGCGACTTGCTCGCGCGACTGCAGGACATCGTGAAGCGGGCAAAGTTCCGCGAGGACAACCTCGCCGGCAGCCTCAAGCTGCGGCGGGCCAAGCTCGACAAAAACCGTGCCGACTATGAGTTGTCGGTTGCCGAGGAGGCGCCGGACGAGAGGCAGGCTGAGCTTCTCACGCTCGCTGACTCAAAGCGTGCGGAAGTGTCGGCGGCGACGCTCGCCTTTCAGGCGGCTAACACGCACCGCAAGTCGCTCGACGCGCTCTTGCAGCGCATCACGAAGCCCGAGGATGAGGCGGCCAAGGCAGTGGCTGACCACCGCAAGACGTTGGTGCAGTTGCAGAAAACCCTCGAGCAGCGGCGGCCCAACGTCGGCAAGAGTCTTCTCGAACTGCCGGTGCTCGACGCCTTCAACAGTCCGTTGCGGGTCGACCAGATCTGGCTGCCGCAGCTCACGCTCAACAACAACTTCCGCGACGTCGCTCGATTTGACCGGTGCACGACCTGTCACCGCGGCATGGATAAGTCGCAGGCTGGAGCTCCTTTGGATCCGGCATATCCGCAGGCGCAGGCGATCGAAGTCGCGCTGCCAGCAACTGCCTCTCAGCCCGCGGCGAACATGAAGGACATGAAGGACATGGCGGCCGGCGACGGTAACGATCAGTTGGAATCGCGCTATGGTCTTCGGCTGGCGGCCATCGGCCTCGTTCAGGCCGACGACCCGACCATCAGCGTCGTCGTGCCCGAGTCGCCAGCTGCCGCGGCCGGCCTGCAGGCAGGTGACGTGATCACGGCGGTCGACGGCGGCAAAGTCCTGACTCGAAAAGCTGCCCTGACCGCTCTTGAGCTTCCCTCCTCAGGCAAGTCGTTGACGCTCGCCGTCCGCCGCGGGGTGCCGGAGCCCTACTCCACCCATCCGCGGCTCGACTTGTTTGTCGGAGATTCGAGCCCTCACCCAATGAAAAACTTCGGCTGCACCATCTGCCACGGGGGGCAGGGGAGTTCTACGAGTTTCAAGTGGGCATCGCACTCGCCCAACACCCCCAAGCAGTCTCATGAGTGGCATGATGAGTTTGGGTGGTTCAACAATCACCACTGGATTTTTCCGATGCTTCCGCAGCGGTTCGAGGAATCGAGCTGCCTCAAGTGCCATCATCAGGTCGTTGATCTGGAGCCGAGCGAGAAGTTCCCCGAGCCGCCGGCCCCGAAGCTCGTCGAGGGCTACCACCTGATTCGTTCGTATGGCTGCTATGGCTGTCACGAGATCAGTGGCTGGGCGGGGCCCGACAAGCGGATCGGCCCCGATATGAGGGTCGAGCCCAACTTCCATGAGGTTGCCGAGGCGCTCGCGGATGACTCCGGGCTCAAGGCCCTTGGCGACACCGTGGTTCGCTGGGTGTCGGATGTCCGGTCGAGCCCGGACGGTCGCGAGTCGCGGAATCGCCTTCGTGAAGCGATCGAGCGGGATGCGGCGGCCGGCGCCGATGCGAAGCTCTCGCAGCGTTCCCATCAGATGGCAACGCTGCTCAAGGATGTGGAAACGCCCGGCACGTTTCCGAAGGTTGGCCCCAGCCTGCGGTACGTGAGCTCCAAGGTTGGATTCGATTGGCTGTATTCGTGGCTCCGCAACCCGCAGGAGTTCCGCCCCTCGACCAAGATGCCGCGGTTCTTCGGCCTGTGGAGCCATCTCGAAGGCAAGCAACTCGAGGAATCGAAGCGTTACGAGCCGCTCGAGATTCGGTCGATGGTGCACTACTTAACCGCTGCGAGCGCTGCGTTCGACTATGTCAAGCCGTATGAGGGGATCACCGCGACGGCCGACGTGGCACGCGGGCGGAAAGTCGTGCAACTCCGCGGCTGTCTCGCCTGCCACCAGCACGACGACTTCCCCGAGGCAGCGAGCACGCACGGACCCAATCTCTCGCGGATCGGGGCCAAGGCGTCGTCGATTCCGCAGGGCAAGCAATGGCTGTACAGCTGGCTTCGCGAACCCTCGCGATACCATCCTAAGACGATCATGCCGAACGTGTTGCTCGAGCCGGTGCCACTCGCCGACGGCACCGTCAGCGACCCTGCCGCCGACGCCACGGAATATCTCATGACTTCAGGCCGCGACTGGAAGCCGGCCCAGGAGTGGAAGGTGGAGACTCTCGACGGCGAAACCGGGTTTCCGATGGCATCGGCCGGGCCGCTCTCCGCGGAGGAACGGCAGGCGCTCGATGAACTGGCCCTGATGTATCTCAAGGAGCGGTTCACGACGACCCGCGCGGAGCAGGTTCTCCAGGCCGGGCTCCCTGCCGATCAGGCCGGCATTCTGGGCGACGAGCGGATGTTCGCGGGGCTCGCAGGTCCCACGCGAGATCAGACGTTGCTCTCATACGTCGGCAAGAAAACCATCAACAAACTCGCCTGTTATTCCTGCCACGACATCCCGGGGTTCGAGGATGGCAAGCCGGCCGGCGCAGCCCTCGCTGACTGGGGCCGAAAAGATCCGTCGCGGATTGCTTTCGAGCAGGCATCGCACTTCGTCACCCGCCAACTCGGCGGCGGTCACGGCCATGGTAGCCATGGCGGCCACGAGGGCGATGCCCATGGCAACCCGGTGGCCGAGTCGGTGAATACGTCAGCCGACGATCAGCTCTCGCCGGAACTGGCGTACGCCTCGAAGGCGGAAGGCGGGCACTTCGATCCGGAGTCGGTCGATCCTGATACGGGCTATTTTCTCCAGAAACTCCTTGGCCACGAGCGGGAGGGCTTCCTCTGGCAGAAGCTCCGGGCTCCGCGGAGTTACGACTACAAAAAGGCGGAAAACAAGACCTACAACGAGCGGTATCGGATGCCGCAGTTTCCCTTCAACGATGAGCAGCGCGAAGCGGTCATGACGTTCGTGCTCGGCTTGGTGGCCGAGCCTCCAGCCCCGCAGTACGTGCACCAACCGGCTCCCCGGGAGCAGGCCCGCCTCGACGGTCTCGTCGTCGCCGAGCAATACAACTGCGGCGGGTGCCACGCGCTCAACATGGATCGCTGGGACATCCGTTACACGCCGGGATCGCTCGGTGAATCGCCGCTCGCGGCAGACTATCCGTTCCTTTCGCCGCACTTCACCCCGGATCAGGTGGCAGCGTCGGTCGCGACCGATCGTCAGGGCCGTCGCAGGACGACGCTCGTGGGCATGCCAGTGCTTGATCCCCAGACGGGCAGGCCGCAGTTTGTCGATGAGGATGGAGTGCCGATCGAGGAGGGAGACACCGAGTCGGTGGCGCACAGGCCGTTCACGCTCTGGCACGATGCGCTCGTCGACGGTGAGCCGCGAGTTGTCGGCGGTCAAAACGTTGTCGTGCCCGAGGACGCGATCCTTGCCGGACGTCACTATCCGGCCAAGGGGGGCGACCTCGCGAAACTGCTCTTCCCGGTCGTGATCGCTGACGAGAAGGCTGTAAACCCCAACGTGAAGGCGGACGACGCCTGGGGATGGCTCCCGCCCCCGCTGGTGGGCGAGGGCAGGAAGGTCCAGTCGGCCTGGCTCCACAAGTTCCTGCTCAATCCCCATCCGATCCGTCCGCCTGCCGTCCTGCGGATGCCCAAGTTCAACTTCGATTCGAAGCAGGCCGCAGCGCTCGTCAACTACTTCGCCGCGGTCGACGGGGCGGACTACCCGTACGTCTATGACCCGCGTCTCGACGAGAGCTCGCTGGCGGAGGTCGAGAAGTCGCATCCCGGGCATCTCGAGGGCGCGCTGAAAATCGTGACCAACAACAACTACTGTGTGAAGTGTCATCTCTTGGGCGACTACACACCGCCCGGCAGTGTGAAGGCCCTCGCGCCGCAGTTGCAGAAGGCGCACGAACGGTTGCGGCCCGACTACGTGCACGGCTGGATCGCCAACCCGAAGCGATTCCTGCCGTACACGGGCATGCCGGTCAATATTCCGTTCGACAAGCCGGTCAGTCAGGACCTCTATCGGGGCACGAGCGAACAGCAACTCGACGCCCTCACCGACCTGCTCATGCACTTCGATGCGTTTGCAAAGAAGAACATGTCGCTGGAGGCCTTCCTGCGGCAGCCGGCACCGGCCGCCCAGCCGGGCCAGCAGCCGGCGGCTGAATCGCCGCGGGCCGCCACGGAATCGCCGGCGTCTGACCAGAACCGCACCTCAATGAAGTCTGTCTCGCCGGGGAGTTCGCCTCTCTCCGCCATCGGCTCCCCTGAGTCGTCGGCCACACTAAACTAAGAGAGTCGGCTTGCTGTCCGATTCACGCCTTTTTTCGCCCACCTCTCGGAGAGCCACGATGAAATGCTCCTGCTCGATATGGTCGCTCGGCTTCGCGGTCGTTGCTGTGGCAGTCATCGGCACTGCTTCGGCCGACGAGTGGGGTGTCGTGAAGGGGAAGTTCGTGTTCGGTGGCGCCGTCCCGTCCGCTGCGGAGCTCAAGACCGACAAGGACCAGGAAGTGTGCGGCAAGCACAAGTTGCTCGCCGAGGAGCTCGTGGTCGGTGCAGACAAGGGTGTGGCCAACGTCGTCGTCTTCGTTCGGGATAAGGGTGTCAAAGTGAATCCGGAAGTCGCCAAGGCGGCCGCAGCGGAGAAGGTCGTACTCGACAACAAGGGTTGCCGCTTCGAGCCGCATGTGGCGTTTGTCCAGGTCGGCCAGGAACTGGTTATCAAGAATTCCGACACGGTCGGCCACAACAGCAACGTCGCGACGGTCAAGAATGCGCCCTCCAACAATATCATCCCGGCCAGCGGCGAGGTGTCGGCAAAGTTCACCAGCGAAGAGGCGATTCCGGCGCAGGTCACCTGCAACATCCATCCGTGGATGAAGGCATGGCTGGTCGTCCGGCCCAATCCCTATGCGTCGGTGTCGAAGACCGACGGCACATTTGAGATCAAGGATGTCCCCGTGGGCGAAGTCGAACTGCAGTTCTGGCACGAGAAGGCTGGCTACATCGGCGAGATGACCATCGGCGGCAAGGCGGAAAAGGCGGCGAAGGGTCGCAAGAAGGTCTCCGTGGCCGCGGCCGGCACCGACCTCGGTGAGATCGTGCTTGAGCCCGCCATCTTCCAAAAGTGATCGGGGAGATCCATGACGATGCACATTCGGACGATGCACATTCGGACGTCTCTGGCCCTTGGTCTTTGCCTCGTTTTTTTTGCCTGCCTCGGGTGCGGGCCACAGCGGGTCGCCGCCCCCGTCGCTGATCGGCAGGCCGCCGAGACGATCCGCGCCGGGCTCGTAGTGGCGGCCACTGCGGCCACCGGCGTCGGGGAGGTTGCATCCTCTGGCGCCGGCTGGGCGACGCTCAAGGGCCGGTTTGTGTTTGCCGGCACTCCCGGGCAACCGAAGCCGCTTGTCGTTGACAAAGACACCGAAGTCTGCGGCAAGACATCGAAGATCTTCGACCAGTCGTTGCGGGTCGATGCATCGAGCAAGGGGCTTGCCGACGTCGTTGTCTTTGTCCGCAAGGCGAGTCGCGTGAAGAATCCCGTGCCCGACACCCCGCTTGTCTTCGATCAGAAGAACTGCGAGTTCCTGTCGCCGGTGTTTGTTGCCCGGTTGGGGCAACCAGTGGAGGTGCGCAACAGCGACCCTGTGGGCCACAACACCAACATCGACGGTACGAGTTTTAATCAGCTGATTCCGGCTGGTCAGTCCACGACCTACTCTCCCAACTCCGAAATGGGCGTGCCCAAGACGGCGACGTGCAACATCCATCCATGGATGAAGGCCTATGTCCTGTTCCGCAAGGATGGCTACGTCGCCGTGTCGGCGGCGGACGGTAGTTTTTCGATCCCCGACCTGCCCGCAGGTGAGCCGCTGGAGTTTCAGGTGTGGCACGCGAGGTCAACGGGCCCAAGCGGCGGCCTCGGCCTTGAGCGGCCAGACCTCAAATGGAGCCCCAAGGGGCGTTTCGTCATCACCCTGCAGGCCGACGACGTCAAGGATCTGGGTACGCTCGATGTTCCGGCCGGTTCGATTGGCACCTGACGCACATTTCGTTTTAACCACAGCCATGACCAACACCCCATCATTCGTCCACCGTTCGTGTTACGCAACGCTCGCGTTTGCAATCGTCGTTGGTGCCGCCGCCGGATGCGGCAAGACGCAGCCGGCGTCGTTCCGGCTCAACATGGTGCAGGCCACGAAGACGTCCGCACCGGAGGCGGATCTGGAGAGGCCGTGGGAGAAGTGGTCGCAGGATCGGCAATCGCAGGTCGCCACCATCCTTCTGGCGATGTTTGGCACGCCGGACGAGCCTCTTGCGCTGGCGGAATCGGGGCTCGATGAGGCCAAGCTCCGCCTCGCCGCGGGGCCGGTGCGGAGCGACATCGTGGGCCGTAAAAACGGCCTCTATCGTGAACACTGCGTGCACTGCCACGGCATTTCGGGCGATGGCATGGGGCCGACGGCCGCGTTTCTTAATCCCTACCCCCGCGACTACCGCCCGGGGAAGTTCAAGTTCAAGAGCACCTGGCGGGATGCCAAGCCAACCAGCGCCGATCTTGTGCGGGTGTTGCACGAGGGGATCGCGGGCACCTCAATGCCATCCTTCGCGCTCTTGGCTCCCACGCAGGTTGACGCGCTCGCAGAATATGTCAGGTATCTCAGCATCCGTGGTGAGGCGGAACTCGCGCTCTTCACCTACGCGGAACAGGAACTCGGCGGCGACGAGCAGTTGCCGACTACCCGCGAGTTCCTCGTGGACGAGATCCTCACGCCGATCGTGGGCAAGTGGGCCGCGGCCGAGGAGTCACAGATTCCGATCGCGGCCGTACCCGCTGGCGTTGACTTCGGGTTGCCGGCGAGTGACTTCGCCAACCGGGAGTCAGTGGCCCGCGGGAGGGTGCTGTTTCTCGGGGACGGTGGCTGCGTGAAGTGTCACGGCGTGACGGCGTTGGGCGATGGCCAGGCCAACGACTACGACGACTGGAACAAGACGATCGTCGAAGTCAGTAAGGAAGTTGCAGGCAGCCTCGACGCATCTCGGCAGGCGCCGACCGGCGAACTGAGCCCGGAGAAACTCGCCGAACACCGGGCCCGGGCGGAATGGCTTCACGCATTCGTCGAGGTGCTGGAGGGCGACGCGCTGCGACCGCGGACGATCCCGCCGCGAAATCTGCGGCAGGGGGTCTACCGCGGTGGGCGGCGCCCGCTCGATCTCTACCGCCGGCTCTATACGGGCATCAATGGCGCACCGATGCCCGGCGTGGGGCCGTCGGGGCCCGGCGGCAAGGGCAGCGTCGCCGACGCGGAGATTTGGCACATCGTTAACTACATCCGGTCGTTGCCGTATGAGTTCGACGGTGAACTGGGGGCCGACAGGCCAATGATTGCGAAGGATCGGTTCTAGCGGCCCACCTGAGTTCGCGATGGGCCGGGATGGGCCGGGATGGGCGAGCGGTTTTCACGAGCAGGGAGTGATGTGACGTGGGTAAGCGATTGGCGGCAATGTTTTGGGCGCTGTTGTTTCTCGCGGTGCCGGTCCTCGGCGTGGCGACCTTTGCCATTGCGCCGGCTTACGACCACTGGCTGCCGAAGGACGTGTCGGAGCACGGTCAGAGCATCGACTCGCTCTTCTACTTCATCCTTGCATTGACGGGTGTGGTGTTCGTCGTGACCGAGGTGATTCTCTTCTGGTTTATGTGGAAATACGACGCCTCGAGACGGCCGGAGGGGGCCACGTATCTCCAGGGTAGCCATACGCTCGAGGTGGTCTGGACGATCATCCCGGCGGCCACGCTGCTGTTTCTTGCCATCTACCAGATGAATGCCTGGGCGGACGTGAAGATGCGGCGGCCCGTGATGTCGCCGACGGTCGAGGTGGTGGCGAGGCAGTTTGAGTGGCGACTGCGATATCCGGGCCGCGACGGCACGCTCGGCACGGCCGACGACCTGTTTCTGGTGAATGACCTCCATCTGCCGATCGATGAAGACGTCCTCGTCCAACTCAAGAGCATGGACGTGCTCCACAGCTTCTTCCTGCCCAATGTGCGGATCAAACAGGATGCCGTGCCGGGCATGAAGATCCCCGTCTGGTTCAAGGCTCGTGAAGTGGGAGAGTTTGACATCGTCTGCGCCGAACTCTGCGGCTGGGGCCATTACAAGATGAAGGGCCGCGTGACGTTCGAGACGCGGGCCGAGTTTGATGCGTGGCTCGAGCGGAAATATGCCGAGCAGCAGGCGGTGCAACCGCAGACCGAAGTCGCTCGAGCCGACTGAACCCCCGAACAACACCGACCTTTCGCCTGATCCGAGGAACCCACGATGACACCTCCCACCGCAGCCACCGCCTCACCGACGATCGCTCATGGCCCCGCGACGCTCGTCGTGCCGAGGAAGCACCGGCCTGTGGCTGAGTTCCTCTCGACGTACGTGTTCTCGAAGGACCACAAGGTCATCGGGCTGCAGTTCCTGTTCTCGACGCTGCTCTGGTTCCTCGTCGGTGGGCTCCTCGCGCTCGCGGTTCGCTGGCAGGTTGCCTGGCCGTGGTCCGACGTGCCTGTGGTGGGCAAGCTCTTCGCGCAGGAGGGCGGCCAGATGTCGCCCGAGTTCTACACGATGCTCTTCACCATGCATGCTTCGGTGATGATCTTCCTGGTGATCATCCCCATTCTGGCGGGAGCCTTCGGCAACTTCCTGATCCCGCTCATGATCGGCGCCGACGACATGGCGTTTCCGACGCTCAACATGCTGTCGTATTGGTTCATGTGGCCGGCATTCATTGCCTTCACGGCGAGTTTCTTCGTCGAGGGAGGCGCGGCCTCCGGCGGTTGGACGAGTTATCCTCCGCTCTCCACCAATCCGGCATCATCGCCCGCGAGTGGCATGGGGCAGACGCTCTGGCTGCTCGGGCTGACGCTCGTGGGCGTGTCGTCGATGCTCGGGAGCGTCAACTACATGACGACTATCATCCTGATGCGGGCCCCCGGAATGACCATGTTCCGATTGCCGATGACGATCTGGGCCATGTTCATCACCGCCATTCTCCAGGCCTTCGCCCTGCCGGTGCTGACGGCGGCGGGATTCATGCAGCTCACCGACCGTCTGTTGGGCACGGGATTCTTCTCGCCCGAGGGCAGCATGGTCAACAACGCCATTTCCGGGGCCGGCGGCGGGCAGCCGCTCCTCTGGCAACATCTTTTCTGGTTCTATAGCCACCCGGCCGTTTACATCATGATCCTGCCGGCGATGGGAATGGTGAGCGACATCCTCACCGTCTTCGCGAGGAAACCGCTCTTTGGCTATCGGCCGATGGTCTACTCCATTGCCGGTATCGCCGGCCTGGGCTTCATCGTCTGGGGTCATCACATGTTTATGTCGGGCATGAACCCGGCCCTGGGTATCACGTTCATGGTGTCAACGATGATGATCGCCCTGCCGAGCGCGGTGAAGACGTTCAACTGGCTGGGCACGCTCTGGGGGGGCAAGATCCAGTTCACGACCTCGATGCTCTTCGCACTGTCGTTCGTTTCAATGTTCATCATCGGTGGCCTGTCGGGCATCTTCATGGCCGCCACGCCCGTCGACATCTTCATCCACGACACCTACTTCATCGTGGCACACTTCCACTACGTGCTCTTCGCCGGCACGGCGATGGGCGTCTGGGCGGCCATTTACTTCTGGTTTCCCAAGATGTTCGGTCGGACGATGAACGAGTTCTGGGGCAAGGTGCACTTCTTTTTGACATTCATCTTTCTCAATGGCACGTTCTTCACGATGCACATTCTCGGTGCGGTGGGCTTCCCGCGGCGGCTTGCCGACGCCTACCACTATGAGACCTTCCACCACCTCCAGCCGTTGAACGCGTTCATGACGTACTGCGCCATGGGCATGGTGGCCACGCAGGTGATCTTCGCGGCCAACTTCATCTACAGCATGTTCTGGGGGCCCGTCGCAGGACGGAACCCGTGGAACGCCAACACGCTGGAGTGGACGGCGCCGAGCCCGCCGGGCCACGGCAACTTCGACTACCAGCCGGTGGTCTACCGCGGGCCCTACGAATACTCCGTGCCAGGGGTCGAGAAGGACCACCTGATGCAGACCGACCCGCCGAACGCGGCGGCTGCGGCGGCTGCGGCACATTGAGGGAAAGGGGCGGGGAAGGAAACAGCTCCGTGCTCCTGGCCCTTGAATCATGATAAGACTCGCCGCTTTTAACTGGACGCACGTGGTCGCCTGCCTGCTGGTTGGCGTGACGGCAGTGTTGTTGTCGTTCGGCGCGCTGGTGACCACGTACGAGGCGGCGATGGCGGTGCCTGATTGGCCCGCGACCTACGGCCACAACATGTTTCTGTTTCCCCTGGCCGAGTGGCTCAACGGTCCTTGGGACCTATTTTTGGAGCATGGGCACCGGTTGCTCGGCGCCCTGACGGGATTGATCACGCTCGGGCTCGCGGGCGTCGTCTGGCGGTCGTCAACGCATGCGGCGGTGCGGTGGCTCGTGGTGGCCGCGGTCGCGCTCGTGCTTGTGCAGGGTGGGCTGGGTGGCGCCCGCGTGCTCCTCGACGACAAAACGGTCGCGAAAGTCCACGCCTGCACGGGGCCGCTGTTCTTCGCCGTGGCCGTGGCGATCGCCGTCCTGTCGCGGGGGCGTGCCCCGACGGCGAGCCATGAGGTTGCGACCCGCGTTCCCGTCGCGCTTCTCGTCGCCGCGTATCTGCAGCTCGTCGCCGGCGCGCAGTTGCGACACCTTGACGCGTCGGTTGAGCCCGCTACGTTCCACTCGCTCGTCGGCCTGCACATTGTCGGGGCCATTGCCGTCACCGTGCTGACGGTGGCGAGTGCCGCCGTGACGGCCAGCACGGAGGGGTCGCCCTCGGCCCGGCTCTGGTCGCGGGGCATGCTCGTGCTGGTGGGCGGGCAGTTGTTCTTGGGCGCGGGAGCCTGGGTGGCCAACTGGGGCGTGCCGGCCGACATCATTCCCGCTTCCTGGCAGTTGTCCGAGCCCCTGCGAGCACGGAGCGTGTGGGCGGCCGCTGTTGTCACGGGGCACGTCGTGCTCGGGATGTTGATCCTCGGGGGTGCTGTGGTGCTCGCGATCGAGTCGGGCGGCTTTGGCCGGAGGGCCGCCGCGGCGGCCGCCGGCCGGAGGGCCTTCGCATGACACCTCCTTCGTCGATCGCTGCTGAGTTCACAGCTCCGCATGTGGTGGTCGAGAGTGGCCTATCGAGCAGCGTCGCATCGTGGGCCACCGACATCTCGCGACTGACGCGGCCGCGGATCGCCGTCATGGTGCTGGCCACCGTCATCACGGCGATGTGGCTCACGGCCGGCCGCCCAGACAGCCTGGGGGCTCTGGCGGTACTCCTCCTGGGCACAGCGCTTGTGACCGCCAGTTCCAGCATCGCCAATCAGATCCTCGAGAGGGACACCGACAGGCGGATGCCGCGGACCGCGTCGCGGCCCATCGTGACAGGACGGTTGACGGTGGGATCGGCGTGGATGATCGCCGCCGTCCTGCTCGTTGCCGGGTCGGTCGTTTCCTGGACGGCGTACGGCTGGCAGCCGGCTGCGGCTGCCAGCGCGACATGGTTCCTGTACGTCGCCCTCTATACGCCTCTCAAGCGGATCACGCCGCTGAACACCGCCGTTGGGGCGGTCGCGGGGGCAATGCCCGTGGTGATCGGCTGGTTGGCGGCCGATGGACCGCAACGTCTGGCCGCGGGTGACGCCCGCGGCGCGCTCGCCGCCGCCGCACTGGCCACCGTGCTCTACCTCTGGCAGTTCCCGCACTTCATGGCAATCGCCTGGCTTTATCGCTCGCAATACGCGGCGGCTGGTCTCAGGATGCTGACGGTGGTCGATCCGACCGGTCTGCGGGCGGCTGGCCAGTCGCTCGCCGCTGCACTGGCGATGATTCCCGCGGGGCTCGTGCTGGCTGTGCCTTCCGGAAGCATCCGGCTCTTCCTGGCAGCGGCCGTGGCCGGAATCGTTTATCTTTTGGCGACGGTCCAGTTCGCCATCCGGCGGGACGAGACCTCCGCCCGCATTCTCCTGCTCACCTCCCTGGGTTCTCTGCTCGGCCTGCTCACTGCGGCGGTCGTGTTTGGAAAGCCTGTCTGACCGTCTCCCGATCCCGCGAGCATCGATCATGAACGCCTCTGCTTCCTCCATCAGCCACGGTCATGCTGGCGATGCTAGCCATGGCGACCATGGCGACCACGGTCACGGCCACATCACGCTGCAGTACCAGCCCGGCCTGCCACTCTCCCGTGGCAAGCTCATCATGTGGCTTTTCCTGTCGACGGAGATCATGTTCTTCGCGGCGTTGCTCGGGAGTTACGTGGTGCTCCGCTTCGGTGCCCCAGTCTGGCCCAAGCCTCACCACGTCCACCTGAGCGAGCCGATTGGCGCTTTCAATACGTTTGTGCTGATCTGCTCGAGCGTCACGATCGTGCTCGCCCTGGAGGCCGCGCGGGTCAACAAGGCCGGCCTCGCAAAGAACTGGATGCTCCTGACGTTGCTGCTGGGCGGACTTTTTCTCGGGATAAAAGGCTACGAATACTCCGCCAAGTTCTCCCACGGCATTTATCCATCGGCGCCGCGGAGCCGGATTTACGAGCGTCCCGATCTGTATTACGGCTCCGCCGTCCGCGGCCGGCTCGAGGAGCTCCGCCGCGAGCCCAAGGACGCCTGGCAGGCGATGAAGTACAAGTGGGCCGTCGCGTGGCATCGTTCGCCGCAGGCTGCCTCACTCCACGGTTGGAAGGAGCCGGAGACTGTCGATCGGCTCAAAGAACTCGACGAGATGCCGGAGGCCGCGCTCACGGCCGAGCAGCTGGACTCCCGTCGCAAACTCCAGCAGATCCAAAAGATGGTGAGCAGCCCTGACCAGCAGGCCTTCGACATGGCGGTCGTCGCCGACCAGGTGATGCCGCTTCCGTCCGAGGGAGCCGCGGGAGCTGCGGGAAGTGGTCATGGCGGCGGCCACGGGTCGCACGGCCTCAACGACGCCTTCCCCTGGCTGCGGTTACCCACCGTCATTCCCGGCGGCAACATGTGGGCCAGCACCTACTTCCTGCTCACTGGATTCCACGCTGTCCACGTGGCGGTCGGCCTGCTCGTGTTCGCGATCATGCTCACCTGGAAGCTCAACGCGAAGCGGGCCGGAGCCATTGAGAACGCCGGCCTCTACTGGCACTTCGTCGATCTCGTGTGGATTTTCCTGTTTCCGCTGCTCTACCTGTTCTGATTTCGACACCATCGTTCGCGGCCCACGGCCCGAACCTGAAAGGCGATTTCGATGAGCGACCATGGCACGCACAGTCACGGACCGGTCACCCGGGTGGGTGAGTCGGCCGACGAGGCCCTGCACCACGCGATCGAGGAGTCGCACGGCAGCCATGAGGAGCATGCCGGGCATGGTGGCATCGGGAAGTACATGCTCGTGTTCCTCGCACTCTGCGGCCTGACGACGATGTCGTTTTTCACCTACTCGGCCGCCTGGCCGTGGCGCGACCAGCCGCAGGTGGGCTGGGCCTTCATGATGGCTGTGTCGTGCACCAAGGCGATGCTCGTGATCCTGTTCTTCATGCACGTCTGGTGGGAGGCGAACTGGAAGTATGTGCTCACGATCCCCGCGGCGATGATGGCGATCTTCCTGGCGATTATGCTCATACCCGACATCGGCATGCGGAACCGCATGGTGTCGCAGGAACGGGCGCTGTACATGGCCCGTGGCTCGGACGTGCAGTTGCTCGAGCGGGCGTCGAAGGAGAGCCCGCTGGCCGAGCCGGCTGGGCACTGACGGTCGGCCCGATCCACCCGCCGGTACAGTCCACCCTCGTTGAGGCGACGCCTTCCATCACGGCCTCAAGCGGTTTCATTGAGAGAAGGTCGCCCGTGGCAACGCCCATCGCTCCCCGCTGTTTCGCGGCTTTCCTCGTGTGGCTCTTGTTCGCCGTGGTCGGCTGTAGCAAGCCAGCACCGATCGTGAATGAGTCCCGACCTGCGCCAGTCGTCGGCAAGGTCGCGGTCGACGAGGAGACGTCGCCGAATCTGGCGGACACGCCCTTCACGCTCACCGACCAGACGGGGAAGGAGTTCAGCTCGGAGTCGCTTGAGGGCAAGGTCTGGATGGGGGCGATTTTCTTCGCCAACTGCCCGGGCCCCTGCTTCCGGGAGAACCAAGTGATTGCCGATATCCTCCGCGAGATCAACGATCCCCGGTTCATGGTCGTGAGTCTGACGTGCGATCCGGCCAACGACACGCCGGAGGCGCTCGCGAAGTATGCCGCCCGATTCGAGGCCGACCCGGCCCGCTGGAAGTTCCTCACCGGTGACCTCGCGCGGATCGAACAAGTCGGTCAGAAGACATTCCGACTGCCTGTCGAACTCGGGGTGCACTCCGAACGTGGGGTCGTGTTCGACCGGCAGGGGCGGCTGCGTGGCGGCTACCATCTCCTGGAGCCTGACCGGGTGGCACTGCTCAAGAAGCTGATCCTCGACGTTCTCGCCGAGCCGTCCTCGGCTGCTCGACCGGGCGGCCCGCAGGGAGCCACGCCGTGACCCCGCTGTTTGCCGATGCCGCCGCGGCTGCTGTGATCGGCGTGCACCCGCTCGCCACGACCAACGCGGTTCTTAACGCGCTTTCCACCGTGCTGCTTCTGACGGGCTGGGTGTTTATCAAGCGGGGCAACGTGCGGGCCCACCGGGCGGCGATGGTGTCGGCATTCCTTGTGTCGTCAGTCTTCCTGGCCTGCTACCTCACCTACCACTACCTCGTCGGGCACGTCCCATTTCGGGGGCAGGGTGCGGTCCGCGGCGTGTACTTCACGATCCTGATCTCCCACATCCTGCTTGCGGTCACCGTCCCGGTGCTGGCGATTGCGATGTTCGCCCTCGCCTGGCGGGGCCGCTGGGAGACTCACCGCCGCCTGGGCCGGATCGCGCTGCCGATCTGGCTCTACGTGTCGGTGACCGGCGTGGTCATTTACTTGATGCTGTACCACTGGTTTGCCTGACCCCCCGCCGCCACCGGGCGGCCTCCCGCCCCAGGCCCTGCTATGATTGAGGTCGAGGAGACACCCATGCGTCAGGCGTTCAGGCGGTCAATCGGGCAGCCGCACCTCGTTGCGGCCGGCATCGCGGTGGCATTGTTGTTGTGCGCGACCGATGCGTTTGGCTGCCCCAACTGCAAGGACGCGGTCAATACATCCGACCCCGAGGGGCTGAACATAGCGCGAGGCTACTTCTATAGCATCCTGCTGATGCTCGCGATGCCGTTCACGCTGGCAGGCTCGTTCGGGGCCTATGTGTGGCGCGAGATGCGCCGCCAGCGGGCTCAGGCGGGCGAGGGTGGGTCGATGCCCGTCGACGTTCCCGAGCGGCAGCGATCGTGACCGATGACATCGACCAGCACGACTTCGGGGCTGTGTCCGGTGGGCCGGACGCCACGGTCCCGCTGCCCAGCCGGCGGGTCGTGAAAAACTATCTGGCCACCGGGGAGCGGCGGCGGCTTTTCCTGCTGGTGATGCCGGCGGGGCTCGTGCTGATGCTCGTGCTCGGATGGGTGGAGCGGACGTGGTTTCCGCGTGGCGAGTCGGATCGGCGGCCCTCGCAGGTCGACACCCGGCTTGAGGCGGTCAACGGGCCACGCCCCCGGGGCGACGAGTTGGTGATCGAACCCGACCCCGAGCCGTTCGACGATCATCCGGCGACGCTCCTCAGCGCCTCGCCCGAATCGCTGTCGCACGTTCGCGACGCCACGTTCTTCCGGGAGTCGGACAACGACGCTTGGCTCCAGACGTGGAACACGCTCCGCGAGACGGGCGTCGCCGCGCTCTTGCGGGCGCATCCGCCGGAGGTGAGTTTCAGTGAGTTGTTCGGCCAGCCGCGGTCGTTCCGGGGCAGACTCGTGCGGATGCAGGGGACGTTTCACCGTCTGGAAAAAGTCGGGGCGCCTGCTAACAACTACTCCATCAACGACTACTGGCAGGGCTGGATGGAGCCCCTGGGTGGGCCCGCATCGCCGGTCGTCGTCCAGAGCCTGCGGATTCCCGAGGGTATGCCGAGCGGGATGCAGATCGACGAGCCCGTGGAGATCATCGGCTACTTCTTCAAGAACTATGCGTACAACGCGACCGACGCGATCCGCATCGCACCTCTGATCATGACGCTCGAACCGATTTGGAAGCCGAAGCCCGTGGCCGCGGAATCCCCGCTGGGCCCGTCCGGCGGTGTGACGCTCGTTGTGCTCGCCACGATGGCTGCGCTCGTGGCGGCGACCTGGCTCGGTGTCAGCCGTGGTGGCCGACCGGTCGCCGGCCGGACGGCGACGGATCCGGCCGGGCTCGACGAGTCGCTCGCGAACCTGAAGTTATTTTCAGTCGAGGAGTCGCTCCGCGAACTCGCCAGCGACCGCGATGCCGCCGCCGAGACGCCCACCATCAGGGAGCCTGGATCATGACGAGGTCGTTGCATAAGAGTTCGTTCCATCAGCTGAAGTCGGGCGTGGGGCTGGTTTGCTGCTCACGCTGCGTCGGGGCAGGACTCTTGCTCGTGGCCTTCGTCGTCGCGACGGGCACGGTGTTCGGGCAGGAGGCCGCGACGAAGCCGAGCGCCGATCTCGGCTCGTTCCTCGTCCTCAAGGGAATCGATCTGTCACGGCGGGGGGTCTTCGACGCAGAGACGCCCTGGAACGACGATAAAGAGCGGATGCTCCTGCGGGTGCTCACGCGGATGGCGGCCCCGGCGAATCTTGCGGTGGCCTGGGCCGCGGACGCCGTCGACGTGGCCGCCCGAGGCAGCGAGACCGTGCTCGGCGACCGGCTGGTGCGTGTCCGCGGGCGGGCGACGTTTGTGGCCACTCGGCAGTTGCCCACCGTGCTCGCGGAGTTGGCGGGCCGTGACCGCTACGATGTGGTCCGCATCGTCGACGAGCGGGGGGCAGTGGTCGACGTGGTGACGCCGCGGGCGCCGCTGGCCTGGCGCCGCGGGGTGGCCATCGATGAAACGGCCGCCGCGGTCGGTCTTCCGCTCATGGCGGGAGTCGGGCCGCAGCCCAACGCGGCGGGAGTCGGGCCGCAGCCCGACGCGGCAGCGGAGCCCTGGCCGGCTGCGGCTCACGATCTGCTGCTTGTGGCGACTGGCGTGGAATACACGCCGCCGACGCCGCTCGGCCGTCTGGGCATGGACTACGGGCTGTTCGACACCGTTGTCGACGACCGCAAGCTCGAACCGGGCGACACCGACGCCTTCTGGGGCGTCATGGCCGCCACCTGCCGTGCTCGACCGGCGGAGATCGCGCGGGCCGCCGGCGGCCGCACCGACATCCTGCCGCTCATCGATCCGGCGCAGAAATGGTTTGCCAGCCATCGCGGCGACCCGGTCGTGATCGAGGGCGTGGCCCGCTCGGCCCGCCGGATTACGATCGACGACCCCGGGCCGCGGACTGCGGTCGGTGGCGACCACTACTGGGAGTTGGAGATATTCGTCGACACACCGCTCCTCGAGGTCAACGGGCGGCAGCAAGACCGCTATCCGATCGTCTGCTGTGTCCGCACCGTCACCGAGGGGATGCCGACGGGAGACACCATCAGCGAACGGGTTCGCGTGCCGGGATTCGCGTTCAAACGCTACAGCTATCCGCTCCGCGACGCGCTGATCACTTCGTCGCTGGGCGACTCGGAGATCAAGGGAGAGCGGATGTCGACGCCACTGGTGATCGGGCCGATCGCAGAATGGCAGCAGCCGCCCTCGGCGAAGGGGGCGTCCGACCTGTTGTTCCTGATCTTCACTGGGATCATCGGCGTTCTTGCACTGTTGATGGTCTTCAGTAGTTGGTCGACGCATCGGCAGTTGGCCCAGGCCGAGCGGCTCCGGCGGGCGGCGATGCCCGACCGACTCGAACTGCCGAACGAGTGACGGCGGGTCCCCCTTTGCGCCGAGCGGCGTCTGGCCTCTGATGGGTACCGGTCGGCCCCGGCCAACCCCCTACGATCCTCCCGCCACGAATCCCCTGGAAATCCCTGCCATGCGACGCGCAAAAATCTCGATCATCGGTGCCGGTAACGTCGGCGCTACCACGGCCCACTGGTGTGCGGCCGCCGAACTGGGCGACATCGTCCTCCTCGACATCCCGGCGACCGAAGGCATGCCCGCCGGCAAGGCGCTCGACCTGTTTCAGGCGTCGCCGATTGTCGGGTTCGACGCGCGGCTGACAGGCACTACGGACTGGGCCGACACCACCGGCAGCGACGTGGTGGTGGTCACGGCCGGGATCGCCCGCAAGCCGGGCATGAGCCGCGATGACCTGCTCGCAACCAACGCGAAGATCGTGGGTGACGTCGCCGTGAAGATCCGCGAGACGAGTCCGCAGGCCGTCGTGATCGTGGTCTCCAATCCGCTCGACGCGATGGTGCAGCGGACGTTCCAAGTGACCGGCTTCCCGGCCGCCCGCGTCATCGGTCAGGCGGGCATCCTTGACACCGCCCGCTACCGTGCCTTCGTGGCGATGGAACTCGGCGTGAGCGTCGAGGACATCTCGGCCATGCTGCTTGGCGGCCATGGCGACACCATGGTGCCGATTCCCAGTTGCACGAGCGTGGGCGGGATTCCCGTCACGCAACTCCTCTCGACCGATCGGCTCGAGAAGATCGTCGACCGCGCCCGCAATGGCGGCGCCGAGATCGTCGCCCTGCTCAAGACCGGCAGTGCCTACTATGCCCCTGCGGCGGCTACGACCCAGATGGTGGAGGCGGTCGTCAAGGATAAGAAGCGGGTGGTGCCGTGCGCGGCCTACTGCGATCAGGAATACGGTGTCGGCGGCTACTTCGTCGGCGTGCCGGTGGTGCTCGGCAGCGGCGGCGTGGAGAAGGTGATCGAACTCGACCTCCTGCCCGCTGAACGGGCGGGGCTCGATAAGAGCATCACCGCTGTCAAGGAGCTCGTGGCCGCGATGAATCGCCTCACCGGCACCGCTTGAGCCACGGGGAAGCCTCCCCGATCTCGCCGCTTGCCCCACTTGCCGCGGCCGCGCGGCACACGAACCGCTGCCGTTGCCCGGGGTCGAGGGTTGCGATACAAACCCCGCAGCGGCCCGGTCCGGGCTGCCCGGGAGCCGTTTTCAGCGGATCCCCGACTTCAGCGAGGTGCGATTCATGCGTGGCCGAAAGTCGAACCAGGGTCCTCGAAGTGGGCAAGCGGCGGCCGTGTCGGTCCGCTGCCCATCGCGACCCGCGATCGCCGACTGGACGAAGGGCATGCCCGTCTTCGTGCCGCAGGGCTACGAGCCGGGCTACGACTATCCCCTGCTCGTGTGGCTCACCGATCCGACTGACCGAGGCTTCGATCTGGCCAGGGTCATGACCCGCATGAGTCTTCGCAACTTCGTCGCGGTCCAGGCGACCGGGGGTGAGGCCGCCGTCTGGCGGGCCGCTGACACAGTGTCCGCGAGGTTGAGCATTCATCCACGCCGCATCTGGCTCATCGGCCACGGCATCGGGGGCACGGCGGCATTTCGTATCGGCTGCCGTCATCCTGATTCGTTCGCCGGTGTCGTCTCGCTGGGCGGTCCGTTTCCGCTCGACGAGTCGGCCTTCGCGCGGGTCGAGGCGGTTCGCCGCCTGCCGATGCTTTACTGCTGCCGCGGCAGCAGCGCCGTCTCCGCTGCGGCGCACACCGACCGCACGCTCCGGCTGTTTCATGCGGCAGGAGCGATGCTGGCCATGCGAATCTATCCGGGCAGCGGCGAGCTTTCGCGGGCCGCTCTCGGCGACGTCAACCGCTGGCTCATGGATGAGATCTGCGGCACGTCGGCCGGACTACGGGCCCATGCCGCCGGCTAGCGGAGCATTGCCTCGACCCATCGACACCGTCCCCGGGAAAGGATTCCCATGACAGACGCATCAGACCGCCGATCCGCTTCCCGTCGTCGGGCCGGCACAGCCGATGCCGCGGATGAGCCGCACATCCTGGCGTTGTCCAAGACGCAGGCCTCTTCGTTGCGGGACGTGCTCGAGTCGATCGTCTCCGAAGTTCGCGGTCGCGTTGAAGGTGCCGGAGCGCGGGTGCGGGTGACGCTCGACGTCCCTGAGGGGCAGTTCGTCGACGCCGACCCGGCCCTGTTTCGCAGCGCGGTCGAGGCACTCCTGAACGCCGCGTTCGCCGCCGCCGTCCGGCCTGGTGCCGCGAGCGACGCGCCGCGAATCCGTGAGGTCGTCGTGACGAGCGTTGACGCGGACGACACCTTCGAACTCGAAATCGCTGATTCTGGCAACCGGACGGCCGAGGATGCAGCCGCACTGGTGGGCGTCCGCGCCCTCGCCGACCGGGTCGGTGGCGATATCGTCGTCGCGGAATGTCCGGAAGGGGGCACGGCGGTCACGATCCGCCTCTCCCGGCGCCGGGGCCTGCGGAAGGCCGCCTGACCGGAGGCCCGCGCCGATGCACCACCCACGAGATCGAACCATGGACGCCTCCCGTTTGGACGACCACTATCAGCGTCCCGCATCCCGAGTCACGCCGGCCCAGGTGATCGCCCTGGGGCTTGTCGCGATCTCGATCGGCTGGGCGGCCTGGTTTCTCCGCGACCGCCCCATCAACGAAGAGGTGGAGTTGCTTCCCGGCACGGTGCTGCCGTCGTCGGAACTCGCGATCGTCGAGGCGGCCTTCGATCGTGCGCAACTCATCGGGCATCGCACTGAGGACGGCCGCGTCTGGGTGCCGCGGCCGCGGCAGAGCGCCTACATGCGGGCGCTGGTCGACGCGGAGGCGCTGCCGCGTGAGTTTGGTAGCAGCCTGAGGCGGGCGCTTGAGCAAAACAGCCCATGGCAGAGCAGGGCCGTGCAGGAGGAATCCCTCCGCGTGGCCGTTCAGGAAGAACTGGCCCATGTCATCTGCTCGATGCCCGGCATCGAGCGGGCTGCCGTGCTGTATGACGTCGATGACCGGACGTCCTTCGATGGAACGCTTGGCGGCGCACCGACGCGAACCGCGAGCGTGAACGTGCGGACTCAGCCCGACAGTGAACTCGAACCGGTCCGTGTTCAGGCGATCCGCGTGCTCGTCGCCGCGTCGATCGCGGGATTGGAGCCGGAACGCGTCGCAGTGACCGACCTGCGGAGCGGCCGTGTGCATGCCGGTCCGCTGCAACCACTGGATACCGCCGACGCCGACGCGGCGGTCGACCCCGCACTTGCCCGCCGCATCATGCATGAGCGGCATTTGGCCGGGAAGGTGCGGCAGGGGCTCTCGTTCGTGAAAGGAGTCGTCGTCGACGTGAATGTCGCGTTTGCAACCGACGCCCCGCCGGAGCCCGTCGCCGAGCCAGGCCTGCCCCCCCGGCAGCAGCGGGTGGCCGATGCCAACGCGCCTGCCGAGGTGACGATCGCAGACGATGCAGCGGCGCTACGGCCCGCCGTGGCCCGCCCCGGCGACGGCCCGGAGACGATCGTCGTGTCGCTCGCCATTCCCGAGACGTGGTTCGACAACGCCCTGCGGTCCGCCCGCGGTCACGATGCTACGGTCTCGAGCGATGCGGTCGATCACCACGAGGAGCAACGGCTCCGCGACCATGTGCTTCAACTTCTCCCCACCGGCTCCACGCCTGATTCGCGTCGCGTCGTAATCACCCGGTTTCCTGCGAGTTCGTCCCGGTCTGACGCCACGGCGCGGACTGTCTCCGCCGCCCCGCCGCCGCCCGCCGCCGCGACATCAACGCCAGCGGCTGGAAAGTTGAAAACACTGGGAGCCTACATCGACGTCACCGTGCAGGCGATCAGCTCGGGCCAGCCGGCCGACGTGCCGCGCGAGGTCTGGATGGTCCTGATGGCCAAGTGCTCCGCGGTGCTCGCCTACATCTTCTACCGGAGCGGCTCGCGGGCCTCGGCGGCTTCGCCGCATGCCGCCGGCATCCCGGGCCGCCGTCGTGGCAGTGGCCGGATCGACTGGTCGTCGCTCGACGCCCAGCCCGACCATGACGAGCGTGAAGATCGTAACGACCACGATGCCCCCGCGCCCCGGATAGCCGCTTGATGACACGCCACTGCACCACGGTCGTCGCGCTGGCCATGGTTGCCATGGTTGCCATGATCACGACATGTTTGGTCCGTGCCGACCCGCCCGTCGCGCCTGGTCCGGAGAGCGTGCAGATCGACGCCTCGGTCACGCCGGCTGCGCTCGTCACTGGCCTGGAGAGGGCGGCGGATGATGCGCGGCCCGGCTCCGTGTCGCTTGGACCTGCCGCCGGCACCGCCGCTTCGCCGCCGCGGTCGACCCGCCCGCTGCCCGACTGGAAACTGCTGGCGGCGATGGGGGCGGCGTTTGCCGCTCTGGCGGGCTACCGCCTGTTTTCGACCCGCCGGGGAGCGACCCTGCCGTCGGATGTGTTTGAGGTGCTCGGCGAAGCCCCGCTCGGTGGGCAACAATCGGTCCGAGTCGTTCGCTTCGGGCCGCGGACGCTGCTCGTCGGCGTGTCGGCCGCGGGCTGCCAGACGCTCGCGGAGCTCACCGATCCGCAGGCCACTGACCGCATCGCGGCTGCCTGTCGGGGCACACGCGTCCGCACCCAATCCAGCGGCGCCGCACGCGGTCAGACTCACGGCGCCGGGCCTTCGGCCGCGGAGGCCCGCGCGTGACCACCACCTCCTCGGCGATCCGGCGTCTCCTCGGCCTCGTGCTGGCCGTGGCTGCGGCGCTCTCTTCTGTGACCCTCACGGCGCTGGGGGAGGAGCCCGCGGGCGATATCCCGCGTGCCATCGCGCCGGGTGACGTTGCCGACGCGATCGCGACGGCTGCGGCGCCGGCGGCCCGATCGGCGGATGACGGCGGCTGGCTCGACCTGCTCCGGGGCAAGCGACTGGATGCGGTGCTGCCATCGGCGGTGATGTTCGGCGTCATTAGCCTGGCGCCAGCCGTGCTCCTGATGACTACCTGCTTCGTACGGATGTCGGTGGTGCTCTCGCTCCTCCGGCAGGGGCTGGGCGCTCCGCAGATTCCGTCGAACCAGATCGTGGCGTCGCTCGCGATCTTCCTGTCGGCGATGGTGATGTGGCCCGTCTGGACGCAGGCCTGGCGCGACGGCATGGAGCCCTATCGCCAGGGCACGCTCACTGCCACCGAGGCCTTCGACAAGGGCTCACTCCCCGTTCGCCGCTGGATGGCCGGTCAGATCGAGCAGGCCGGCAACCGTGACACGATGCTGCTCTTTCTCGCACGCCATCCCGCCGGTCCGAAACAGGCCGCGACCTACGACGACGTGCCGGTCGAGGCGCTCCTGCCGGCCTTCCTCGTCAGCGAACTGGAGACGGCGTTTGCGATCGGCTTCCGGATGCTGCTGCCGTTCCTTGTGCTCGACATCCTGGTGGCCACGCTCGTGGTCTCGACGGGGCTTGTAATGCTGCCGCCGTCGCTGGTGTCGCTGCCGCTCAAGCTGCTGGTGTTCGTGGCCGCGGACGGCTGGTCGCTGGTGGTGAGGTCGCTGCTCGACAGCGTGCGGACCCTGCCGTCGTGAGCAGGGCCGCGGGAGAGAATCATCGATGACCGAACAACAACTGGTCGAACTCGTGAGGCAGGCTCTGGTCGCCGGGCTGGTCGTGGTCGCGCCGGTCCTGCTGGCCGGCCTCGCGGTGGGCGTGATCATGGGGCTGGTGCAGGCGGCCAGCGGCGTGCACGAGCCAATCGTCGGATTCGTCCCGAAGTTCGCGGTGATGGCGGTGATGGTGCTTGTCTCGCTGCCGTGGATGGTCGAGCGGCTCGCCAGCGTGTTTCGCGAGACGGTTGCCGGTCCGTGAAAGACGGCGGCGGCAGCCCGCCCGCAGGCAGGAGCCCATGATGGCCGCGACATGGTTGACAGAGGTTGCCTTCCCCGGCCCGATCGTGGCGGCGGGTGTGTTTGCGCGCATGGCCGCTGCGGTCGCAGTGGGCGGGGTGCCGATCGCAGTGGGTGTTGGCTTTCGCGTGCAGGCTGCGGTCGCAGTCGCGCTCACGCTGGCCGCCGTGCCGGCGGCAGGTGCCGTGATGCCCGCGACATCGCTGGACTCGCGGCCGCTGGTGTTGCTCGTGCTGGCGGAGGCGATCGTGGGCCTCGTCTTGGGCATGGCGGTGGCGACGGTGCTGGCGGCCGCGGGCTGGGCCGGTGGCATTCTCGGCAGCGCCACGGGCCTGTCGTGGTCTGATGACTTCACGCCGGAAGGCGATCCGCAGACGGCCGGCATGGCGCGGCTGGCCTGGTGGATGGGGCTGGCGGGATTCCTCGCCGCGGGCGGCCACCTCCATGTGGTGGCGGGGCTTGTCGACAGCGTGCGACTGCTCCCGATCGGCACGGCCTGCGGTGCCGACGGTCGCTGGAGCGCGAGTCTCGAGACGATTGCCACCACGATGCCGTCGGTAGCGATCTCGCTTGCCATTTCGCTGGCGGTGCCGGCGCTGGCGGCGGTGCTCGCCTTCCATCTCGTCGCCGCGATCTGCGTGCGGACGGTCCAGTTCGACCCCGGCCAGGGAATCCTCCAAGCTGCCGCCTCGCTCGTGCTCTTGGCGGCAGTCTGCATCGGCACCGATTCCTGGATCGGTGGCTTCGCTGCGGTCGTGGAGGCGCCGCTCGAACGCTGCCTCCACGACGTCCGGCCCTAATGATGCACCCTCTCACCTGCCCGGCCCGCACCCATGTCTGATTCATCCGACCGCGTGATTCCCGCAACGCCCCGCCGACGCGAGGCCGCCCGCCGCCAGGGCGGGATGCCGACGGCCGCACTGCCAGCGTGGGTGGCCACGGCGGGCACGGCCGTTCTCCTTCTGCCAGCGTGGGCCGCCACGACGATGCCCGCCGCTGCCGAGATGCTCCGCGGCACGATCTCCGGCGCGGCGCGGGCCGCGCGGCACGGCGACGTGGCGCTGCCTGCCGTGATCGCGGTGGTGGTGCCCACCGTCGCTCTGGTGCTTGCCGCCGCGGCCGCCGGGATCGGCGTGCGGATCCTGCTCGATGGGTTTTCGTGGCAGCCGGCGCGGGCGCTGCCGATGCTCCGCCGGATCGATCCCTTGGCGGGATTGGCCCGGATCTTCTCGTTTCGCACGCTGACCACTGCCGTCGGCGCCGGCATCGGCCTCGCCGCGCTGGCGGCCGCCGCGGCCTGGTCGCTCCGGCCGCTGCTCGCCACCACGGCCACCATGGCCGGGATCTCAGAGTCGACACTCGTGGCCGCCGTCGCCTGGCGATCCGCCGCCTGGCTCTTTGCCGCCGCCGCGATTGTGGCGGGGTGCCGGTGGGCGCTTGCCCGCCGTCGATTCGAACGGCAGATCTGCATGACGCCGCAGGAGTTTGCTGAGGAAGCCAGGAGCGCCCAGGCCGACCCGAAGATCAAACTGCTCCAGCGGCAGCGACCGCGTCAGCCCACCGCCGGCACAGCGTAGCCGTAGCGGTCGAGGAAGGGACGACAGCGGGTCGCGATCTCGGCCACGAGTCGCGGGTCGTGGCGGTAGGTATTGGTGCGATAGCGTTTCATCGTCGCCGCCTCCCGTTCGAGGGCGGGCCGCAGGCGGGCGAAGTCGCCGAGGTCGAGCCATTCATAGCTCTGCTCCATCGCGGCCACCGGGTCCGCCACGAGGTCTTCGTAGCGGATCTCGTGGAGCCGCTCCGGGGCGAGGTGGGCGCGATCCCGCTCGAAGGCGGCGTGCATCTCCTCGAACGCGGCGAACACGTAGCGCTCGAGCGCCTCGCCACGGTCGACCTGCAGCGACTGCACATCGTGGAGCGACTTCCAGAGCCGCAGCGTCGAGGGAATCACGACGAACGGGTCGCGGACGACATGGAGGAAACGTGCCTCGGGAAACATCTCCGCGAGCACGCCGACCCGCGCGGTGTGGGGTGGGCTCTTGAGCACTGGCCGCCGTGGATCGCGAACGGCGAGCATGTTGAGGAAGCGGTGGAGGGCTCGTTTCCACCGGGCCAGTTCGGCGGGTGGCAGCCTGGTGAGGTCGAGCGCCTCCGGGTGATCGGGGCTCGTGACCGGAAACGCCATGCGGCGGTAGCAGGAGGGCGCACCGAGGTTCATCAGCGCAAACTCGTCCTCCTGCGGCCTGCTCCAGCCAGCGGCCACGTCGTCCATCGGCCGCTTCGCCGGGATCATCCACGACAGCGCCCGGGTGAGCACGTCTTCGGTGAGGAGGAAGTGGCCGGGGGCAAAGCATTCGTAGGTGTTTGGGCAGCAGAACCGGTCGTCGAGCATCGCCAGTTCGTGCATCATCGTGGTGCCACTCCGCCAATGGCCGATGATGAACAGCGGCGGCGGGGTGGCCGGACGGTCGCGGAGCCGGCGGCGGAACCGTGCGTCGGAGAGCAGACCCATCAGCGAGTTGAAGGCCGAAGCCATCGAGATCGTGGCCACGAGTCCCCACTTCGTGAACGACGCCCGGCAGCCGTGCCTCCGGACGAGGTCGAGCCACACGCCGGTCGGCATGCCGTGCCAGAACCTCGGGCTCCACCACGGATAGGCGTGGAACGTGTCCTTCGTAGGGGCGGGGGTGTTCGCCATCGATGCTGCCGCGTCTGGGTGTTCCGGAGTCGTCGTGGTCGCCGGGGCCCTGGTGTCGCGGCGGCTGGACATCATGGTAGCCGACTCCCGTTTATCGTACGGGGGCGGCGGTGCCGGCGGCCATCCGGCCCGGGCGATGTGGCGAGGTCGGCGTGGCCAGCACGTCGCCCATCGCGGTGGCAAGGTTGGAGGCGGCCGATGATCCGGTGGCTCGAAACCGCTCCGTGCGGCCCGCGTCGAGGAGGATCACCGTCGGAAACGCCCGCACGTCGAAAGTGCGGCAGGCAGTCTGATGGCGGTCGGCGTCGACGGCCACGCAGACGAATCGCCGCGAGAGCTCCACGACCCGCGGGTCGGCGACTGCCGCCTGACCGAGTTCTCCGCTCCAGCGGCACCAGGCCGCGCGAAACAAGACGAGCATCGGTAGGCCCGCATCGGCCGCCCGCCGAGTGCCGGCGTCGAACCCCTCGACATATTCAATGACGGCCGCGCGGGTGGGCGTCGTCGGTGGTCCAGCGATCAGTCCCGCACCACCGGAGCCCGCGGCCACCGACGACCACCACCGCGTCTCCGCGCCATCCACCGCCTGCTCGTCGCGCACGCTGCAGCCGGTCGCCAGCGCGGCGGAGACGAGCGTGAAGACGGCGAGGACACGGATCGCGGACAAGGGTTCTCTCCCGGGGAAAGCGGGTAAGTAGGGGGCCGTCGCTCCTATGCCAAGTCAGGTTGGCGGAATCCTGGCAAACCCGGCAGTCCGCGGCGACGGGGAGGCCCGCGAGACCGCATCTGCCTTTGGTGAAGCGTCGAGAGGGCACCTTGGAGAAAGGAGGCGAGGGGGTCGGCGACGAGACTTTTGCCGCCCCCGAGCCGGCGTTCCACGGAAGTCGAATGCGCTCCAAACACCCTGTCTCTGAGAGCCGCTGACCGCTACCTTCGCTCCGGCCTCCGGACGCTCTTGCGCGTGAACACGCCGTCTTCCACCGCCGCGCTGCTCGTCGGCGTCGCGACCCTCGTCGCGTCGTGCGGCCCAGGGTGCAGGCTCGTTCAGCGGCGCGACCCTGTGCCACCCGAGGTGGCCGAGGCCCGCAGGCTTTGCAACGAGGGGCTTTCCGCCGCCGACCGCAGCGACCTGGTGCGGGCGGAGGGACTGCTCGAACGTGCCGTGAAGAGTTGCCCGCTCGACATCGATGCCCGGCGTCACTACGCAGAGGTACTCTGGAAGCGGGGCGAACGGCTCGAGGCGGTGACTCAGGTTGCCGAGGCGCTGAAGATCTCGCCGGGCGATGCGTCGCTGTGCGTCGAAGGGGGCGGCATGTACCTCGACATGGGACTGTTCGACGACGCGGAGCGGCTCGCCCGCGAAGCCGTCCGTGTGGTACCGGGTTCTGCTGAGGCCTGGCACCTCCGCGGCGAGGTGTCGCTCGCCCGTGGCCAGCCAACCCCCGCGCTCGCCGACTTCCATCGAGCGTTGGCCATCGATTCCGATCACCGCGGTGCGCTGCTCGACGCGGCGGAGGCCTACCGGCGGCTCAATCAGCCCCAGCGAGCGCTGTCGACCTTGGCCATACTCGGTGAGACGTATGGTCCCAACCAGACGCCGGCAAACGTGCTCGTGATGGAGGCCCACGCCCAGGAGGCCCTCGGCCGTCCGGAGGACGCGATCGACAGTTACCGGATGGCGATCGCGCGGGGCGAAGCATCTCCCGACGCGGCGACTCGCCTCGCCGCGCTGGAAGGAGATGTCACAACGGCCGCCCGACCGGCGGGTACCACCCGGCAGTAGCGTTCACTCGCCCGTCGTCGTGCGGCCGGTGAGCAGGTCGAAGGCGGCGATCGCCGGCACCAGCAGCGCCAGCGTGCCGAAGCCGTAGGCCACGAGCACCGTGAGAAACACCTGCAGGCTGCTGCCCTGAAGGAAACCCGTGATGGCCACGAACGTGAGCGATGGCAGCAGGGCCGACGTCCAGCCGATGGCGGGCGAGGGATTGCGGGCGGAGAGCGCCGCATAGAGTCCGACGGCCCCACCGACGATCGCGGCCAGGAACGGGGCGAGCTGTAATTCGAAACTGCCGCCGAAGGCGACCATGATCCGCATCGCGGTGGCCACGCCCACGGCGAGGAAGGCGACGATCCCCAGGGCGACGGCGATGGCGCGGCGGGAGGTCGGGTGTGACAGGCCGGCATAGACGCCAAGCACCGCCACAAAGAACGTGAGCACGGCGAGCCCGACAACGAGGTAGCTGCCGTACTCCGGCGTGGCGAGGCCCAGAGGCACAAGCGCTCCACAGAGCACAAGCGGCAGGACGACCATGTCGGCCGCCGATGCGAGCACGCCCAGCAGCTTGCCCCAGACAAACTCCCGCGGCTCGAGATCGCTGACCAGCAGGAGATCGAAGGTGCCGCGGTCCTTCTCGGAGGTGATGCTCGTCACGGCGAGTGCCGCGACGGCCAGCAGGCTCGCCAAGACCATCGGCACGATCGCTACGGCGATGGCGAGTCGGTCGGGTCGCGTGGCCCGCGCCTGCGCCACGACGCCGGCGACGGCCGCGGCGAAGAGCACGAGCCACGCAATCCGCACAGCGATGATCGCGCGGCCGTGGGCCCGCGTGCGAATCTCCCGCCAGAGCACAGGATTGCTCCACACCTCCCGCGCGGGCCCGCGGCCGCCGGCCGCGAGATTTCCGGCCACGCTCGGCCGCAGCTGCTCGACGGTGTTCCAGCGGCGGGCCCGTGCGATCGCCCAGCCGCTCGAGACGACGATCATGCCGCCGCAGAGGCCGAGGAAAGGAAGGAGCATCTGGCCGCCACTGGGCGCGAGCGCGGCAAACAGGCTCCTGGCCGGCGAGATGGCGGCGGCCGCGGCCGGGCCCCAGGCCGTGGCGGCCGCCTCGCCCAGAGCTAGCCAGGCCACGAGCGCAAAAGCGGTGATGGCCAGCGACTGAAATGGGGTGTCGCGCCACAGCGCTACCGCGTTGGCGATGCTCGCCGCCGTGGCGGCCGCCGCTGCGGTGACGAGAAACAGGCGTGCGATCTGGATCGCGGTTACACCACCGAAGGTGGCCGCGAGGGCGAAGACGGGCACGGCCGCCACGAGCAAGAGGCCGACCCGCAGCAGGCTGCCAGACAGTTTTCCGAGCACGAGTTGGGCGTCATCGAGCCGGCTGACAAGGAGCAGTTCCAGGGTGCGACGGTCCTTCTCGACGCCCACGGCCACCACGCTGGTGAGGGCTGCGGCAAACATCGCGAGCACGAGTTGCAGGGGTGCCAGAATCCGCATCAGCGTGCCGCCGAAGCGGGCCGTGTCACCGACGGTCGCGATCGTCTGGGTGCCGGTGACCACCAGCCAGCACGTGGCCACGATGCCCAGCAGGGTACCGGCGTACACGCCACGGGTGGCGTAAAGCGCCCTCGTGCGGGGCGCGATCAGCACTTCCCGCTCGCAGACCGCGCCAAGAAGCATGTGGTTCCCAGCCCGTACGGCCGGCCCATGGAAATCCCTGCCATCCAGGGATAGAGTATCGCAATCACGGGGCCATGGGGTTTGCCCCCGAAAAACTTCTCCGAGGAGTGCCTGAGCATGGTATCCGGCTTCACGTTTTTGACCCGCCGGCTGGTTGCCGCCGTCGCGTTCATGGTGCTCGCCGGGGGTGCCGTTACGGCACGGGCCCAGGTCACCGCTCAGGCGTTGATCGGCAGCGCCGTGTCAGACGACAGCATGAACAAGGAAATCAACAACGCGATCGCGCGGTTTCGCGACCGCGACATCGACGGCTGTCGAGCCATCCTCGAGCGGGCCAAGAGCAATAATCCCAAGATCTCGCCTCCGGGAGTCATGATGGCGACGCTCTGGCTGGCCGTGAACCAGCTCCCTCCGGCTCGCGAAGAACTCGAGAACGCCGCCGTGAAGTATCCGGCGGATCCCGAGGCCTACCTCAAGCTCGCCGACCTCGCGTTCGGCGAGGGGCGGGTCACCGACTCCGACGTGCTCTTCGAGAAGGCCACGAAGCTGACGGCCGCGTATGTTGAGAACCCGAAGCGGAAGCGAGACTTCGACATCCGTTGCGAGGCCGGAACAGCAGCTGTCGCCGAGCGCCGGCGGCAGTGGGAGTTGGCTCAGAAGCACCTCGCCGCGTGGATCGAGCTCGACCCCGACAATGCCGGTTCGCGGCTCCGCATGGGCAACGTGCTGTTTCAGCTCGGCAAGGAGAGCGAGGCACTGGAGCAGTTTCGCGAGGCGAAGAAGATCGACAAAAACGCGCCGCTCCCGGAAGTCGCCATGGCCCAGCGGAGCGGCGAGGCGAAGAGTCGCGACGCCACCAAGAAGTGGATCCAGGATGCCATGAAGGCGGCTCCGACCGATCCAGGGGTGCAGCTCTTCGCGGCCCGCTGGTATCTCCAGCAAAACGAACTCGAGGCGGCGAAGACGGCAGCAGAAACTGCCCTCAAGCTCGATGCCAAAAGTCTCGAAGGGAAGTTTGTCCGCGGGCTCGTGGCGCGGGTGGGCCGTGACTACAAGACGGCCGAGAAGTTTCTCAACGAAGCCCACTTCCAGTCGCCGGGTAACTTTGATGTCAGCAACTCGCTGGCGCTCGTGCTGATCGAGAGCGAGGACGAAGAAGCCCGTCGCCGGGCCCTTGAACTCGCCGACACCAACGTGGCGAAATACCGCGAGAACACGCCCCAGCAGATCCCCGCAGTCACGTCGCTGGCGTGGGTGTTTTATAAGCTCGGCCGCCGCGAGGATGCCGAACGGATTTTGGAGCAGGTCCGGCAGAGCAACGCGCTCTCCACCGACGGGGCCTTCTATGTCGCCACGATCCTCGCGGATCGTGGGGAAAAGGATCTCGCCAAGAAGATCCTCGACGAGGTGCTGGCCAACGAGCCGATGTTTGCCACGCGCCCCGACGCGGTCGACCTGCTGGCGAAGCTCAAGAAGGCAGCCGGCGTGCCGGCGTCGAACTGACGTTGTCATCAGGAAGCCCAACGGCGCGAGCCGTGGGCGGTGGCAGGACGTCTTCCCCGCGCTCGCGCTTGGGGCTTCCTGACGGGAAGCGCCGCGGATCGGAATGTGTTGCGTCGGGTGCCCTCAAGAAGCCCGGAGCGCAAGCGATGGGAAAGCGGGCGGTGATCGTGGCGGTGGTGGGGAGTGGGACGAGGTGGCAGGCCATATTCCCCGCGCTCGCGCTTGGGGCTTCCTGACGGGAAGCGCCGCGGATCGGAATGTGTTGCGTCGGGTCGCCGCGGCGATAGAGCGACGAGACTTTTGCCGCCCCCGAGCCGGCAATACACCACAGTCGGATGCGCTCGAGCGCTGACACGCCGACGCTTTCTGCGCGAGGCCGCGGCAGCTCAGCGAGGCGTAGTCTGCCTGGTGGTTCGCGGCTGAGGGGCCGCGATCGGCTCGGCCTTTGGAGCCGGCGCGGCGACGGTGGCGGGCGCTGCCACTGGGCCAGTCGGCATCGCGCGGATCGTGATGCCACGGCCGATCGGTGCGCCCGGTCCGACCGGCACCGCCGTGTCGGGGCTGGTCCGCATCGCCCGGCGGCGGGCGCGGATGCGGTCGCTCCGCAGGGGAATGCCGGGGTAGGCCTCGATCGGCACCTCGAGGCTCGGCAGTCCGACGCGGCTCCCGTCGCCGAAGTAGGTAAACATCTCGATCGCAAGGCAATCGGAGACCATCACGGCCAGGATCGCCGCGCAACTGATCAGTCTCAGGCGATGCATGGGGAAGTGCTCAGGGATGGGCGCTGCGGTGGTGGCGAAAACCCACCACGAGGTGGATCGGTCGGCCGAGGTCCACGGGGAGACGACTTCTTTCGCAGCCTTCCCAACCGGCACGATCCGTTCGCACGCGGCAGGGTAGGCTGGCGGAATGGTGGAAGTGCTCGATCCGGCGTTCGTTTCGTGTCTGGCCGCGATGGCCGTGGTGGTCGCGGCTGCCGTCGCCGCCTACCTCGTGCGGGGGTCGACGGCCGTGCCGGCCGCCCTGTGGGCGGCGGCGGCCGCCCTCATCTTCGGTCTGGAGATGGCTGCCCGCGTGGCGGGCTGGCTGGTGGATCCGGCGGCGATCGCGTCGACGAGGCTGGTGGTCGCGGCGCTTTTTTTGTGTCCGACGATGGCGATCCTCGGCGCGAAGCGGCCGCAGCATGGGGTCTGGCAGTTCATCGTCGGGTCACTGGCGGGCGTGCTCGTCATGCCGGCCCTCTCGGCGACGCTCGTGCGGCCCGGCTCGATGCCCGACGTGCACTCCGTGCAACGATGGTTTATGCCGCTGCTCGTCGCCGTGGGCTGGATGAACTTCGCCGGCACGCGGCATGGTGCCGCGGCTGCGGCCGTCTCCGCTGGGCAGTGCCTTCTCCTCCGGCCGTTCCTTCCCTTCGTCGAGTCCGGCGGGATCGTGGGGATGGAAGTCACCGACGCTCTGGGAGCCTGCCTCGTGGCATTGGGAGCGGTGCTCGCCGCCGGGCAGTCGGCCGGCTGGCCGGTGGGCATCCGCGGCCGAGCGCCCGCGACGGAGTTTGCCCCGAAGCCGCTGATGCAGGAGCCGAAGCTGCTGATGCGGGAGATCGACCTGCCATTCCTGGCCCTCCGGGAAACGCTCGGCGCGGCGTGGGCGTTGCGAATCGCCGAGCGGTTCAACGTGGTCGCCGAAGCGCGGGGCTGGCCGTGCCGGCTGCGGTTCACAGGGCTTGAGGCGGGGGGCGATCCCGACGATCGCTCCTGGCATCGTGATGCCGTCCGCAGCGCCCGGGCACTGCTGCATCGGTTTGTCTCCGACGCGTGGCTGCGTCGCCACACGTCGCAGGGGTTTTTGCCCGGTGAATATCGATCGCGAGTGGCCCCTCCTGAGGAAGGGCTGTAGACTTCTGCTCTTCACCCGGAGCCCGCGGATGTCCCGCGACCATGCACCGGCGGTCCCGTTCCGTTCTCTTCTGGAGTGCTTCCATGACCGATCAGCCCCGTCCTGCCGAGCCGATGCAGGTGCCCGTCGACGAGTCGCACATCCTCGCGACCTACGCTAATTTTTGCCGCGTGACCGGCACGCCGGAGGAACTGATCGTCGACTTCGGCCTCAACAAGCAGGTGGGTGGCACCGCTCCCGAAACGATCCAGCTGACGCAGCGGATCATCGTCAACTTCTTCACCGCGAAGCGGCTGGCCTACGCCCTGCAGATGGCGGTCGTGCGGCACGAGCAGGCCTTCGGCCAGCTCGAGACTGACGTGCAGAAGCGGGTCGTCCACCAGCAGGCGGCCAAGGCCTGACCATCCGACCGATGGACATCCGGCACCGCGAAACCTTTCGCGGTGCCGGATGAACAGCGGCTCCAGGTACGGCACGGCCGATCGCAACCATGACGAGTTTTGAAGAAACAGAGGAGTTCGAGCGGGCCAAGCGTGAGATCCACGACTTCCTGGCTGCGCTCGAGCAGAAGGCGCACGGCGACATGGCCGCGGCCGAGTTTTTCGAGTTTCTCCGCGGCGGCATGCATCGGCTGATGGAGTCGGTGTCCGAGGTGATCTGGGTCGTGGGTGAGGGTGGGCAGGTCGAGCCGATCTGCCACGCGGGCACCGATCAGGCGGCCATCTCCGGTTCTCAGGAAAACGTCGACGGGCACAACTCGCTCGTGTCGGCACTCTTCAGCGGTGACGGCACGCTCGTGCCACCGGGTGCCTCGGTCACGGGGCCAGACGGGGGAACGCTGGCCACCAACCAGAGCGGTCTGCTCGTCATCGCCGCGCCGATCGATTCCACGGCCGGCCGCGCGGGGCTGATCGAGGTCTTGCATCACCCCAATCATGAGGATGTCCAGCGGGGCTACCTGCGATTCCTCGGACAGGTGTCGGCGTTGGCGGCCGTCTACCTCGACCGCCAGCGGAGTGGGCAGCAGGTGGCAGCCCAGCGGCAGCAACTCGTCGAACTCGACGCCCAGCAGTCAACACTGGCGCAGGTCGAGCGGTTTAGCCGGGCCGTCCACGAGTCGCTCGACCCTGTGGCGACCGCCTTCGTGATGGCCAACGAGGCGCGACGCATCATCGGCTGCGATCGGGTGAGCGTGTTGGTTCGGCGGCGGGGGAAGCTCCGGCTGGAGGCGGTGAGCGGCCAGGAGTCGGTGGAACGGCGGGCCTCGGCCGTACAGGCAATCGAGGGCCTGACCCGCGTCGTGGCCAAGGCGGGCGATCCCCTCTGGCATCCCGACGCCACCGCGGAGGTCCTGCCACAGATCGAGCAGGAACTCGAAAACTACATCGATGAGTCGCATGCCACCGCGATCGCCATTATCCCGCTGGAGAAGCCGCGGCCGACGATGGTGATCAAGCCGGGGGGCGTCGACGCGGTGGCCGTCGCCAAGGCCGAGGCCGCGCCCGCGACCACCCCCGAGCCGATCGGGGCTCTGGTGGCCGAGTGGTTCTCCTCCAATACGTTCGATGGTGGCCGGCGGGCGCGGGTCGAGTTGGTGGCCGAGCACGGCAGGGTGGCGCTGGGCAATGCGCTGGTCCACACGCAACTCCCGCTCTATTCGCTGCTCTCGCTGCTCGGCAAGTCGCGGGTGTTGACCACCGCCCGCAACCTCCCCCGGACGATCATGGCGGTCATCGCGGCTCTGGCCGCCCTCGCGGCGCTCGTGTTGGTGCCGGCGGAGCTGCGACTCGAAGGCAAGGGCACGCTCGAGCCCGTCCACCGTCGCGAAGTGTTTTCACAGATCGACGGCGTCGTGGAGAAGATTGAGCCCGGCGTCGAGGGCGGGGCCGACGTCGAGGCCGGCCAGCTGCTCGCCTCGCTGCGGAATCGCGATCTGGAGGTGGCGATCGCCGACGTGCTCGGCCGCAAGGCGTCAACCGAGGAGCAGCTCGTCTCCACCCGCCGGTCGCTCCTGGAAGACGACAAGATCTCGGCCGACGAGAAGCTGCGGATGGCCGGGCGGCGGGCTCAGTTGGAACGGGAGGTCGAGAGCCTGGCATCGCAGCTCGCGCTCTACGCCGAGAAGCGGAAGGAGCTGGATGTCCGCAGCCCGATCGCGGGCGTGATCGTCACCTGGCAGGTCCGCGACCTGCTGCTCCTGCGGCCGGTCGAGAAGGGGCAGGTGCTGATGAGCGTGGCCGACAAGACGGGGCCCTGGGAGCTCGAGATCAAGATGCCCGACGATCGCCTGGGGCACATCAACCGCGCTGCAGCGGCGGCGAAGCAGTCTGGCCGCGAACTCGAGGTCGACTACATCCTGGCCACCGACCCGGGCACGCGGCACCACGGCACCGTCAAGGAGATCCACGAGCAGGCGGAGGTCCGCGGCGAGGAGGGCAACACGGTGCTCGTGCGGGTCACGATCGACCCGACGCGGCACGAGAAGGAGGAGCTTGGCGCGGGGGCGAGCGTGACGGCGCGGATCGCCTGCGGCAAGCGGTCGCTCGGCTATGTCTGGTTTCACGACGTCCTGTCTTTCATTCAGACGCAGGTCCTGTTCCGGCTCTGGTGAGCCGAGGGCATCGAGAAGGAGTGTCAGACCGATGAAAATAGTTATGACCATCGCCTTGTTCACCGCCGTGACGTGCTTTGGCATGCTCGGGTCGGCCGCGGAGCCCGATCGCCCCGCTCCGGTGCTCGAGCGGTGCCTTGTGTCGCTCATCGACGAGGCGAAGCTCTCGGTGGGCGAAGCCGGGCTGCTCGTCGAGATGCAGATCAAGGCCGGAGACCGGGTGACCGCGGGGCAGGTGATCGCGAGGATCAACGACGATCAGCCGCAGATGGACAAGCTCCGGGCCCAGGCCGAGCACGACCAGGCGATCGCCAAGGCCAAGAGTGACGTCGACGTGCGGTATTCGCAGAAAGCGCAGGCCGTGGCCCAGACGGCCTCCGTGAAGGCGGAGCAGTCGCACAAGACCGTGCCCGGATCGGTCACCGACGTGGAGCGCGACCGGCTGCGTCTCGAATGGGAGAAGAGCGGTCTGCAGATCGAGCAGGCCCAGCTCGAGCGGACGCTCGCCGACCTCGCCGCCCGGGCGAAAGACGTGGAGGTGAAGACGGCTGACATCAACATCAAGCGCCGGCTCGTGACGGCGCCGCTCGATGGCGAAGTGGTCGACGTGCAGGGCAACCTCGGGGAGTGGATGCAGGTGGGGGCGCCGCTGGCCCACATCGTCCGCACCGACAAGCTCCGCGTGGAGGGCTACGTCGATGCCGCGAAGTGGGATCCCGAGCAGGTCCGCGGCAGGCCGGCGACGGTTGAGGTCACGCTCGCCAACAACCGCAAGGAGACGTTCGAGGGCCGAATCTCGTTCGTCAGCCCGCTCGTCGAGAGCGGCGGCGACTACCGCGTCTTTGCCGAGGTCCCCAACCGCAAGTCGCCAGGCTCCGATGAATGGCTGCTGCGTGCCGGCCAGACCGCCACCATGACGATCCATTTTTCGCAGCCGGCTGACCGCTGAGCGGGCCGGAGAGCAGCCCTGAAACCCCTGTCACGCCCGTATGTCGACCGCCGACGCCTTCCGTTCGAGCACGACCCGTGGCGTGACATTGCGCCGCCGCGGCGATCTCGTCGTTAACCGGCAGGTCTACCAGGGGCAGGCGTGGTGGGTGGTGAAGGATCCGATCTCGCTTCACTACTTCCGGTTTCGGCCCGAGGAATATGCCCTGCTCGAGATGCTCGACGGCCGCACGAGCCTCGATGCCCTCAAGGAGCAGTTTGAGGCAAGGTTTCCGCCGCGGCGGATCAAGGTTGACGAACTCTCGCGGTTCATCGCCACGCTGCACCGCAGCGGCCTTGTGATCGGTGACCGGCCGGGGCAGGGGCCGCAGCTCTTCGAGCGGCGGCGGCAGCGGATCTGGAAGCAGTGGACGGCGTGGCTCGCCAACATCATGTCGATGCGGTTTCGCGGCATCGACCCCGACTGGCTGCTCAAGCGGCTCGACCCGGGCTTCGGCTGGCTGTTCTCGCCGCCGGCGATCGCCGCGGCGCTCGTGTTTGTCGCCAGCGCCGTGCTGCTCGTGCTCGTCAACTTCGACATTTTCCGGGCGAAGCTGCCGGAGTTTCAGCAGTTCTTCGCCGCCGGCAACTGGCTCTATCTGGCGATCGCGCTGGGTATCACAAAGGTCCTTCACGAGTTTGGCCACGGGCTCTCCTGCAAGCACTACGGGGGCGAGTGCCACGAGATGGGCGTGATGCTGCTCGTGTTCACGCCCTGCCTCTATTGCGACGTGTCAGATAGCTGGATGCTGCCCAATAAGTGGAAGCGGGCCGCGATCGGTGCAGCCGGGATGTATGTCGAGGTGATCATCGCCTCGATTGCCACGTATCTCTGGTGGAACTCGCATCCGGGCGTGTTCAACCAGCTCTGCCTCGACGTGATGTTTGTCTCCAGCGTGTCAACGATTCTGTTCAACGCCAATCCGCTGCTCCGCTACGACGGCTACTACATCCTCTCCGACGTCCTGGAGATCCCAAACCTCCGGCAGAAGGCCAACACGATCCTGCAGCGGCTTGCCGCGCGGTGGTGCCTGGGCATCAAGCAGCAAGACGATCCGTTTTTGCCGCAACGGAAGCTCGGCCTGTTCGCCCTCTATGCCGTGGCCTCGAGCCTCTATGGCTGGATCGTGACGGCGTCGATTTTTCTCTTCGTCTGGAACGTCTTCAAGCCGTACCGGCTGGAGGTGCTGGGGCAGATCCTGGCCTGCGGCGCGATTTGGGGCTTGGTGATCCGGCCGCTGCAGGGGATCATCAAGTTTTTCAAGATCCCCGGGAGGCGCGACGAGGTGAAGTCGTTCAACATGCTCGCGACGGCGGCGGTGGCGGTGGCGGTGCTGGCGGGCATCGCGCTTATCCCGCTGCCGCAGCGGGTCTGGTGTGCTACGGAACTGCGTCCCCGCGGCGAGGAGACGGTCTACGTGCCCGTGCCGGGCCGACTGGTGAGCCTGGCAGCGCAGCCGGGATCGTTGGTGCAGAAGGGGGATGAGCTCGCCCGACTTACAAACGTTGATTTGGACCTTGAGATCGCCGACCTCGACGGGAAAGCCACGCAGTTCGAAAGCCGGCTCATGAGCCTGCAGCGGGAGCGGTTTTCCGATCCGGCGGCCGGCCTTGAGATCGGCACCGTTCAGGAGTCGCTCTCGAGCGTTCGCGAGCAGCTCGACCGGAAGCGGAAAGACCGGCAGGAGCTGCGGCTCGTGGCCCCGCGGGACGGCGTCGTTCTGCCGCCACCGAGCGTGAAGCCGCAGCCCGACGCCGGGGGCAAGCTGCCGAGCTGGACGGGCAACGCGCTTGATGACCGGAATCTCGGCGCGATGTTTCAGGAGGGCACGGTGCTCTGCATGGTGGGGGATCCGGAGCGGTTCGAGGCGGTGATGGTGGTGGATCAGACGGAGATGGAGTTTATCGCCGATGGGCAGCGGGTGGATCTCAAGCTCGATGCGTTTCCCTGGCAAACGTTCACGGGCACGGTCGACCAGATTGCGGAGACGCACATCGAGGCGGGCTCGGAGCGGCTCTCCGTGAAGGCGGGTGGCCAGGTGCCGACGGAGACCGACTCGTCGGGTCGCGAGGTGCCGATCTCGACGAGCTACGAGGCCCTGATGACGCTCGACGATGCCGAGGCGGTGTTCATCCCCGGCATGCGGGGCACGGCGCGGATCCAGGTGGGCAGTCGCACGGTGGGCCAGTGGCTCCTGCGGCTCCTTTGGCAGACGTTCAACTTCCGGATGTGATGCCCCGTCGCACAGGTTTTCAGAAAGCCCTGAGCGCAAGCGACGGGTATGAGGCGTGATCGCGACGAGTGTCGTTCAGAAAGCCAACGTCGTGAGCCGAGGGGTTGAGCGAGGCACGGAACCGCCTCATCTGATGTAGAATAGTTGTCACAGTGACCTCCCCTTTCTTCAGGAAGCCTGCCGATATGGAAGCCGTCAACCCGCGGTATCTCGTCGACGAGCACCAGACCCCAACGGATGTCGTGTTGACCATCGAAGAGTGGCGCCGGATTCTCGAGGAGCTCGAGGAGCTCGAAGACATACGGGCCTATGATGCGGCGGTGACAGACCGCGAGACGAGTGTGCCGCTTGACCGTGTGGCCGATGAGATTCGCCAACGGCGTGGGCTTTGAGCTACGCCGTCGAGGTTTTACGGTCGGCTGAAAAGAAAATCGAGCGACTGCCGGCTGCCTTGCAGGAGCGGATCCTCGCCGCCATGGAGGCTCTGGCTGAAAAGCCACGTCCGGAGGGCTGTAGCAAGCTCACAGGCCGCGAGGCATGGCGTATTCGAGTGGGCGACTATCGGGTCATCTATGAAATCCATGACGACCGGCAGGTTGTGATCATCGTCGTCATTCGGCACCGTAAGGACGCCTACCGGTAGCCGTCCGCACGTGTTTGCGGCGGGATCAAAGTACATGCCCACGCTCGACCGGATCACGATCTACCCCGTCAAATCGCTCGACGGCGTCGATGTGGCCGAGGCCCGAGTGCTCCCCTCTGGGGCGCTCGAGCACGACCGCCGCTGGCAACTCACCGACATGGAGGGCCGCGTGCTCAACGCGAAGCGGTCGCCCCTCTTTCACGCGATCCGAGCGGAGTATGACCTGGCAGACGTCGCTGAAAGCGGCGACGCGGGCGTGGGCGGCGTGCCGCGGCTCGGGGCCAACGTGATCACGCTCGCGATCGATCCGGCCGCGATCGCGGCCCGGGGGATCCCCGGGGTTGAGCGGCTGGCAGGGCTTGCGGCCGACACGTTTCCGCTGGTGCCGGGGCCCGACGGGCCGTGTGCCTGGCTGGCGGAGGCCTTCGGGATCGGCGTACTGTTGTTGGAGCGGCCCGACGGGGGGTTTCCGGACGACCGCGAGGCCGCAGGGCCCACGGTGATTTCCACGGCCACGCTCGTGGAGGTGGCGCGGTGGTTTCGCCTCGACGTTGACGAGTGCCGGCGGCGGTTTCGGGCGAATCTCGAGATCGGTGGCTGCGACGCCTTCTGGGAAGACTCCCTGGCCAGTCCGGCACGGCCGGAGTTGCAGCCGTCCCTCGGTGAACTTCCCTCTGATCT
>CAMBPQ010000020.1 GCA_945869735.1 Planctomicrobium piriforme
GCTGGCCTTTTTGCTCGCGATGATGTCTCGGATGTTGGCCACCGGGAAGATGCCATCTGTCACCGCTCGACGTTTCGCCTCGGTGTAGTTCTCGATTCCATCGGGCGCGAACACGATGTCGAGATCGAATGGACCATCCGTGAGCTGAATAAAGTCTTTGCCGGCGATAATGTCAGTTTCCACCGTGTCGTCGATCATGAAGCCCAACTTGCGGACCGCGGTGACGAGGCGGCGACCATTGTCGGCATTCTTGGCCGGAAACACATCGACGTCCTGTGTGGTGCCCGGAAAGCCGAGGAGGATTGCGGCCCCTTTTCCGATGAAGAGATAGTCGACTCCTGCCGCCCCGAACGCCTCAGCCACTTCCTGAGCCTGCAGCGGATTGAACGGTGAGCGATCGTTCATTCCAGCGGCGCCGGCTGATAACCGAGGTACGCAGGCAGGTTGGCCGCACACCACTCACGGTAGGCCCGGGTGCTCGCGAAAACCCGCGAGGCTGGCACATCGAGCCCGGGTCGCGAGACCCGGCAGAATCCGTACTTCATGCGGGCTTCGAGCGGCCGTTGCATCTGGCGACGACACTGCTCACGAAACAGCAGGTCGTCTGCTTCGTCGGGCGAAGTCGAGCGTGAAGGAAGCGTGGACATGAACCCTCGGGTTTACCCGGTCGAAGGATAGTCCGGCCAAAGGCACTTGCGCAACGGTTTCCGGGCTGATGAGCCCCTCGTGAGCCTCGGGGAGAGCGGTTGGGGAGTCCGGAGGCTGTTTTCCGAAACGCCGAAAGACCGCTCACGCCCCGCTGTGATGAAGGATAGCCTGGCCAATGGCGCGTCCGCAACCGATTCCGAGCTGATGGGCGGCTCGTGAGCTGAGGGCTCGGTCTTCTTGGCCCCAAAAAAGCGTTGCCGGAACGGCTGCCTGAACGGCCGGACCGACTGCCTTACCCATTGACGTGGTGTTTTTCAGCCGTCGGCGCAGAGTGTCTGCGAATCCGGCCGCGTGGCGGCTTCGCTGATACCTCGCGCCCGGCCGGGGTCAGAGGCTGTGAATATCGATCGCAGGCAGTTCGTCGGGTGAGGCTTGAAAGACGCCGCGGTCGTCATGTGCCTGGACGAGCTCGCCCCAGACCCGCTTTTCCTTGCTGAGATCGAGCGGTTCCTGTGCGCTGTGGCAGGCAGCGGCACCACGCCGCTGGTTAGCAGTCCGCCTTCCGACACCTCGCAGTTTTCGGCCGGCGTGCGGGCGAGGGCGGGTTGAGCAGGGCCACCTGGCCGAAACCTGGCGGAGACCGGCGCTCCTCGAGGCCCTAGCCAATCACCCGGTCGGGCTCGACTCCATGGGTCGACGACGTTGACCGGCCTCGACGACCAAGGCGATTTTGAGGCTGGTGACTCCGGTCAATCGACCGGTAGGAAGACCCACAGGCCGGGGCGGCCACTGTTGCAATGGACTGCCCGGCCCAGGAGGCCAAGGCCGGCAGCACTGAGGTAGACCGCCGAGCGGGCGGCATCCCAGAAGCCGCGAATTCCTCTGACCCGGGGGCCGCGGAGCCTCGATCGTACGCTCGGCACCGGGTGGAAGATCATCTCCACGATCGTGGGCCGATCACGTTCCCGGTCCTGCAGGTCATCGAGTGCTTCGATCGTCTGCTGCATCACGTCGCGGTGGGCTCCGGCCGCCAGCAGGTTGTGGTCGACCTCGTCCACTCCGTACCGACTCGGTGTCGGCAGAACAAGCAGCCCGAGAAACGACCAGAGTGTGAACCCGAGGCTGAAGCTGATCATTCCCTCGGCCGTGGCGAGGCGTGCGGATCCCACGATGGCTGCCGTGAGGGCAATGCCCCCGATCGTGAAGCCGATTGCGAGCATTCTGCCCCGCCACCAGGCGCCGCACTGCACGGCTGTTTCACGCCGCCGCAGGGCCATCGCGAAGGCTTCCGGATTGAGCGCGTCCCGCCACCGAATCGGCAGCAGATGGAACCGTGGTCGGCAGATGCCGACTACCGCACCGGTAAAGCCCTCGTCAGGTGATTCACCCATGAACGCCGGCAGGGCTGGCGGAGTGGCCTGGTCCTCGAGCACCGGTGAACTGGGCGTCACTTCAAGAGGGGCCATGGCCGTTGCCAGAAGAATTCGCATTCGCAGCAGCAGAAAGACGATCAGCCCAGCGGCGGTGATCACGCCGAACACGCCGGCCACCTGACCGGACCAGAGCAGGGTGACCGCAGTCGCGAGCAGCAGGGCGGTGTGAACGCCAACGCCGCGGACGATTCCGAGCAGAAACGTTCCGAGTGGTGGGTGCTGCCGGCCGTACCACCGCGGGAGGAGGTAGCCTCCGAACAGGTCGAATGGCAGTTGCACGAGCGTGTAGGCGAGCAGGGCAATCGCAAGCGAGGCCGCCTGGAGGTGGAATGGTGCAGTGGCAACCGGAGCGAGCCGAGCCGGCAGGCCAAACAAGAGTCCCAAGGCCGCCAGCATGACAACCGTGCCGACACCACTCATACCCAGCCAGAGCCTGGCCCGACCGTAGCCGGGAGCGACCTCCTGCGAATCGAGGTTGCCGCGGGCCGAATCGAAGCCGCGATGCATCGCTTCGGCTGTCTTGCGGATGCCACGGAGCATGCCCCCGAACACCAGTTCGTGGAGGGGCACGACCGCATACCAGTAGAGCAGTCCGACAAGCCCATGAGGGCGGTAGCGGGCGGTCATCAGGAGCCGGGTGAGTGGCTGCTCCGCCTGGCCCTCCAGTGGCTGAATGGCAAAGTCGAGCTGCGCCTCACCCGGCAGTTTCATTTCGGCCCGCAGGGAAAGCGAGCGGTCCCGTTCAATGCCGACCACCCGCCAAAAGTCGAGGGTTTCACCAAATTCAACGGTCTCGGGATGCCGCCGGCCACGCCGTAGGCCGGGTCCTCCCACGACATTGTCCATCCATCCACGGAGCCGCCAGAGCAGGTCGCCGGCGTACCAGCCGTTCCCCCCCCCGATCCGGCAGACGGCGGCATAGACGCTGGCAGGATCAGCCTCGATGTCCACCACGCGCTCATCGGTGAACACGGAACCGCCTGCCCAGGAAGGGTCTCCGGGCATCGGGCCCGCCACGCTCCAGCGGGTCTCAACGGAATGCTGATCGACCTTGGCTTTGGCCCGGTGAATCGCCTCCCTCACCCCGAGTGGATGGTGAGGCATCAGCCGCTGCGTGGTGTCATCGGTCACAACCACCCTGTTTTTCAGCCCCTCCGCCAGTGGTCTGGCGATGCGATAGGAGACGGGCGTCACAAGGTTGATCCAGAGCGAGCTCAGCCGTGGAGTGAGCACCGGCACCGGCAGGATGATCCGGCGGCGGAGGCCAAGCTCCTCGGCCATCACCCGCATCAACTGCTGGTAAGGCATGACATCGGCCCCCCCGATCTCCAGCGTCTTGCCGACGGTCTCAGGCACCTTGAGGCAGCGGACCAGCCAGTACAGAACGTCGCTGATCGCCACGGGCTGGCACTCGGTGTTCACCCACTTGGGCGTGATCATGATCGGCAGCCGCTCCACGAGGTAGCGGAGGATCTCGAACGACGCCGATCCTGAGCCGATGATCATCGCTGCACGAAACGTCGTGACGGGGACGCCCGTCGAGGCCAGTTCCTGCTCGACCTGCCGTCGCGAGCGGAGGTGTTCGCTGAGATCCGCTCCCATCTCGCCAAGGCCGCCGAGATAGATGATTCGAGGCAGGCCTGCCTCCTGAGCTGCCTGTGCGAAACCGGCTGCCAACTCTCGATCGCGCTGAGCGTAGGCTCCTCCGGTGGATGCCATCGAGTGCACGAGGTAGAACGCCGCCTGGCAGCCTTTGAGTGCGGCGGTCACGGCCGCAGTCTTGGCCAGTTCGCAGGCGATGACCTCGACGTGGGGGTGATGCCGCCACGGGCGGGCATCGAGTTTCCTCGGTTCCCGTACCAGACAGCGGACTCGATAGCCCGCCTCCAGCAGGGCCGGCACCAGGCGGCCGCCGACGTATCCCGTTGCTCCGGTGACACAAATCACTTCGGCAGCGATGGGCGGCGAGTCGACGGAAACGTTCACAATCGTCCAGGCGGGTGAGGGATTCGCAGGCCCTCTATTCTATGCAACCAGGCTCATCAGGGATTGTCATGGGTCACATCGGGAGCACGAAGCAACGTTCTCCGTGGGGAGGGGTCGCCCCGCCTGCCACCCCGCAATCGCCGCAGAGCACGCCCGCCTCGCGGGCTGAAGTTGCTCTTTCAGGCTGGCCCGCTACCATGCCAAGAACTTTATCCTTTCCTCATGCGAGATTTTTCATGTCCGCAGAACACGCCAACAACTGGCCCGACCTTCTGATCGGTCTGTACGACAATCTGACCGGCCGTCGGGCCGAGATTTCGTATGAGTTCGACAACATGCACGTCAAGATTCCCAGTGGGACAGGACCGGGTGCCCAACACGCCGAATGGATTCTGCATGGCACCCTAAAAATCCGTACGAGAGACACGGGTTCTTCCCCAAACTGATTCTGGCCGGTCGACTTACGGGTACGCTCGATGGTCGTCCGGTCGTTATCAGCGCAGCTGAACAGACCATCTCAATCCACCTTGCCAGTCTTCGTTCTGCTTGGGGATTGAGAAAATACGCCCGTACCCTTCTCAGTTCAGTCGGCCCGGGATTGCGGTTTCTGGCTGACGCTGGGCTTCGGGTCGAGGGTCGGGTCGGCGCGTGGCCGGCGGTTGAACTGCTTCCTTCTCCAGGGTTGCTGACAGCGTTATTCGTTCCCGGATTGCCTCGCGGGCGGTAACGGCAGTCTCGGGCAATAGCTGCTCCAAACGACGGGCCCTTGCCCAGGCAGACGCATGCCGGCGATGCCTCCGGGGTTGGCCCGGGCTGCATCCAGTCCGAGCAGCCCTACTACCGATGGAAGCAGAAGTTCGGGGGCCTGCGGATCGACCAGGCAAAGCGGCTGAAGGACCTTGAGAAGGAGAACTCTCGGCGAAAGCAACTCGTGGCCGATGCCGAGCTGGACAAGGCGAATTCTTCGCGAGGCTGCATCGGAACGCCCTTGGGCGGCGCAGCTCACCCTCTAGGCCTTTTCACCGTGGCTTGAGTGACGACGGACTCATTCCTTCTGAGCCGCTATCTGCTCGAACTAGCTCCTGGAGAATATCCATCGGTTCACGGACGTCTTCGATGGCTTCGCAGAATATCTCCTTGATCTCGCTGTCCGACAAGTCGATGTCGGTGTCCCTACGAATAGCATGTATCAGGATATGCTCCTCGCTGTAGCCGAAGTCGCCCGCCAACCAAGCCGTGATGGCTCCAAGGGCATCCAGAGCTTGCAGCCGATCAGGAGGATCGTTGCTTTTCGGTTTCATGATTGCTTCTCCCTAAGAGGCTCACCTGAAGCCGAAGCGGGCTCTTCGAAGCCCTCATACGTGCTGCCGATGAGCCGGAGACTCCTTTGGGCGAGACTGGCTCCACCAACTATCCGGCCGGCGGTGTAGTCATCGAGACCAAAACCAGCTTTTTTTAGTCCGCTCCACCTGCTGCGAGATCGCTGCCCGGTACATCTGCGTGACTGCCTCGATCTTTCTCGCATTTCTGTCTGTTGTGGTCATGTCGGCTCCTGCGTAAAGCATGGGCCGACAACACCATTGCGATCGGATGTCAGGGCTTGAGCCGCAACACTTGAGGACTCCGCGTGCGTGCGATCCGCATCCGTTTGCTGCAGTGTTCGAGTGACGCGATCAATGGCTTGGGTCTCGGTCGTGGAAATCTTTCCTAATCCCATAAACCCACCAGATGCATCTGCGACCAGACGACAGAGCCTGAGAATTTCATCAATCAACTCGTTATACATCGAAGGATTGAGACTGGCCGAGGTCGCCGCAGAAAACTCTGCCCAAATTTCCCACAGTTCTTCGGTAGGCTTTTTGCGAAACCAGTCATGAGCGATCACCCTGGAGATGGTTTCCTGCGAGATCCCCTTGCTCATTAAAATGTCAGCGATAGTTGCTTTTTCTATTTTGGTCCATCCGGGGTTTTCATGGGCAGAGCGGTAAACGGCCGCCGCGCAGGGCGATCACATCTGTGGTCTGGACGGGTTTTGTGGAGCGGGAGCCACCAGGCCTATGAGCGTCCACGGGCGAACCAATCCGGCACCGTCTCGATGCGACCCGGATACCCCGCGCTCGCGCTTGGGGCTTCCTGACGGGAAGCAAGCTGCACGGATGATCGAACCGATTCCCGATCGTGAGGAGCCGGGGGTGGCACGCGCAGACGCCGGGGAATCTTTGCGACTCACGAGCAATTCCCCAGTCGGCCACCCCAGCATCCTGGAGCAAAATCCCCCGGCGGCGAGCATGTCACCGCCGGTGAACCAATCCGGCACCGTTTCGCCCGCGACCCCACGGGCGCACTGCATGGGCAACCCCACGCCCACAAAGTTCCCCGAAGGACCACCAAAGGTGGATGCGCTCGAATGCGCCATCATGATTATGCATGGGTAAGGGATGGCCCATGCCGATCGAGCCGGCCTTGCTGGGGACTCCGAACGCAACAGAGCCGGCAATAAACAACTCGAGGCCTTCCGCGACGCTCGATCGGGAGGGGTTGCCCGTGTCCTCGAGCGGGCGTTGCTGGCAAGCGGAGCCAGGATGGCGAGAGTACAGCCAGCATCGAGAGAGCGGAGGGCAGGATGCCCGCAGCAAACGTCTGGCGAGATGGCGTGGACCATCCCTGGCGGGAGATCAGGAAGGCTGCGGGGTCGCGATCGGTAAGCAGTGTTCGCGGAGCAGCTCGACGACGCGGGAATCCTCGACCTGGTCGAAGTTGCGGTAGAACTGCCCGACCGCCCAGAAGGCCTGCGGCTCAAGCAGGCAAATCACCCGGTCGCAGAGCCGGCGGATCGCGTCGACGCGTTCGGGGGAACCGACGGGCACAGCGACGATGATCTCCCTGGCGCCGGCGGCACGGACGGTGTGCAGGGCCGCGATCATCGTGGCCCCGGTGGCGATGCCGTCGTCGGTGAGGATCACCGTGCGACCCGCGATCGTCGCCTGTGGCCGTACGCCGCGGAACATCTCGCGGCGGCGGGTGATCTCGACCATCTGCCGCTTCCGCTCGGCCTCGATCCACGCGTCACCGACATCGGTCATCGCGGCCGCAAAGTGATTGAGATACACCGCGCCATCCTCCGACACCGCACCTAGGGCGAGTTCGGGCTGGTGTGGCGCGCGAAGTTTCCGCGAGAGCACGACGTCGAGTTCGGCACCGAGGCCCCGGGCGAGCGCGACGCCAACCTCCACGCCCCCGCGGGGAATCGCCAGCACAAGCGGGTCATGGAACGTCTCTCCGCGGAGCCGCTCCACGAGCATCCATCCGGCCTCGGATCTGTCGGCGAACGCGGTGTGATTCATGCCGTGGCCCTCCGGGGATCAGTCGTGCATGTGCCGGGCAAACCACTCGGCAGCGAGCCGGGCGGCCTCTTCCAGCGTGCCCGGCTCCTCGAAGAGGTGGGTTGCGCCAGGGACGATAGCCAGCTGCTTCTCACAGTCGAGCTGCGCAAACGCCTGCATGTTGAGTTCGAGCACTTCGGTGTCGTCACCGCCCACGATCAGGAGCGTGGGGGCGTGGACGACACGGAGCTTACGGCCCGCGAGGTCGGGTCGGCCGCCCCGCGATACAACGGCCGACACCCGCGGTTCCACGGCGGCGGCGAGCAGTGCCGCGGCGGCGCCGGTGCTCGCGCCAAACAGGCCGAGCGGTAGGTGCCGTGTCTGTTCGAGACCGGTGACATACCGCACAGCGGCGAGCAGTCGCTCGGCGAGGAGGGCCACGTCGAACACGTTCACGCGGTCGGTCGCCTCCTGCTCGGTGAGCAGGTCGAAGAGCAGCGTACCGATCCACGACTCGTGCAGCACCGAAGCCACGGCAGCGTTGCGGGGACTGTGGCGGCTCGACCCGCTGCCATGGGCGAAGAGCACGAGGCCCGTCGGCGGCGCGGGTAGCACCAGCCGACCCGGCAGGCCGCTGGGCTGCCCTTTCACACCGTTCACCGGCACCGTCACGTCGAACGACTCGATCGCACCTGTAAGCGTCATGGAATCTCCTTGAAGGTGGCACCGCGGGGGTGGCGGGGATGGATGAGATGAACGGCGGAAGCCTGCGGTCCCTCGTCTCCCTCCTCCTCGCTGAAAAACACCGGCGTGCCGATGTCAGCCACGCGAAACTCCTCGTCTGAGATGGCGTGGCGGTGAAAATAAACCTCGCGGCCGTCCGCTGTCTCGATAAAGCCATACCCCTGGAGCGGAAACATCTGCGAGATCCGACCACTGGCCCGTGGCGTGTGGGCCTTCTCCGCGCCCCGCATGCGGCGGGCATGATCCTCCAGCTGCCGCCGGGCCGCGAGGAACGCATCGCGGAGGGCCACGAACACGTCCTCATGGGCATGGTCGCGGTGGTGTTCGCGGTTCACGATGATCTCGCTACCGGGCACGACCAGATCGACCCGCACGGAGTAGAGATTGCCCCCGCGGTGATGGCGATGCGGCTGCGCCACGACCACATGGCAGCCGGTGATGCGATCGGAATACCGCTCGAGCTCAGCAATGTGGTCGAGCGCGGCGTCCCGCACCGCCTCATCGATCGGCAGGTCGTCGAACGACACCTGCGGCTGCGTCTGCATGGTTTGTCTCTCCAACCGGTGGCCATGGTGGCCATGGTGGCCGGAAGGAACAGACGCCACGTCGTGCATGCGTCGCCAGAAGGTTACGGGGGCATGCCAGCAAAGGCCGCGAACACGGCCTGACTCGCATGGCGTGCCGCCGATACAGGGAGCAGACACTTTGCCAAACATCGCCGGGCAGGAAGCGGCCCTCACTCCGCCGAGATCGACTCGAGGAGATCGAGCCGGACCGCACGGCGGGCCGGCAGCCAGGCGGCGAGGGCTGTGACGACCACGGCTGCGAGCAGGTTGACCGCGATAATGTCGAGCCGCACATGAAACTTGAGCGGGTGGCCGAGCAACGGCTGGCTCGCGAGCTGGATGAACAGCGCCGTCGTCAGGCCGGCGACGAGGCCGATGATTCCGCTGGCAATGCCGAGCATGATGCTCTCCAGGACCACCATCCGCACCACCTGCCCGCGGCGCATGCCGATCGCCCGCAGCAGCCCCAGCGATCGCTTCTTCTCCAGCACGCTCATCGTCACCGTATTGGCAACGCCGAGGCTGCCGACGACGAAGCCGAGCCCGAGGATCGACCACAGCGAACTGACCACGCCGTTGACGATCACGTCGATGCCACGCCGCAGTTCGCTGAACGACCGCAGCAGCATCGAGTATTCCCGGGCGTTGGCCTCCAGCGGCTCCCGCAGGCCGGCCGCGCGGCCCGGCTGGGCGGTTACAAGGAGCACGTCGGCCGCCTCCATACCGAAGATCCTGCGGGCCGCGTCGCGACGGAGCTGCAGCGAGGCACCCCCCGATGTGTAGTCGACGACGAGCGCCGCGATCTTCACCGGCGTCGCCCGCCCAAACACCTCGACAGTCACCTCATCGCCGGCTTTCACTCCCGCGCGTTGGGCGAGCACCGTGCCCGCCACCGCCTCGCCCCGTGCCAGGGCCGCCCGGACCTCGTCGGGCGACATGCCGACCGGCTCCAGCGGCAGCGGTCTGTCATCGGGCATGTCGCGGGCAATCACTACGCAGACGGTCCCCGCCACGCGGCCAGTGGCAACGCCGATCCCTTCGACGTCGGCCACGCCGTCGAGGCCGCGGACGAGCGTCTCCAGGCGTCGCGAGTCGGCACTGCGTTCCTCGCGTGAGACGGAAAGCGCGCCGGCCTGCGTGAGCACCCAGTCGGCCTTGAGCATCCTGCCGTACCAGGCGAGCACATCCTCGACGCTGTCGCGGATCGCATGCCCGAGACCGATGCCGTTGCTCACGGCGACAACGAGCACGCCGGCGGTGAGCGCTGTTCGGATCGGTTGCCGCACAATCTGATCGATCGCCAGCCGGCCCTCCACCCGCCAGCGGTCGGGAATGAAGCGGCCGAGGAACCGTACCAGCGGGACGATCAGAAACGGTGTGACCGTCACGAACGCCAGCAAGAGCGCGATGCCCGACACCACCGACGCCCGCGGCGGCCACACCTCCACGTACATCAGCGCCTCAGAAATGGCTGCGACAAGGGTCAAGAGCCCCCCGGCCACGAGCAGCTTCCGCGTTGTCGCCGGCGGGGCGGCGGGCGGAGCCGAGGCCAGCCCCTCGAGCAGGTCGAGCGACGTGGCCTCCCAGGCGGGCCACCACGCGGCGGCGACCGCGAGGCCGACGCCCATCACGATCGCCATCGGCACGAGCAGCGGGTGGACGGCGACCCCGGTCGCAGGCGTCTGAAGCGCCCGCGAGATGCCCGCCGAGATGGGGCCAGCCGCTGCCAGCCCCACGACAGCGCCCACGGTAGCACCGACGCCGCCGAGCAGCGCCGCCTCCAGCGTCACAAACCGCCGCACCTGCCGCCCCGTGGCCCCGAGCAGCCGCACGAGCGACAGCCCGCGGCGCCGCTCGGCCACGTTCATGAGCATCGCGTTGCCGACGATGAACCAGGCCATCGCAAGCGTCAGGGCCGTCACGAAGTCGAGCCCGAGGTTGGCTGAGTGAAGCACGTCGTCGGCCATGCTCGCGCGGCCCACGGGGACGTCGGCCACCAGCCGCGGCGGCAGCCGTCCTGCCACCGCCGCCATCACCTGCGAGCGGTCGGCGTCGCCCGCCAGCGCAATGCGGATTCGGTCGACCTGGGCCGTGGAGAGCGACATTGCTTCCAGTGCCTGGATATCGACGACCACCGTCGCCCCCTCGGCAAACCACCGCAGCGAGTCGCCAGTTGCCAGGCCCGTGATCCGCATCCGGGCGATCCGCCGCCGGGCGAAGAACAGCACCTCGTCGCCCACGCCAACACCCAAGCCCTTCGCGAGCGTCGCGTCGAGGACGACCTCGTCGTCCTCTCGGCAGGGCTCACCCGCTTCAAGCGCGAGCAGGCCTGCCGCCGCGAGCGCCGCCGCGTCGACGCCGACGGCCATCTCGCGGAGCCGGTTGTCGCCGATGCGAAGAAGCGTCGGCCGATAGAAGAGCGGCACCACCGCACGGACGCCCGGCACGTCGACGACCCGCGGAACGAGCATCGCGTCGAACCGGCCGCCGTCCCGCGCCGTGATGTCGAGCGAGGGCACGCCGGCGATCGTCTCAGTGAGCCGGCGGTAGCCAGCCCGCGAGGCGTCGGCAGCCGCCCACGTGGCAACCACGGCCCCCACGGCCACGGCCACGCTCGCCGCTGCGGCCAACGCCCGGCCCGGCCGGTTTCGCCACTGCCGCACGAGCAGAGTGCGAAGCCTCATCGGGCGGTAGCTCCGCTGGTCGAATCCGACTCGATCCGTCCGTCGCACATCCGCACCACCCGCGCGGCGGCCGCGGCCACGGCCGGGTCGTGCGTGACGAGGATCACGGTCTGTCGCCGTTCGGTGACCAGTCGCTGGAGGAGCTCCACGACCCTCGCTGAGTTCGTCGAGTCGAGCGCACCGGTCGGCTCATCGGCGAGCACGATCGCGGGCCCCGTCACCAACGCGCGGGCGACCGCGCCCCGCTGCTGCTCGCCGCCTGAGAGTTCATCGGGACGGTGCCCGGCCCGATGGGCCATGTCGACCGCCTCGAGCGCCTCCCGGGCCGCCGCGTCTGATCGGGCATGGCCGACGCCGTCGAGCACGAGCGGTAGGGCGACGTTTTCCAGAAGCGAGAGTTCGGGGAGCAGGTTGTAGCGCTGGAAGACGAATCCGATCCGCCGGCGGCGCACGGCCGCCAGGGCGTCGTCGTCGAGCATGGCGAGATCGATCCCCTCGAGGAGCACACGGCCCGCGGTCGGCCGCGTGATGCCGCCGAGCATGTGCAGAAGCGTGCTCTTACCCGACCCCGAACTGCCGGTGACGGCCACGAACTCGCCGCCCTCGACGGCCAGATCAACGCCGCGGACGGCAGCCACCGCCGCCTCGGCGCCGGCCCCGCTGAACGTCTTCTCGAGTGCTTCGGTGCGGAGAATCGACACTGGGAGCCTCACTCGCGACGAGGCCGCGCACGACGCGGCCCACACGGCACCATCTTAAGGCGCATCCGACTTTGGTGGTGCGGCACGATGGCAACTGGGAGGACGTAGGCGAGGGGGTCGGCGAACGCACGAGGAGCCTTGGGCGTATCCTCGCCCCGACGACAATCCGCAGGACCGCGCAGCGGCGACTTTTGCCGCCCCCGAGCCGGCGATCCACCTCTCCGGTGCGATCCAGCCGTCCGCGCTGATGCCGCTACGGCGCGGTCTCGAGATCGACCTCGAGGGGCATGGTGGCCCGAGCGGTCGTGCCGGCGAGCGTGTCGACAACGGCCACCTCGATCTGGCCCTGGCCGCTCCGGATCGATTCGGGAAGCTTAATCACGTACCTCGCGAAGTAGTCACGACGCTGCGTGCGGCAGGTCTCGGCGATCGGCTCGAAGCTCCACTCGTGCTCGACACGGCCGTCGGCTGCCACGAGCGTGAGCGTCGCGTCGATGCAGGTCGTGTGACCAGCCGGCGATTCGCTCGCGGAGAGGTTGTCGAGTTCGAAGTAGACGATCACTTCCTGCCCCGGCTGAAAACGGCTCTTGGCAAACCGGTCGACCACGCCCCAGCCCTGAACCCGCGAGGCGAAGCAGGCGTTTCGGACGGCAAGCGACGGCGGCGGTGAGGTGGCAGCCACGCCTGGATCAGATTCTGGACCAGATTCCGGATCGCTTCGGGGCACTGTGACGGGCGGCGGCGAGCCCGCCGCATCATGACGAGAGGTTTCAACGTCGGTCGCCTCCGGGGCGACCACCTCGACCGCAGCCGGCGGCGCAGCAGGTTGATCGACGGCGGCTCCGTCGAGATCCGCCTTCGCGACCACGTGAGATGCGGCAACGATCGGCGGCACCGCCCGAGCGACAACTTCTTCGGCCGCCGCCTTGGAGGAGTTGGCCGCCTCGAGCGTCGAGGCGAAGGCCTCGACGACCACCGGCCAATCCTCCTGCTGGGTCTGCTGCAGTGTTTCGATGAGCGTCGTCCGGGTGGCTTCGTCGATCGGGCCGAGCCGCTTGACGCGGGCTACCGCTTCGTCGATTGCCACCTCGCGGCGTTCCTCGTCGATCGCATCGTCGGCACGGGAAGTGAGCGTTGGATCGGCGGAGTCGGTGATGTCAGCAAATGTTTCCGAGTCGGCATCCGGCGGCTCGGGATCGGTCTCCGAGGCATGCTCGGCGAGGTCCCAGAGCGTGTCGCGGAGATAAGCTGTGCTGATGGCAGACGTGCAACCGCCCGCGAGCGACAGAAGGAGGGCGACGAGGGCCACCCCGCCACCGCGAATCGACCAGAAGGTGCCATTCATCGTTGTCATACTCGAATGTCGTCCGGCCCGGAAACAGGGAGTCACCCGATTCGGGAGGGAAGATAGGGACCTTCAAGCGGGCAGAGCAAGGTCAACAGCCGGAGGCGATTACGCCCCGCGAAACAGCGGGAGTCTGCTAAACTTCCCCGCCGATCGCATCCCAGCGAACACCACCCATGGGGGATGCTCGCGGCCGGCCCAGCCCCGGAGTCGACACGCATGACCATGCCAACGCTCGACCAGCAAGCCGTGCCTCTCCACTGGAGGCACCGTCATCTCCTCGACCTCGAAGGGCTCACTCCGGACGAGATCCGCACGCTGCTCGACACGGCGACTCTCTTTAAGGAGGCCACCGACGGTTGCCGCCGCAAGCTCTCCGTGCTCAACGGCACGACCGTCGTGACCCTGTTCTTCGAGAACTCCACGCGGACCAAGACGAGCTTCGCATTGGCGGCGCGGCGACTCGGCGCCGACGTGGTCGACTTCTCCGCGTCGTCAAGCAGCCTCTCGAAGGGCGAGTCGTTCATCGACACGGCCAAGAATCTCGAGGCGATGGGGATCGACGCCGTGGTCGTGCGGCACGTCACGCCGGGCACGCCCCACCTCTTGGCCCAGCACCTCTCGGTAGGCGTGATCAACGCGGGCGACGGGCCCCACGAACACCCCACGCAGGGCCTGCTCGACATCTTCTCGATCCGTGAACGACTCGGTGATCTCTCGGGCGTGACGGTCGGCCTGGTCGGTGACATCGCCCACAGCCGCACGGCTCGGTCGAACATTTGGGGCCTGATGAAGCTCGGCGCGAAGGTGATCGTCTGCGGCCCGCCAACGCTCGTCTCCGACCGCTGGCGAGAGATCGGCGTCGAGGTCTCGCACGATCTCGACGCGATCGTGCCCAGGTGCGACGTGCTCAACCTCCTCCGTATCCAGTTCGAACGGCAGAACACCCGGCCATTCCCGTCGGTCCGGGAATACGCCCATCTCTATGCCATGACCCGCGAGCGGCTGAAGCGGGCGAAGAAAGAACTGCTGATCCTCGCCCCCGGCCCGATCAACCGTGGCGTCGAGGTGACGGCCGAGGTGGCCGATTGTCCGCAGTCGCTGATCCTGAGCCAGGTCGCCAACGGCCTCGCCGTCCGGATGGCAGTGCTCTGGCTGACCTGTGGACCAAGGCCTGCGGACGCCGCGTCGTGGCCGGGTCGCGACGACAACTCTCACCACGCGAGGATCAACTGATGGCCACGCTCCTGATCCGCGGCGGCCGGGTCGTCGACCCGTCGCAAAACATCGACCGCATCGACGACGTTCTCGTCCGCGACGGGCAGGTGGTGGCGATCGGCCATGGAGATGGCCAGCCACTCGGCAAGGCTGACGAGACGATCGACGCGGCCGGTCTCGTGGTCGCGCCGGGCCTGGTCGACATGCACGTTCACCTCCGCGAGCCCGGCCGCGAGGAGGACGAGACAATCGAGACCGGCACGCAGGCCGCGGTGGCCGGGGGCTTCACCAGCGTCGCCTGCATCCCCAACACCGAGCCGCCGATCGATACGCAGGCCACTGTCGAGTTCATCCACCAAAAGGCGGCACGAGCCGACACCTGCAACGTGTTCGTCGTCGCCTGCGTGAGCCGCAACCGCGAGGGCAAGGAGCTCGCGGACATCGGCCAGCTCGTGGAGGCGGGCGCGGTCGCGTTCAGCGACGACGGCGCCCCGGTCTACGACGCCGAGTTGATGCGGCGGGCCCTTGAATACTGCCGGATGTTCGACAAGCCGATCCTGGCCCACGAGGAGGTGCTCGAGCTTTCGCGTGGCGGTGTGATGAACGAAGGACTCGTCTCGCTTGTGCTCGGCCTGGGCGGCATGCCGGCGGCCGCCGAGGAGGTGATGATCGGCCGCGATATCGCGCTGTCCGAGGTGACGCGTGGCCGCCTTCACGCCATGCATGTCTCCACGGCAGGGGGCGTCGCTCTGATCCGCGAGGCCAAGAAACGGGGCGCCCGCGTTACCGCCGAGGCCTGTCCCCATCACTTCACACTCACCGACGAGAGCCTCCGCGGCTTTGATTCCAACTTCAAGATGAGTCCTCCGCTGCGGACGCAGGCCGATATCGAGGCGATCATCGACGGTCTCGTCGACGGCACGATCGACTGCATTGCCACCGATCATGCCCCGCACGCCCGTGAAAAGAAGATGCTCGAACTCGACCGGGCGCCGTTTGGCATCCTTGGCCTTGAGACCGCGGTGGGCCTGTCCGTCACGCGACTGGTAGCCACCGGCCGCATTGGCTGGCCACGGCTGATCGAGGCGATGAGTACGCTGCCCGCGCAGATCCTCGGCATCAACCGTGGCACGCTGCGACCCGGCGCTGTCGCCGACATCACGTTGATTGATCCCAATCTCTCGTGGCGGGTTGACGTGGCCTCGTTTCGCTCCAAAAGCGTCAACTCGCCGTTTGACGGCTGGACGCTGCAGGGCAGGGCGGTGACCACGATCGTGGGTGGACGTGTGAAATACCGGCTGCCGTAGGATGACTCTCATCGTCGACGGCTACAACCTGCTCCATGCCTCGGGTGTCTTTGGGGCAACGCGAGGCCCGCGAGGTTTTGAACAGTCGCGTGCCGCGCTGCTCGACATGCTGGTCGATGTGCTCGGCGACAAGACAGCCGACACGATCGTGGTCTTCGACGCGGCGAGGGCCCCCAATGGCCTGCCCACGCGGTTTTCGCACGGTGGCATCCGCGTCTGGTTCGCCCGGGAGTATCCCGACGCCGATTCTCTCATCGAGGAACTCGTCGAGCACGACACCTCTCCGGGCCATCTCGTCGTCGTGTCGAGTGACCGCCGTCTGCAAGTCGCCGCCCGCCGTCGCCGGGCCAAGGCCGTCTCCTGCGAGGAGTGGCTCGCCGAAGCCCGTGAACTCCACCGTTCCCGCGGCCGCCCTGTGGCCGACGCCAAGCCTCCGGAACCGGGACCGGAGGGAGTTGACGAGTGGAAACGCTATTTCGGGCTCGATTCCGAATCGTGACGAGCCCTCAAGAAACCCGAAGCCCGAAACCGGCGAACCAGTCCGGCACCGTCTCGATGCCACCCGGATGCCTCGCGCTCGTGCTAGGGGCTTCCTGACGGGAACCGCGGCGCACGGATGATCGAACCGATTCCCGATCGTGAGGAGCCGGGGGTGGCACGCGCAGACGCCGGGCAATCTTTGCGACTCACGAGCAACGCCCCGTCGGCCACGCGGGCATCCTGTAGCAAAATCCCCCGGTGGCGAGCATGTCACCCCCGGCGAACCAGTCCGGCACCGTCTCAATGCCACCCGGATACCTCGCGCTCGTGCTAGGGGCTTCCTGAAACGGAAGTAACCGTATGGCTTGCGCCGTTGCGCTTCCTGACGAAGAAGCTACGCCCGCGCCCACTTGGCGAGTTTGCGGTCGAGGGTCGACCGCTCGATGCCGAGAATCGCGGCGGCCTTCGTCTTGTTGGCCCCAACTGCCTCGAGAGTGGCGAGGACGTGCCGCCGCTCGACCTCCTCGATCGTCATCGGCACGAAGGGCCCCGATCGCGCTACGCCCGACTTGTCGGTGTCGCCTGGCACGGCAAGGTGGCTGAGGCTCACGTCTTGCACGTCGATCCACTCCTCCTGCGAGAGCACGACTGCCCGCTCGACCACGTTGCGGAGTTCGCGAATGTTGCCGGGCCACTGATAGGCCCGCATCGCTTCGAGCGCCGCGGGCGTGAAGCCGCAGATCTTGCGGCCCGTCTCGGCGGCGAACCGCCCGAGAAAGTGTTCAGCCAGCGGCTCGATATCGTCGACCCGGCGCCGCAGCGGCGGCACGAGGATCTCCACGACCTTGAGGCGAAAGTAGAGGTCACGGCGGAAGCCGCCGGCCGCGACCGCCTTCTCAAGGTCGCGATTGGTGGCCGCCACCACGCGGACGTCGACCTGCACGCGGCCGCTACCGCCAACCCGTTCGAACGGGTGCCCCTCGAGTACCCGTAGAAACTTTGCCTGGATCGCGGGGCTCATCTCGCCGATCTCGTCGAGCATCAGCGTGCCCCGGTGGGCCGCCTCGAACTTGCCGATCTTCCGCTCCGTGGCGCCAGTGAAAGCGCCCTTCTCGTGCCCGAAGAGTTCGCTCTCCAGCAGTGTTTCGGAAAGGGCGGCGCAGTTCAGGCAGACGAAGGCCCCGGCGTGACGGTCGCTCGACTCGTGGATGGCACGGGCGATGAGCTCCTTGCCGGCCCCGCTTTCGCCGCGGACGAGAACCGTGGCCTTGGTGGCCGCGACGCGTTGCATCTGGCCGAGGATCCCCTGGAGGGCCGGGCTGGCGCCCACCATGCAGGTCTCCTCGCCGAGCCTGCGGCGGAGTCGTTCGTTTTCGTCCGCAGCGTTGGCCAGCCGCGTCGAAAGAGCCTCGCGGGCCGTGAGGTTCTCGATCGCGACGCCCACGGCATCGCAGACGGCCATCACAAACTCCAGATCATCAGGCGTCGCGTCGCCGCCACCGGACTCCACCTCGAGATGCATCACGCCGACGGGTCGACCTGCGCAGCGGATCGGTGCGGCCAGTGTCGCAGCGGGCTCATTTGCCTTCGTACCGCCCGCCGCAAGCGCCGCCTCGTTGGTGGCCAGCACGGTAGCGGCCACGCCGACGGGCAGGGGGGCCGGCCAGGGATCGGGGGTCGACGCGGTCAGCATCAGTGTCTCGGCCGTGAGCAGGTCGTGCGCCGCATCGCCCGGGCGGGTCGCCAAGAGGACAAGCCCGCGGGTCGCGGCCGTCCCTTCCAGAACCGAATCGAGCGCCCGACGGGCGATGGCCGACGCCGCACTTGCGCTGGCGAGGGCAAACGCGAGCCGGCAGAGTTCGGCTGCCGCGCGGCCCACCCGGGGCACGCTCCCCGCCGACTGACTGATGTCGTCGAGCAGACTGCTACGGGCACGCCGGTGCGTGATCGAGGCCTTCCACGCGGCCGCATCGGCGGGCATGTCGCCGGCGATGGTGCCGGTGTTGGTAACGATGGCCGTTCCGACACCGGTAGGAGGATCCCCGGTGCCGAACGACACCCGCACCATGCCGATGCTGACCGTGTCACCCGGGGCCAGCGGGCGGTCGCCCGTGACCGGTTCCGCGTTCACGGTGGTGCCGTTGCGGCTCTGCAGATCGCGGATGATCCAGCCGCCGTCCCCGGCGCGAATCTCGGCATGCACGCGGCTGGCCCGTTCATCGTGCAGAACGATGTCGTTGGTGGGAGCACGGCCGAGCGTGATCAGCGTGCCGGGCCCGAGCCGCACCACGCTCTCCCCGGCAACGGGGTCGACCACATGAAGATGAGCGTGGGGTGCTGACTGCATGCGTGCTGCCGTGGAACGGTGTCGGACCTGCCAGTGCCCTCGTTTCGGCGTGGGCCACCCGCTGCCAGACTCTTCGCATCATGATCGAGCCTCGGCCGGTTGGCGAGGGGCTCTGGAAATGCCTGATCATCGGCTGGAACCGGGTTTGCTGAAATCTCCCGTCGGGACTAGCATCGGGACCGGGTTTGAAGCAGTTTTGTACCTTTCATTGTTCTTGCCTCAGCGAGGGTTCCCATGTTTGCCATGCATCCGCTGACCACCCTTCAACGCGTGCGTCTCCTGGTGCCGGTCGCCGTTGCCATGGCCGTGCTCGCTCCCCGATTCGCAATGGCCCAGTTCGGCGGCGGCGGTTTCGGCCAGCAGCAGGCGGTGGGTGGCATCTCAGTCAGCACCGCGGGCATCGTCGGGAACCTCGAGCCGTTGGCTCTTGAGTCGCTCGCGGCCGAACGGAGTAAAGCACTGGCCGACTCGAAGTGGTCCGGCAAGGCCGGCGACGCCAGAAAGGTGTCGCTCAAGGCCGTCGCGGTGGCAGCGCAGGAGTCGGTGGCGAAATCCGTTGCCCTGTCGCCTGAGGTCGTCTTCCTCGGCGGGCTCCAGCGGATCGAGCATGTTTTCGTTGACCCTGATAACCATGACATCGTTCTCTCTGGGCCGGCCGAATCGCTTGCCGTGGACGCCACAGGCACGGTGGTCGGCGTCACCAGCCGGCGGCCACCGCTGCATCTTGAGGATCTCATCGTGTCGCTGCGGGCCATCGACGCCGCCCGCGCTGGCGGCATGACCTGCTCGATCGATCCAACTCCCGAAGGCATCGCGAAGCTGCAAGACCTGCTGCGTCGCCAGACCACGATGGGCTCTCATCCGAAGGCGACGTTCGCTGCCATGGAGGAGGCTCTCGGCCCGCAGCGGGTGACGGTGGCGGGCGTGCCGGCCGATAGCCGATTCGCGCGGGTCCTCGTGGCGGCTGACTACCGCCTGAAGCGGATCGGCATGGGACTTGAAGCGTCGGGGCTGAAGGAGCTGCCGAGTTATCTGGCCATGGTGCCCGCTGGCGGTAGGGCCACATCGTTGCCACGGTTTTGGCTGGAGGCGGAGTATGACCCGATCGCCCGCGACCCCGACGAACTCGCCTGGCGGCTCTCAGGCCGGCGGATGAAGTGCCTCACCGAGAGCGACGTCGCCGGCGACAAGGGCATGAAGCGGGGCGCTGCCCCGGCCGACGCCGTTGCCCGCAGGTGGTGCGATGCGATGACGGCCAGCTACGACACGCTCGCTGCGAAGCAGTCTATTTTTGCCGAGCTGACCAACTGCATCGATCTCGCCGTCGTGGCGGCGCTCATCCATGGCCGGCAGCTTGATAAGCGGGCCGGTTGCGACCTCGCAGCGCTCGTCGATCCCGCCACGCTGTCGCTGCCGAAATACGATGTTCCCACGACCGTGCCCACAGTCGCGACGGGCGTCAAGAAGGGCTCCAACTGGGTGCTCTCGGCGTCGGGGGGCGTGAAGTTTCAGCCCTGGCAGTTTGCCGCCAACACAGCCGTCGCCGCCGACATGGCCGCCATCCGCACGCTCGCGCTGGCGGCTCGGCCGGCCGACAGTGCTGCGGGATGCTCGTGGGACTAAAGCGAATCTGCCTTTGGTGGAGCGGGGCGGGGTGCTACCCGCATTCCCAGCGCTCGCGCTTGGGGCTTCCTGATCGAAGTCACCCCCGGCGACAATCCGCAGGACCGCGCAGCGGCGACTTTTGCGGCCCCCGAGCCGGCGATCCGCGTACGATGGATGCGTTCTCACCGCGTCACGCCGCGGAATCTGAGTTTACAGCTGGGGCCGCCCACTGAATCACAACCACCGGCGCCGCAGCGACCGGGAACTGCTGATCCACCCAGCCGGCTTCCGAAAGGTCGATGAGCCGCGAAGCGGGGCAGGGGGGATGAACGCTCTTTGCCAGCAGGAGATGGGCACCGCACGAGACCGCGACCGCCGCGGCGATCGAGTCACTGGTCACGTGCCAGCCTGCCGGAAGCTCGAAGAGGCAACCTCCGCGGCTGAGCCAGGCGGCTGCGTCGAGCACCACGGGCGCCTGTGTTCTGGCCGGCTCCGCGGCGAACGTGCCGCTGATCGCGTCGGCAACGAGCCGGCCCGTCAGCCCCATAGCGTCGATCGCCAGCCGATGCATCAGTTCAGCGGGGCGCGGATTCACTCCGTCGATCGACCGCAGAGCGTCGACGACCGCACCACCCCCGACGACCACGGTGGCCGGCCCCGGCACCCCGGCAAGGAGGATGCGGAGTTCCTCCGGCCAACGCGGTCGCGTGAGCAGACTGCCGCCGAACTTGATAATCCACGAGGTGCCATCGTCAGAATGGCTCGGACCGCGAATCACGCCCTGTTGCCAGGCAGGCATCATGGCAAGGCCTCCTGGGCGATCAGGGCGAGGGCATGAGCCGGCGCACACCGCGACACGCCGGCCCCGAGCGTCGCCGGCAGCGAGAGCGTGTCGACGGTCCAGCCCAAGCGGGCAAGAGCCATCCGCGCGAGCCGCGCACCGTGACCGGAGATGATGACCTCCCGCGGCCGCCAGCCGCACGAGCGGGCCACGGAGTCAATCGCCCGTGCGACCGTCCGCGCCTGCGCCTCGGCACACCAACGGGCGGCGTGGACCGCATCGCCGGAAGACAGATCGGCCGGCTCCAGGAGCATCGAGCGGGCAATCCTGACCCGGGCAGCGTCGCTGGTGAGCGGCCCACCGTCGGCCGTGTCGCAGGGCTCCTCCGACTCCGCCAGTTCACCGAGCAGCACCCACACATCGCGCGAATCCGCGAATCGCTCACCCGCCACCGGCCGCCGCAGCCGTCCGTGGGGCAGCGTTCGCACCAGCGCCGGCAGGGGCGTTCGTTCGACTCCGGTGTAGACGAGTTCCTTCGATAGCATGCGGCCGGGATCGTCACGGGCCAGCGGGGCCGGGACACGATCGGCGAGTGGAACGACGTCGGTGGTCGTCGAGCCGATGTCGATGAGCATCGCGCGGTCTCGCGTCGCGGAGGCGGCGGCCAGCCGCGCCACCGCATGCCAGTTGGATGCGGCGGCCTCGAGGGAACGTGCCCGTGCCTCCGACGGCGGCACGATCCGGCCGGAGGTGAGGTAGATGCCCGATTCGCCGCAGCCGCACGCCTCGGCAGCCGCGACGATCGCCGACACGATGTGGTCCACGCCGACCGTCCGCGAGAGAAAGCAGTCGGCGATCTCGCCCGTCATCGTGGCGACGACCCGCCGTGGCGACGCCTCACCGATGATCCGTGCCAGGGCAGCGGGAAGCCGCTGCCACTCCCGCCACATCGCAAACGGCTCGCTGTGCGTCCAGCCCCAGCCGTCGGCCGCCTTGAGATTGGCTCCACCGACGTCAAGCGCGAGCACGTCGGGTCGAGGCCGGTCAGGCTGGGACATCTTCGGAGAGTGAGAAGGCGACTGGAAACACATCTGGCACCGAGGACCGCCGGGAGATCGCCACGTCGACGATCACCCGTACGAGGCCGGCGGCACCGGCGGCACCAAGCCCCACGAATGACGTCGTCAGCCGCGGGTTGACCTCGAGCACGCGATCATCGAGCCCATCATCACGGTCTCCGAGGATCATATCGACTCCGACCCAGCCCGCCTGCGTCCCCCCGCCGGCACGGGCGACGGCCGCAACCGCCCTGACCGCCAGCCGCTCAGCCCGCCCCGCGAGTGCCGGCGCGCCCAGCGGATCACCACCCAGGTACATCGGCCGCCGACCGCCGGAAAACCGCTGCCGCATTGCCGGCAACGGCAGGATGCCGGCCGGCCCGACGAGACACGACACGCCGACGGCCAGCCCTGCGACGAAAGCCTCGAGCCGCGTGGGCATCACGGCAGACGGAGGGGGAGCCTCGCCGTACCGGACGACAACGAGGTCGTCGCAGCCCGTGCCGTCGCGGGCCTTGCGAACCGCGGGAGGGCGGAACCAGCGCGGCCATTCCTCGCCCGCCTGCAGCGAACGGCCCGCCGGCACGGGCACGCCGGCCGCGGCGAGCGCATCGATCGTGGCCTGCTTGTCGGAAGCGATGACGATAAAGCCGTTGCTCGGTGCGAGCACCTCGCCGCCCGCCGCACGAATGGCCGCGATGCGGGCACCGAATATGCCCGCCGTCTCGGGTGCCACGACCAGCGTCGCGTCGACCCGCAGCGACTCATCGACGAGCATCTCAATCTCGGCGCCACAAGGCACCGATCGCACCCGGACGCCGGCGGGCACGTCGATCCCTGACCGTTCATCGACCAGCGCCGTCACCTCGAAGCCGCCATCTCCCACGGCATCGGCGAGCAGGCCGCGAAATATCGCCCGCCCCTCGCAGGCCAGAGCCGCGACGTTGTCTCCGTCGCGCACGACGCGTCGCGCATCGGGACCCGAAAGCCCCCCGGAACAGCACCACTCGTGGATGAGAAGCCGCATGACCTCGTTCGGGCTTCCGGAAGGCGGAAGCGTTAGGCTCTGTCTGAAAACGGTCTGGTGAGCGGAGAAGTCGATCTGTGTGGGGTCTCCCAGCAAGGAGGCTGGCCACCATGAAGCAACACGAAGTCACGGACGAACAATGGGAAGTTTTTTACATCCATTATCCCCAAACGTACAGCGAAGACGGGGCGCCGACCATCGCCCCCGCGTGTGATGCTCAACGGCATTCTCTGGATTCTCCGTACAGGGTCACCCTGGCGGGACCTGCCCGAGCGGTTCGGTCCAGCTTGGAGGAGGAAGGCAAGGGGGTCGGCGAACGCTCGAGGAGCCTTGGGCGTATCCTCGCCCCGGCGACGAGACTTTTGCCGACCCCGAGCCGGCGTTCCACGGAAGTCGAATGCGCTCTAGAAGATCCCGAGTTGGTCCCGACCCGCGTCGGTCATGCGGTCAGGCGTCCACGGTGGCTCCATCACGATCCGCACCTCCACCGCCGCGACCTCCGGGCTCGCCGCTACGCACCGCTTTGTGTCGGCGATGAGCTGCGGGCCGGCCGGACAGGCGGGGCTTGTCATCGTCATGTCGATCGCGACGTGCTGCCTGCCCGGCACGTCGGATGATGGAGAGAGCGTGACACCGTAGATGAGTCCCAGATCGACGATGTTGACGAACAGTTCGGGATCCTTGACATCCTTGAGCATCTCGCGGACGCGATCTTCGCAGAGCGGGCCAGCATCGCCTGCCGCGACCGTGGATCCAACGGCAGTGACTGGCGTCACGGTGGCAGCGGACGTCGTCACGGGCAGCGCCGAGGCCGCCGGCGGTGCAGCAAGGGTGCCATGCAATGGCGGACCACCGGCGACGGCCTCCGCCCGCAGCCGAACCCACACCCCACCGTGCTCGACCTTCACATCGTGGGCCCGCGTCGACCGCACGGCCGGCATGGAGAGGGCCGCGCCCGTGCGGATGTCAAACTTCGCACCGTGCCGGGGGCAGGCGATCTTGTGGTCGCGGAGTTCGCCGTCGGCGAGCGGCCCGCCGTCGTGTGTGCAGACGTCGTCGATCGCATAAAAGACGCCCTCGACGTGAAAGATCGCCACCATGTCGCCATCGACTTCAACGAGTGTCTTGCCCGGGTCGGGAATCTCGGCGATGTCAGCGACACGGATGTAGTCGGCCATGATCAGGGGTTCCAGGCGTGTCGGACGGCGTGGGAGGGTGTCGGAAACACCGGCCGGGTTCCCGTTGCTCGCGCTTCGGGCTTCCTGCTGGTGGATGGGGCAGCAGTCAGGTGATCCGGCGGATGCGGCTGCTGATCGCGCGGGCCAGCGCCTCGCGAACCTGCGGAATCGTGATCCGGTCGAACACCTGTTGAAAAAAGCCGGCGACGACGAGCCGGGCGGCCTCGTCGGCCGAAAGGCCACGCGCCATGCAATAAAAGATCTGCTCGGCATCGACGCGGCCGCTCGTCGCGCCGTGGGTGCAGCGGACGTCGTCGGCCTCGATCTCGAGGCCGGGGATCGAATCGGCGCGAGCCTCGTTCGAGAGCATGAGGTTGTCGTTGCGCTGGTAGCCGTTGGTCTTCTGGGCAGCCTTGTCGACCTTGATCATGCCACGCCAGACGAGCCGGCTGCGATCCTGGAGAGCGCCCTTGTAGAGCAGGTCACTTCGGCAGGAGGGAGCCTCGTGGTGCTGGAGCGTGTTGTAGACGAGGTGCTGTCGGCCCTCCGTGAACATCACGCCGTTGACCTGCGCGTCGGCCCCACGACCGACGAGCGCGACGTCTTGGGCCACCTGCGAGAGTCGGCTGCCGAGAGCGCCAAGCGTCCACTGCAGCCGTCCGTTCTCGTGGACAACGGCCCGCTGCCTCGCGAGGTGCCAGACGCCGGTATTCCAGTTCTGGAGGTTCACCATTCGCAGCAAGCCGCCCCTGCCAACCACGATCTCGGTGCCTCCGCAGTGGAAGCCACCGGCGCCGCCAGCCGGACCGCCGCCGGCCGTCTCCGTGAGCACCGTCGCCTCGGCGCCCTCGTCGAGCACGACCAGCACGTGTGAGGTGTCGACTCCGCCTTCGCTGATCCCCGAGATCACATGCAGCGGTGCGGCGATCCGCACCCGGGGCGGCACGTAGAGCACAACGCTCGCGGCATGAAACGCGGCATGCAAGGCCGCGAACCAATCGCATTCGGAGTCGATCACGGAGAACCAGTGCGGCCGGAAAAGCTCAGGGTGGGCCGCGAGGAGACGGTCGGAGGCGCCGAAGACAACGCCTTGTGCGGCAAGAGCAGGGTCGAGTTCGTCACGGACAACATGCCCGTCGACCGCCGCAAACCGACCGCCGAGGGTCGCAGACCCGACGGGCTTGGCGGCCACCTCGAAGTCGGCATACGAGTCGTCGGCAAGGTCACCGGACAGAATGGCCGGGGCGAGCAGTCCTTCCGGCGCCGCATCACCCTCAGCCGGCGCGGGGCGGGGGCCCCATGCCTTCGGCTTGAAGAGCCGCAGGTCGGTCCGCATCCAGTTTTCGTTTCGGCGATCGGGCAGTGCAAGCGACCCGAACCGCTCGAACGCCTGCCGACGGGCGTCGATCGCCCATTCCGGCAGCGCAGACGAACCGACAAGCCTATCGAGCGAGTCACGGTCGAACGCGGGAGCAGAAGGAATGACGGTGGAGGTGCTCATGATCGGCGCGTCAGCCCACGGACCCTTCCATTTGCAGTTGAATGAGCTTGTTCATCTCGACGGCGTATTCCATCGGCAGCTCCTTGACGAGCGGCTCGATGAATCCGCTGACGATCATGGTGCTCGCCTCGGCCTCGGAGAGGCCCCGGCTCATCAGATAGAAGAGCTGCTCCTCGCCGATCTTCGAGACGCTCGCCTCGTGGCCGATCGAGACGTCCTGTTCCTCGATCTCGATGTAGGGGTAGGTGTCACTGCGGCTCTTGTCATCAAGAATGAGCGCGTCGCAGACAACGCTCGACTTGCTCTTCTTTGCCCCCGGCTCAACTTTCACGAGACCGCGGTAGCTGGCCCGACCGCCGTTCTTGGAGATGCTCTTGGAGACGATCCGACCGCTGGTGTGCGGGGCTGCGTGCACAAGTTTGGCACCGGCGTCCTGATGCTGGCCTGCCGAGGCGAAGGCGATCGAGAGAATCTCGCCGCGGGCGCCTGGCTCCATCATGTAGACCGCCGGATACTTCATCGTCAGGTGGCTACCGAGATTGCCATCGATCCACTCCATCATCGAGTCGCCGTAGGCCATCGCCCGCTTGGTGACGAGGTTGTAGATGTTGTTGGCCCAGTTTTGGATCGTCGTGTAGCGGCAGCGTCCGCCCCGCTTGACTACGATCTCCACCACGGCCGAGTGCAGGCTCTCGGTGGAATACATCGGGGCCGTGCAGCCCTCGACGTAGTGCACCTGAGCCCCTTCGTCGACGATGATCAGTGTCCGCTCGAACTGCCCCATGCTCTCGGCGTTGATGCGGAAGTAGGCCTGGAGAGGAAACTCGATCTTCACTCCCTTGGGCACGTAGATGAACGAGCCCCCCGACCAGACGGCCGAGTTGAGCGCGGCGAACTTGTTGTCGGTGGGCGAGATGATCTTCCCGAAATACTCACGCAGCAGGTCGGAGTGCTCGCGGATGGCGGTGTCGGTGTCGGTAAAGATCACACCCTTCTTGGCGAGATCCTCCTGCAGCGAGCCATAGACCACTTCGCTCTCGAACTGCGCTTTCACGCCGGAGAGAAACTTCCGCTCCGCCTCGGGAATGCCCAGCCGGTCGAACGTCTTCTTGATGGCGTCGGGCACCTCTTCCCATGTCTTGCCCTGCTGCTCGGCCGGCTTGAGGTAGTAGAAGATTTCCTGGAAGTCGATGCCGATCCGGCCGCCCCAGTGGGGCATCGGCTTCGAGTTGAAGATCTCGAGCGACTTGAGGCGGAAATCACGCATCCACGCGGGCTCGCCCTTCATCTCCGAGATCTGCGAGACGATCGTCGCATCGATGCCCCGTCGCGCCTTGAAGATGGCGGGGGAATCGGTACGGAAGTCGTATTTGTTGATCTCGCCCAAGGCGAGCGTCGAGGATTCTTCGATTCCAGTGGACATGTTGCTGCTCCTGCGTTGACCGACACAAAGCCCAGGCTATACCGACACCGCCCGCGCCGACTCCTCCATCACCTTCTCCGCCGCCGCCGCCTCAGGGTAGGCGGCACGGATCCGCTCGTAGCCCCGCTTGTGGAGTTCGGCGGCGAGGTCGGGCCCGCCCGATTCGACGATCTTCCCTCCGAGCATCACGTGCGTCCTGAGGGGAATGTTGTGTTCGAGCAGTTGCTCGTGGTGAGTGATGATGAGAATCCCCATCTCAGCACCGCCAATGCGGGCGATGCTCTCGCTTGCGAGCCGGACGGCGTCGGCGTCGAGGCCGCTGTCGGTCTCGTCGAGGATCGCGAACTTCGGCCGCAACATGGCGAGTTGCAGAATCTCGGCGCGCTTCATCTCGCCCCCTGAAAACCCATCGTTGACATAGCGGCGGGCAAACTCGGTGTCCATCGAGAGCTCACCCATCTTGTTCTTGAGTTCCGTGCGGAACTCACGCATCGGCATCAGTTCGTGCCCCTCCTTGCGGTCAGGGTTGCGGACGTTGGTCACCGCGTGGCGGAGAAAGTCCGCGAGCCGGACGCCGGGGATCGACATCGGCCGCTGGAAGGCGAGAAACAAGCCTACGCGGGCACGTTGGTCAGGCTCCATCGCGAGGATGTCATGCCGCGTGCCGTCGGCATCGATGAGCTCGATCGTTCCCGCCGACACCTCGTACGACGGATGGCCCATGATCGCGTAGCCGAGCGTGCTCTTTCCGGAACCATTGGGCCCCATGAGCGCGTGGATTTCGCCGCGGCCGATCTCGAGATCGACGCCCTTGAGGATCTCCTGCCCCTCGACGGAGACGTGGAGGTTGGAGATGACGAGCGTTTCTTTTGCGGCGTGGGTCATGGGTGTCATCGAGCAGTGAAGGAAGGGGCGAAGGGGAATCAGGACTGGATTTTTTGGTGGTCGAACACGAGTTTGTCGGAGGCAACGGCGGGAGCCACGTAGCCGGAGTGATGCGGAACGGGGAGTTCGTCGGCGATCTTGCCGATCCCACCCTTCTGCCTGGCGATTCGTTGGCCCTGGATCTTGTCCTGGATCCGCATCAGGCCTTCGAGCAGGCTTTCAGGACGCGGCGGGCAGCCGGGCACGTAGACATCGACTGGCACGACGAGGTCGACGCCCTTGACGACGTGATAGCCCCACTTGAAGTACGGGCCGCCGCCGGTGGTACAGGCGCCCATGGCGATCACGTATTTCGGATCTGGCATCATGTTATAAAGGCGACGAACGCGGCTGGCCATCTTGTAGGTGACGGTGCCGGCCACGATCATCAAATCAGCCTGCCGGGGCGTGGCCCGGAAGGCACCAGCCCCGAAACGGTCCATGTCGTAGCGGCTGGCCCCAGCGGCCATCATCTCGATCGCACAACAGGCCAGGCCGAAGGTCATCGGCCAGATGCTCGACTGGCGGGCCCAGTTGATCGCCTGCTCGATCGTTGTCAGCACGAGGTTCTCCTCGAAGCGGCCCTCGATCCAGGGCTTCGGTGAACTCGGCTGAGCGGCGTTGATGGTCATTTATGGGGCTCCGGGACAATCTGATGCGGCTTAGTGTGGATCTGCATTCGATGATGGAATCGGCTTTCTTTCAAGCCCTTGCGGCAGCGAAGGCGGGCCGGCCGCCAGTTGCGGTGGGCTGGCATCAGCCGCAGCCGTAAACCGGCAGCAAGCCGATCCATCGAGGCGGCACTCCGACAACTGGACGGCAGTCCCGACCAAATCCTGAAGCATCAGCCGCTCCGCCGCGCAGATCGAGCGATCCTGCTCTGCCAGAACGGGGTAGGGGCAGGAATAGCTGGTGAGCACCGGCAGGGCCGCGGCTTGATCGACGCTGCACGAGACGCCGCGCTCGCTAAAAATGGCCGCGATACTGGCCAGCCGTTCGGTGGGCGTTTGCCCTGAAACACGCTCGCGATAGACGTCGGCCATTGAGCCGGCAATCCGATTCAAGAGCCCCTGTCGAACCGATGGCTCCCGCACGGACCTGATTTCCCGCCACAGGACCATCGCGAGGTCGCGGAAGTTGTCGCCGCCGAGACGCCGACCGGCGGCAGTGAGGCTGTAGACATGCGCCGGGCGGCCGCGGGGCCTTGATTCGGATTTGCGATCAACGATACCGGCCCGCATGAGCCGATCGAGCCGCTGGCGGACGGCCGTTGCGGTCACCCCAAGCTGGTTAGCCAGTTCGCCAATGCCGAGCACTGCATCGCCGCGGAGCAGTTGCAGGACGGACGCGTCGGAGTCACGGAAATTGGAGGCAGAGCCAGACATACGAAGTACTTTACGCCCTTCGCTATTTTTGACAACCACATATGCGAAAAGTGGCTCCCCGTGAGGTTTTGTCGGCCTTGGACAGCATCCGACTCGGGCTAGAGCGGATTCGACTTACGTGTATCGCCGGCTTCGGGGGCGGCAAAAGTCTCGTCGCCGGGGCGAGGATACGCCCAAGGCTCCTCGAGCGTTCGCCGACCCCTTTGCCTCCCTTTTCCAGTTTGCCAAGTCGCCGCTACAGCTATCCGAGATTCGCTCTAGAGTAGAGGCAGTTGCCGCTGCCGCACGGGGGTCTTCCTTTGAAACCGCGTTTGCCACTCACCGACAGCGGCTGGTTTTGGGGGGCGGTGTTTTCCGTGATGGCGTTGGCCGGCATCGGGCTGATCGCGGGGAAGTTTGATGTGCGGCAGCGGCAGGTCGAGGGACGGTTCCTCGGCCGCCAGCGTGCCCATGAGGAACGGGAGCGGCGTGCCGCGGGGCAGGAACCGATCGACCTCGCGGATTCAGCAAGTGAACGGGAGCAGGTCGCACCGGGCCGCATCGTGCCGCTCTGGACGCTGGCAGCCGCGGCAGCCGCGGCGGCCGCGGCATCGCTCGCGATGCTCGCCCGCGAACGCCGCGGGCCGTAACCACGGCCACGCCACTCGCACGCCCGACGCGGCGCCTCCCGCCAAGAAGCCCCAATCGCGAGCGCGGGGAATACGCCCACCACCTCATCCCGCTCCGCGCCACCACCTCGCCCGCCACCCGCTTTCCCATCGCTCACGCTCCGGGCTTCTTGGACCACGGCACGGGCATCGTCAGCCGATGATCGATCGGCGGCGAGCGCGGTAGTCCCACACCACGAACCGCTCCAAATCCTTGCCGGCGGTGAAGAACACCCGGCCGTGAGCGGCCTCAGCGAGCCGATAGGCAAACTTGATGTCCTCCCTCGACTGCGACCAGCCCGAGAGGAGGAACACGTTCACCGTGATCCCCTCGCGGCGGCAGCGTTCCGCCTCCCGCATCGTCGCCTCCTCCGTCCGACGGTGCGGCGGATAGAGCAGGTAGAGCTCGCTGCCCTCGAAGTGCGCCGTGGGTAGCCCATCGGTGATGATGATCACCTGCTTGTTGGGCGTGTCTTGTTTCACGAGGTGCTGCCGCGAGAGCGAAAGCGCGTGCTGGATGTTGGTGAAGTGGGGCGGAACGTCCGACTCAGAGATCGCTGGATCGGCCATGTTGGCCCGCAGACGGACGACTGCGTCGAAAATCGTCACGGGCTTCGGGAGCAGCTTCACGACCTCCCCGACCGTCCGCGGCTTCGCGAACGAGGCCATCTCGATGAACTGTAGGAAATCTCCCGGATACTCCCGGAGCACAAGCCCCTGCAACGCCAGCGCCATGCGCTTCACGCTGACGTACTGGCCGCCGTAGCGCATCGAACCGCTCATGTCGAGCACCACCGTCGTGGCGCATTTCGGATTATTGCGGGTGCGATGCACCTCGATGTCGCGGGCATCGAGCCGCAGCCGACGCGGCTGGCCGGTGCCGGGGGTGGGATCGCCAGCCTGCCGCAGCATCGCGTTGACCAAGGAGCCCGGGATGTCCATGTGGGCGACAGAGTCACCAAACTCATAGGGCCGCGTGGGCACGAGCTCGACCGCGCCGTCGCCCACGATCTTGCCCTCGTGACGTCCGGTGCGGGAAGGATCGAGCGCGGAGAAAATCTGCTCCAGCAGTTTGCCCTGGAAGATTCGCAGGGCCTGCGGCGTGAGCTCGTAGCCCCGCTTTGTCCTTTCCAGCCCCTGCTGCGCCGCCATCTGCTCGATGATCTCCTGCACCTGGCGGCGGACGACATCAAGGCCGTCGAGTTGCTCCTGTTCGATGAACTTTCCGAGGGCGTCCATGTCGATGAGGGCCACCTTGGCGTTTTTCGCCGCCTCTTCGACCTGTCGCAGCAGTTCCTCGATCTGCTCGAGCGTCTCCTTCACCTCGAGCGCCTCCGGCACCGAGAGCTTGTCGCGGCCCGTGAACGCCCACTTCGCCGCGAGTTCATCGACCTGATAGACCTCCCCGAGCGTCTCAATCAGCCCGGCCAGTTGCCCGGCGAACCGCGACTGGTCATCGTCCTGCGCGTACCAGAGCCGCTCGAGTTGCCGCAGTTGCTCCTCGCGGACCGCCTTGGCGAATCCCTCCCGAAACTTCGCCGGCGGCTCCATCCGCTGGGCGACCCCGCGAAACTGCTTCCGTGCCTTCTTCCGCACGCTCTCGGTCTCGTACCGCTCCAGGATTTTTCGCCGCTCCTCCTCGAGCTTCCGGCGGATCGACTCGAGCGAGGGTCCCAGCCCACTGATCTGCTCTGGATCGAGCATGATCGCCTCGGCCAACTGCTCCTCGGAGAGTTCGCCGATGTCACCAAACTCCAGGAGGTGCTCCATCGCCGGCGTCACGAGATCTGCCTGCGGCGCTCGCGGCGACGGAATCCGCGCTGGATCGTACCGCTGGTACGTGTGGACGATCCCGCCGAGCGTGTCACGATTGGGCATGGGTCAGCGGAAGCCTCCCGTGTCATAGACGGTTCGTCCGTGGGACTGGAGCCGGGAGATCCGCTCGGTCGCGTAGAGGCCGGCGAGGATAAACTCGATGCAGCTGGCGCGGACGGCCGGGTCGCGGGCGGCGTTCACCTCAAAGGCCTTCTCCCAAACCGCGGGCACCTCGGCCACCAGCTGCTCGTACACCGTTGACGGCACCATGTCGCCCACCTCGATCTTCACTCCCTGGCCGAACACCTTGGCGATCTCGTCGAGACCATGTTCCTCCACATATTCCTCGAATACCGTCGTAATCGCCTCCGCAACTACCGCGTCGAGCACCTGCCGCTCATTCATCTGGTGGCTCCCCATCATGTCGAGCTCCAGTTTGCCGAGGCTCGATGAGTAGAGATGCCCCAAATCGCTGATCCGGGGCACGGCCGGCTGCTCGCCGAGCCGCACGCCCCGCTGACGGGCGCTTGCCACCATCGTCTCATAGTTGGCGATGGAGAACCGGGCGCTCACGCCCGACTGTTGATCGATGAACTTGCTCTTTCGGGCAGCGATCGTGACCTGCTCGACGATCTGCTTCATGAAATACGGCACCACGATCGGCCACTCTCCCCCGAGGTCGATACCAGCCTCCTGCTCGACCATCCGGATACCGAGGTCGCGGTCGCGGGGATAGTGGGTGTGGATCACCGACCCGATCCGGTCCTTGAGCTGGGGGATCACCTTGCCGGAGCGGTTGTAGGTCGACGGATTCGCCGAGAAAAGCAGCATCACGTCGATGTCAAACTTGACCGGATAGCCGCGGATCTGGACGTCGCGCTCCTCGAGGATGTTGAACATCCCGACCTGCACGAGCTCGTCGAGCTCGGGGAGTTCGTTCATCGCGAAGATGCCGCGGTGCAGCCTGGGAATGAGCCCGAGGTGGATCGCCTCCTCGCTCGACATGCTGGTGCCACCGGCCAGTTTCGCCGGATCGATCTCGCCGATGATGTCGGCAAACTTGGTTCCCGGGGCCAGACGTTCGGCGTACCGTTCCGCCCGGGGCCACCAGGCAATCGGCACATCGGCGGCGTCGCGAGACTCTACGAGCCGCCGCCCGGCCGACGTGATCGGGGCGAACGGATCGTCATGCAGAGGGATCGCCGCGTCGTCGAGGTAGGGGAGATGCTCGTCGAGGAACCGCACCAGCAGCCGCATCACCCGGCTCTTAGCCTGGCCCTTCTCGCCCAAGAAGAGCATGTCGTGCCCGGCGAGCAGGGCGATGTTGATCTCAGGGATCACGGTCTGGTCATAGCCGACGATTCCAGGAAAGAGTTCGTCGCCGGTTCGCAGCATCCGCAGGAAGTTCTCCCGCACCTCATCCTTGACGCTGCGGCTTTTCCAGCCGCTGGCCTGGAGTTCGGCGAGTGTGGCGGGCAGGCGTGGACTGCTCATGCGGGCGAATCTCCGTGGGTGACCCTGATTGTAGGCGGTCGGCACACGCTGGCACCACACGCGGGGAGGGTGGTGACCGTGATGCTGCGGGGAGAGCGGAGCGAATGGGGGTAGAGGGCGTATACCCCGCGCTCGCGCTTGGGGCTTCCTGACGGCGAGGCGATGTCGGTAGTGGCGCGGGGCGGGACGGGGTGGCGGGCGTACGGCTTACGCCGTTGCCATTCCTGACGGGAAGGCGGGAAGCGTGCCGCTCAGTACGCGGCCGTGCCCTCTGCCGGCTGGCCGTCGAGGATCGCAGCGGCGTCGCCCACGCCGAGCCGTGTGCAGCCTATGTCGAGGTACCGGATGGCGTCTTCCCAGGTGCGGATCCCACCGGAGGCCTTCACCTGGAGGCGGCCGCCTACTGTATCGAGCATGATCCGCACGGCCTCGGGCGTCGCGCCTGTGGGGCCCGAGGCCTTCACGCCGAAGCCGGTCGAGGTCTTCACGAAATCAGCACCGGCTTCCTCGGCAAGCCGGCAGGCGGTGGCGATCTCGGCGGCCGAGAGGTAGCAGGTCTCGAGGATCACCTTCACGATCACGCCCTTCGGCCTCGCCTCGGCCACGACCGCGGCGATGTCCTTGCGGATAGCCGCCTCATCTCCCGACTTCAAGGCCCCGACATTGATCACCATGTCGAGCTCGCGGGCGCCGTCAGCGATCGCCAGCCACGACTCCAGGGCCTTCACCTCCGGCCGACAGGCCCCGTGCGGAAAGCCGATCACGCTCGCGATCACCACCGGGCTGCCCACCACGAGGTTCGCTGCGGCCGCAACGTCACACGACCGCACGCAGAGGCAGCCCACGCCCCGGTCCACGCACATCGCGGCATGTCTCGCGAGATCGTCGCGAGAAAACTCCGGCTTGAGGACGGCGTGGTCGAGGGTCTTGGCAACGGCGGCGACAGTGTGGATAGGCATGGTGCCTCTCAAAACAAGGGCGTGGCGAACCGGGGTCAGGCCGTCTGCGCTAACCGTTGAAGAGCCGCAATTCCGCGATCGAGCGTGCGTTCATTGACGGTGTAGGCGATACGGAAGTGGGTGTCAGAGGCGCCAAACACGCTGCCCGGCACGAGGATCAGCTTCTCCTCGGCTGCGGCCCGCTCGGCGAAGGCCTTGCCCGAACCGCCGGGCGCCCGCGGAAACAGATAGAAGGCGCCGCCGGGCTGGACGAAGTCGTAGTGGCCGCGGAGACCTTCCATCAGCTTGTCACGCTTGCGGCGGCACTCGGCGAGCGGCACGTCCATCGGGCAGTCGAGGGCGGCGATCGCGGCCCATTGGCCCGGCTGCGGAGCGCAGACAAACGTGTATTGCTGCATCATCGTGACCGCATTGATGATCGCCTGCGGCCCATGGATCCAGCCGACACGCCAGCCGGTCATGGCATGCGACTTCGAGAAGCCGTCGATCACCACCACCTGCTCGGAGTGCAGGGCAGGGGAGTGAAACGCGGCGTCGTAGCAGTAGGAGCGGTAGAGCTCGTCGCTCACAAGCGTGACGCCCCGCTGCTCCGCGAGCACCGCCAGGTCGCGGACCGTGTCGGCGGCGGCCACGAAGCCGGTCGGGTTCGCCGGCGTGTTGAGGAGAATCACCCGCGTCCGCGGCGTGATTGCCGCAGCGACGCGGTCGACGTCGATCGCAAACGACGGCGCGGTGTCGATCGGTACCACGCAGCCCCCGAGAAACTCGACGAGCGGGCGATACATTAGGAACGCCGGCTCGAACACAATCACCTCGTCGCCGGGGTCGACGAGCGCCATCAGCGCGAGCACAAGCGCCCCGCTCGAGCCGCTCGTCACGCACAGCCGCCGCTCCGGCTGCCCGGTCTCGCGCCGAGCAGTGGCCTCAAGCCGCTCCCGAAGGGCCGCAATGCCCTGCGTGGGCGTGTAGCCGTTCTTCCCTGCGTCGATCGCCGACTTGGCAGCCTCGCGGGCCGCGACGGGCATCTCGAAATCGGGCTGGCCGATCGAAAGGTTGATCGGGTCCTCGAGCCGGGCTGCGAGATCGAACGCCTTGCGAATGCCCGAGGAGTCGAAGGCGGCCGCACGCCTCGACACGCTCCACCGCGGCCGGGCAGCCGATTCAGGCTCGTGCATCACAAAAAAGCGCCCCAGAGTTCAGCCGGCGTCCTTGAAGAGTTCGGCGAGTCGCTTGCCGAGCTTCTCGCCCCGGGCGTTGGTGGAGATCACGTTGCCATCGCGGCCGATCAGGATCAGCTGCGGGATGCCCGAGATGCCGTAGAACTGCGCCACGGGATCCTGCCAGCCCTTACCGGCGTAGATAATCGGCCACGGGATCTTGTTTTCCGCCACGAAGGCGTCGACCTTGTCCTTCTCCTCGTCGAGGCTGATGCCCACCACCTCGAAGCCCTTGTCGTGGTACTTCTCGTACTGCTCGAGCATATTGGGGATCTCGGCGATACAGGGACCGCACCAGGTGGCCCAGAAATCGACGAGCACGACCTTACCGGCGAGTCCCTTTTGGTCGAACGGCTTGCCGTCGAGCAGGTCGCCCTTGAGCTCCATCGGCTGGCCGGGAAGCGTGAGCAGCCGCAACTTGCCCGCAAAGCTCTCGCCGAGTTCCTGGATCCGGGGATCCTTGCTGCTGGCCAGAATAGGCCCGAACGTCTTGAGCGCGTCGGCCGCGACCTGTTCGCCGTCGGGGATCTGCTCGAGGGCTCCGCAGAACTGCATCACGAGCCCGGCAGTCTTCTGGTCGTCGGGATTCGCGGCCAGCAGGGCAGCGACCTTCTTTACGAGCGCGGGTGCCGCATCGAACTTCTCCTCCGCAAACATCTTTTGGGCCTCGGAAACGACCCCCAGCCGCTTCGCCTCCATCGCAAGCTCTTCCACGGGGCTGGTGGCGAGCGTCGCGGCGTAGGCCGCCAGATCATTGCCGGCCTGCTCATCGCCGAGCTGGGAGAGACGCATCAGGCTCTCGAGTTTGAGCTTCGCGGCCTTCGCATAGATCGGGTTGTCGGCCTTCACCTGGGTCAGGATCGCGTCGGCGGCCTCGACCGACACGCGCGACACGTCGCCGACGTACTTCATCATTTCCTTCCGCGACCGTGGCTGCGTCTTCGGCGGCAGAAGACCCTCGACGAATTCGAGCATCTGCTCAGGCGTGCCTTTCGGCAGTGGCGGCACGCTCAGTTCAGCGGCGGCCTCGGGCTCAGCAGTCGCGGCGGCCGGTTGCCTGGCGTGCAGCGTTGCGGCAGGAATCCCCACCCCGGCGACGACGGCGAACACCGTCGAAACGAACGGAAGGAGCGATGGGCGGAGGCCGGTGGAGCGATGCGACATGGAAACCTCGAATGAAAAAAACCGGGGCCCGGCGGCCCCGCGGGTTTGGGGATGGTACCCGCGGCGCATGGGCGGCGGCAACCGCGGGGTGCTGTTCACTTCACGATCGTGCGGAATCGCACGAAACCGCTTTCCCCGGGCTTGAGCGTTTCCTCGAGCCGCCAAGTGAGCACGACCGATCCATCGTCGCCCGTCTCGGTGGTGAAGTCGGCCGGTACGCTCGCAGCCGCGGAGTCGGGAATGTAGTCGAGCCGCGTCGGCAACGCGTCGGCAAGGACGACGCCCGTGAGCGGACGGTCACCGGAGTTGAGCATGAAGATCGTGAAGTCGAGTTCCTCACCGGCCCGTGCGGTGTCGCTGCCGGCCCGCTTGCAGAGCGTGAGTTCGGCGCGACCGGGTTCCTCAAACCGGAGTGTGGCGGTGCCGCGGTCGACCGCCACGACCTCGGCCGCCTGATCGTTGAGCAGCACGTTCGCCGCCTTGATGCAGGTCCAGGTGATCGGCACGTCGAAGCCCACTTGCACGAGCGGCCGCTGCCGCAGACGCTCGAGTTCCGGCTGCTCGTCACGAACCCGTTCGACCGGGCCTTCGAGGCCGTCGTCTTCGCGGGGCATGTCGCCCTGGTCCACCGCCAGCGGACCGAGCCGCTCCTGCACGGCGACGCCGGGCAGCGACTTACGGGCCGCCTCGAGGGCCACGCTCTGCGTCTTGCCGCAGACGGGCTGCAGCGTCTCCTCCAACTCCACACCCGTGTCGAGCGAGAGGCCGCGCGGCCCCTCGGGACGCGCGCCTTCGAGTGGCCGCGTGACCTCGCGGACGGCACCGAAGCGTGGTGCAAACACGCAGGCACAGTTCGATGCTACGAGCCGCACTTCGACCGAGTCGGGCATCTCGTCGGCAGGACGGAAGCGGGCGACCGTGTCGCCCGCGGTGAGGTTCGCGAGCTGGTTCTCACCCACCGCCCGAGCCGGCCGGCAGGCATCGCCACCGTCACAGACGAGATACGGACCGACGACCGGCGGCGCTTCGCACGCCATGCAGACAGGCGGCGGGCAAGCGGGCCCACAGTTGCCACTCGGGCAGAGCGCATGCCCCACTCGGGCACGCAGGGCATGTGACCCGCATCCCGGCCCGCAGCCACCACCGATTCGCGGCAGGGCAGGGCAGGGGGCCTCGAGCCCGGTCCGAGTCACCTGGGGATCGCGCATGGTGGTCGCTTCCGCCACCCGACTCACAACAGCAGCAGGCGCGGCGGCACCATCCTCGACGAGCATCGCGGCATCGGAGACGGCGGCGGTTGACACGACGGCCGTCAGCGGCAGCCCGCGACACGAAGCGAGCAGCATCGCGGTCGTCGCCACGGCGAGCATCCGCAGCCAGCGGAGCCGGACGGCGGCCGGAACGGCCGCGCTGCGACGAGCATCCGAGGCGTCTTTCATGGCACGCTCCCGGGCGCAGGCAGCCGGTTGCCGATCACGAGTTCCGCGACTGGGTCGCCAAGCGTGCGGGCGACGTCCAGGGCGTCGTCGCCGGGTTTAACATCGAACCAACCGGCAGGCACCGGATTGGGCTGCTCCGATTCACAGGAGGCGTAGACCACCCGCCGGACGTGCGCGCCGGTCGCGGCGGAATCGAGGTCGTCCTCGTCGATCACAATCTCGACGGGAAATCGCCATGCCATGCCAGGGGGCGTGGCCAACTTCGCCAGGACGCGGACCGAGGGAAAGAGTTCCTCCCCCTCGCGGCCCGGGATCCCTCCGACTCGTAGTCGGTAGGGCTGGCCCACCACGAGCCCGATCCGCAGCGGTCCCGACCGTAGCGGCGACCAGCCCTCGGCTGTCTCGATCGCCAGACTGAGGCCCGCTGGGCCACGGATCTCGACCGGCTGCACGCAATCGGGGAGCAACGATTCCGGACAGGGACCGGGCTGCGACCGCCGTGAGGCGCCAATCGCTCCCGTTAAAGACGTGTTGGCGAATGTGTTCGCCGGACTCGACACGGCAGCCTCGAGGGAAAGCCCCTGCGAAGGTGCCGAGACGAGAACGGCGGTCGCCAACAGCCCGCGGGCAAGCCGCAGCACGGTCCCTGTCCGGAAAGTCTGGATGCTCCTTGTGTGTGTCTCGTGCTCCCGCACCGGCGTGGCTGTCGCGGTTTGAATGCCGGCGGCGGTCATGGATGCGGTGCCGAATGGGTCGGATGTCGATCTGCCTACGAACGTGGTGCCAACGTCTACTCCATCGGCTCGGGCGGGCAGGGCAGTTCGCCGTCTCCAGCACCTTGCATCATGCGGGCACCGGCGTTGATGGTGTCGGGATCCATGCCGCCGTTGTCGACGAACCGTGTACGGTCCTCACGCGGCTGCTTGAGATGGATCTTGGGCACGTCGTGCCGCTCGAGCACGTAGGCGTGCCGCGCGGGCTTCGGATAGCTGAGGCCCGGGGATTCCTGAACGTGCAGGCCGACCGACCGCGACGGGGGCGGGATGTGCATCTTCGTGTGGTTCGTAATCGAGTGCTTCTGCAGTCCGGCAGGCACCCCGAGCGGGATGTGGGCCGGGCCGGGCAGGCCGATTGGCGTGCCAACTTGGGGCATGCCGTATTGCGGCGCCGTCATGCCGGCGAGGAACGCGGGAGGCAGTTGCGATGGGTTGCCGCCGCAGGGCATGCCGAGCGGAGCCGCCATGCCCGCGGGCGTGGCGGTGCCTGGGCCTCCCGCGGCCAGACCGCTGGCGGCGGCACCGGCGGCGCCCGGTGCCTCGAGGTCCTTGTTGCCGATGCGGATGATCGCCAGGATCGAGCCGCGGCGGTCGGCCTCCACGACCGGATCACAGCCGGGATCGAGCCGAGTGCTGACGAGCGTTTCCACCCCGGCAACGGCGAGTTCCTGATACTCCGCGTCGGGAAGATAGACGACCTTCGTGACGAAGTTTCCGGTTGTCACCTGGTCGAGATCCTCCTCCGTTAGCTGAAACGGCACGGCGTTGTGCGCGAGGTAAGCCGCGGTTCGCGGCGTCACGGGCGCCACTTCGAGCGACGGATAGAGTTCGATGCCCTCGCGGCCCGGGATATCGGTGATCTTCAGTCGGTAAATGGCGCCCTGCGGGAAGTCGTAGCGGCCCGGGGTGACGAGCGGCTCGGAATCGAAGCCGCCGGGCATCGAGATGTCCCAGCGAATCTGCATCCCGTCGGGACCAACGAAGCCGACCTGCGACGTGGGGGCCATCCCATATGCGCCGCCAAGTCCGGCTCCACCGTCCATACCACCGACGCCTGCCGCCTCGAACGAGGCTTCGTACGAGGCCGGGGTGATGATGCCGGGGCCGGGACCGTCGACGCCAGGCCCCGGATGCTGGAGCATCGCCGCAGGTGGCAGAACATTCGTGTGCGGGGTCGCGACCGGTCGAATCTGAGCGAGGGCGGTAAACGGCGAGTTTGCCGGAATGGTGCAACCCGTCAGCGTCGCCGCGATCGACATACCAACGAAGCCCTTCAGATGTAGCTTCAGCATTGCACTCTCTCCAGGATCCGATGCCGGAACCGTCGTTCGCAGCCGCCACGGCAGGCTGGTTCCGGCATGGGCCGGAAAGAGCCGATTCCGTAGACTCACCGCCGGCGACGAAGCCGGAGAACAGCCCCGTCGGGACCATTCACGAAGGATGTTTCGACGTTTGGGCGGTGGTTTCTTTGGCAAAATCCTCAAAGTCGGCCCGACCGTGACAATCCGAACCCACGCCAAACCGCCCGTCTTCCGCCGTCGCATGGCGGCGGTCACCCTGGTCGTGGCCGCGCTCACCGCTGGCGCGGCTCTCACCGCCGGCGACGAACCGGCGGCGAGCGTCTACAGCCGGCGGCCGGACGGCGTGGCAACCCAGGCTTCCGCGGCCCCGGCGGAGGATGCCGTCGCACAGGCGGAGCGGATCGTCGCCAGTTCGCTGGCGGTGTTCACCCGCGCCAAGGCGGTGTCGCTCAAGTTCCGCCAGAAGGCCCGCGTGGGCGACCGCGTGCTCGTGGGCACGGGCCGTTATGTCCAGTCGGGGAAGGGGGAGGACCAGCGCTTCCGATTCGACTCCACGCTGACTTGCGACACCGAGACATTCGAACTCACGGAGGTCTGCGACGGGCTGTTCTGCTGGACCCACCGGCACAACGGCGAGGAGCCGGCGACCCTGCAACGGGTCGACGTGCGTCGCGTTCGCGGCAAGCTGTCGTCGCTCAACGCGGCGGATGCCGCCGACGGCACCGCCTACCTCGGGGGCCTGCAGCGGACCCTACGGCTGCTGCGTCACTGGTTCCGGTTTTCCCAGGCAACGCCCGGTGATCTGGACGGCACCGCCGTGTGGGTCGTCGATGGCCGGTGGGAACCCGTCTATCTCCCGCTCGTGCTTCCCGAACTGAAAAGCCGCGCCGCAGAGCCCGGCGGCCTTGGGCCGGCCGATCTTCCGGATGGCGTGCCGTGGAGCATCCGCCTGTCGATCGGCAAGGGAGACCTGGTACCGCGCCGCATCGAATGGCTGGCGATCCCCGGCAAGCGGCCCGTCGCCGACGCGCCTCCGGAGCCGATCGCCGTGATGGACCTCCACGACGTGGAGCTCAACGGGTCTGTCGATGCCACGGCATTTTTCTATCAGCCCGCCACCGAGGGGATGATCGACATCACCGAGATGTACGTCAACGGCCTCGGCCTGCTGCGGTAGCGTTCGGCCGGCCCGACGCGACAAGTTTCTCGGCGGTGTCGATGGCCGAGAGCATGCTCGACGAATCCGCCAGGCCGCGGCCGACGATGTCGAAGCCGGTGCCGTGCGCGACGCTCGTGCGCACCAGTGGCAGCCCGAGCGTGATGTTCACCGCGCGGTGCATGCCGAGCAGCTTGATGGGGATGTGACCTTGATCGTGATACAACGCGACCACGCCGTCGAACTCCCCGCGGCTCGCCCGCAGGAAGAGCGTGTCGGCCGGCAGGGGGCCCGTCACGGCCACGCCCGCGGCTGCGAGCCGCGCCACGGCGGGAGCCACGATCCGCGACTCGTCGTCGCCAAACAGCCCACCCTCGCCGCCGTGCGGGTTGAGCGCGGCCACAGCGATGCGGGGCGGGCGGTTGAGCAGCGCCGCGAGCAGGCCTGCCAGCCGTAATCCCGCGGCCTCGATGCCAGAGGACGACAGCCGCTCGACGGCCAACCGCAGCGATTCGTGAAGCGTGGCGTGGACGACCCCGAGGCCCGCCACGCGGCCCGCCTGTGGATCGGCCGGCAGCCAGAGCATCATCGACGCCGCCGCGTCGGGCAATCCGCAGGCCCGCGCGAGGAGTTCGGTGTGCCCTGGCACGTCATAGCCGGCCGCGTGCAACGCCTCCTTATGAAGTGGCCCTGTAACGATGGCGTCGGCCAGCCCGCGCCGCGTCGCCGCGAACGCCGTCTCGACGGCATGCGCTGCCGCCGCGCCTCCGGCAGCCGAGATCACACCTGCGTCGGGGAATCCGCCACCACCGGCCGAGGTTCCGGGATCGACGACAAGCAGCGTTCGGCTATCGGAAGTGCGTGGATCGTCGACTGCCACCCGCTCCACGGCGAGTGCGGGCATGCCCCGGCGGCGCGCAAGGACGTCGGCAAGCAGCGCCGGTTCGGCGAAGACCCGCAGCCGTGCGGTTGCGTGCGCAGGAGTGGCGGCCCATGCCAGGGCGACAACCTCCGGACCGATTCCGGCGGGGTCGCCGCAGGTCAGCGCGAGCACGGGCGGAAGGTTGGGCTGCGTCATTGCGGAAGAGATTGATGGCGTCGGTGGTGTCCGCCAGCCTATAACGTTTGGTGAGCCCACGCATGCGTCTCCCGGCGCGATGTGGGGTGGACGGGAAAACCAGGCACTCGCGGAGGATTGATCGGCATGGAGAGGGTGTTCACAAGGGCGGCTCTTTTTGCCCTCACGCTGCTGGCTGCAACGGCGGTCCTGGGGCTATGGCTTGGGGACCTGCATGGCGTCACCGAACCCGCCGTGCTCCGCTGGGGCACCGTTCATCGTCTGTCAGGCGTCTTTGCGGCGCTCAGCGTGGTGCTCGTCAACAGCCTGACGGTCACCTACTTCATCGGGACAGGACGCTGGTGCCGCGAGGTCGTGGAGGCCTACGGGCTCGACGACAAACTCATCGCCCGCAGCGCGCGGCTCAAGCGGGGGGCGTTTCCATTCGCGCTCCTGGGCACGCTCGCCGTGGTGGCGATCGTGGCGTTGGGCGGAGCGGCCGATCCTGCGGCCGGCCGCCGAGGGAGCCGTGACTGGGTGACGCCGCACCTCATCGGCGGCCTCGGTCTGGCGGCGGCAATCGCGTGGTGTTTTCAGGCGCAGATGCCCGCCATCCGTGGCCAGCAGCGGCTGATCGATGACATTGTTGAAGAGGTGCGGCGTGAGCGGCTCGCCCGGGGGCTCGACGTCGAACCGGAGGGCCGCGACGCTGCCACCACCACGGTCGGCGGCCCGATTCAGCGGTCGTGAGCCGGAGCGCCGGCCGGAATCGCGCCGCGCTGCACATGGGCACCGTGGGCATGCGATGACCGCTCCAGGGCAGTGATACCCCAGGCGATCGCCAATCCCATCGCGAGGGCGGTGGTCAGCAGCACGCGGTCGTGGCTGTGAAACTGTACCTCCGGCAGGAGGTCCGCCGCGGCGATGCACAGAAACGCGCCAGCCGCCATCGCCATGGCGATGCCGAGCACCGCGTCCTGCCGCCCGCCGAAGAGCGTGAGGCTCGTGAGGAAGCCGAAGGCACCGAGCGGTACGACGGCCGCGTAGAGCGCGTTGACCACGAGCCTTGTCCGCGGCGACGCTCCCGCGTCGATCATGAGCGTGGCGATGATGCCCGAGTCGAACGGCTTGTGGAGCAGGATCGCGAGAAAGGTGGCGAAGCCCGCCAGGAGGCCGACGCCGTGGGCTGCATCCGACCCCACCGAGGCCGCCAGAGCAGCTCCATCGGCGAGGCTGTGCAGCGCCAGGCCTGCAAACGCCCCGCACCACGCGAAGGACCGGCCGGCAGGGGCCGGGGCGGCATGACCATCGTGATCATGGTGATCATGGTCGCAACTGCCGTCGGCGGTGTGGTGGGCATGCCCGTGAAAGGCCCGTTCGAGCAGAAACATCAGAAAGAAGCCGGCCAGCACCCACCCCATGGTTTTTTCGATGTCGCGGTCGAGCTGCATCCAGGCGTGGGGCAGCAGGTGGAGCATGCCGACACCGAGCAGCACACCCCCGGTCAGCGACAGGAGCACCTGCATCGGCCGATGGCCGAGGGACAGGAATGCCAGCGACGATCCCCCCGCGAATGCGGCGGCTGAGATGAGCACCAACTCCACGACGAGGCTGGCGAAGGCCGTCGCGTTGGGCAGCGTGGTGGCGAGGAGCATGGTGCGCACGGCGGGGTTTCAGACGAAGGTCGAGCCATGATCCTGTCGCCACCGCCACGAAACAAGGGCCGACCGGCTCCGAGCCGGCGATCCAGCCAAGTGAGACCCCATTCAACTTACGTGGATCGCCGGCTCGCCGCTCTCCCGCAAGGATGCGCTCGAGCTGCGTTCTATCGCCGGAACTGCCACGGCTGTTGTTGCTGCAGTTGCTGCTGCTGGAATGGACGTGTGGCCTGCTGCATCTGCTGACGGACGTTGGCCATCCGCTCGGTCCAGGCCGCATCGCCGGCGGCGATGGCACCCAGCACAATCACGATCGCATACGAGAGCAAGTTCGGCCAGAGTTCCGGACCGGCAAACTTCATGGCTGTTCCGAATGACTTCTTGACCTTCGGCCCGAACAGCCCCTGCCTCACGGCCCAGATCTCGTCGAGCACGAGATGCGAAAGAACGCCGAGCAACACGGTGCTGGAGACGAAGTAGCGGTGAAGTGGCTCCTCCGAGGAGAACGCGAGGAACGTCACCTGGCCCGCGATCGCCGCCGCGGGCAGGCTGTGAAACATGCCGCGGTGCCGCGCATGGTTTTCGAGCAGCCACGTCAGCCCGAACCGAACCGCCATATAAATAGCTGCCCCGGAGAGAATCATCGCCTCGAGCGGCAGCCCCCACTGCTGAAATCGGTGAATCATCAGCAGCGGGACGAGGGCCGCGGCGAACGCCACGCTCTCGCGGAGCGGCAGGCCCGGCCCGCTGTCGAGGTCTGGGAGCATGCCAGATACCGCGCAGAGCCCTGCTCCCAGGGCGCAGGTCATCGGCGGCATGTCGCCCAGATACCAGGCGGCAGCGCCATAGCCCGCGCCCACGATAGATGAGCCGGTGATGTGCTCGCGGAAGCCGGGCACTACGAGATTCCCCCAAGAAAGCAGCCGAACGGACTCCATTCCGAACAGCGCCGACTTTCGTTCGTATCGACCGTTGTCTGACAAAGGGACAGCCGACACCGCGTGGCATCCCCTGCACCGCCGAAAGCAAACGTTCGGAAAGGTCGTCACCCAGACCGGCGCCCGTGGCGGTGAGCGAAATTCAGGAGACTGGGCGTGATGGGGATTCTGCGGTGAATACAGGGCTTATCAAGAGCGAAAATGACTCGCTTAGGGGCTTTGGGCAGGACTTGCAGATTGTGGCGTCGCCGGCTTCATGATCATCTCATTTGGATCGTGTTTCTGGTCTTCGTTGCCCAGCGGCCCGGTCTCTACACTCCGCCTCCTGCAAATCTGCAGTCCTCAGGAGACGCTGCTCGATGGCGATCGAAGGCTACGACCTGGTGATGCTCGGCATCCTCGCCGCAGCCGCGGTACTCGGCTATTTCAAGGGTATTGTCTGGCAGCTCGCGTGGATCGCCGGTATCGCGGCCAGCAGTTTTCTGGCCCTGCGGTTCGGCGGTTCCCTGGCTCCTTTCGTCGGTCAGCAGGCGCCCTGGAATCGTCTGATCGCCATGCTCTCGATCTACGTGGGCACCTCGCTGGCGGTGTGGCTCGTCTTCCGCGTGATCTCAGGTGCGATCAGCGCCGTCCACCTCTCGGCGTTCGACCACCAGCTCGGTCTGGTCTTCGGCCTGGCGAAGGGCGGACTGATCTGCGTCGTGGTCACGTTCTTCGCCGTTACCTTGGCCCCTACCTACCGCAACCAGATCGTCGGCAGTCGCAGCGGCCGACTCGTGGCCGAGATCATCGTCCGTGCTGATGAACTGCTTCCCCCAAACATCGTGGAGCCGGTGCAGCCATTCGTGAAGCAGTTTGAAGAACAGTTTCGGCAGCCGGGAGCCGGTGTCGCTCCTCCGCCACCGCCGGGCGGCCTAGCCCAGCCGTCTGCGTTGAAGGCCATCTGGGAGAGCGTCACCTCGCCAACCGCTTGGACGGGCAATGCCGCCGGGCCTGCGACGCTGGGGCAGGGGGGGCAGCAGGCCGTTCCTGCCGGGTTCACGTCACCAGCCGCCTGGGGCGGACCAGCGACCGCACCCATGCAGCCGGCACAACCAACACCGCCAGTAACGAGCGGGTTTCTGAACCGGCCGCAGCAACAACAGACGCCGGGGCAGTTTCCTGTCGGAGCGCAGACGCCACTTCCTCTACGCTGATGTGCTGTCGGCACGTCGCGTCAGCAGCTTGGCGACGTCACGCGATTCGCCACTCACGCGGGCATCGCCGAGCAGGTATCGCCACGACATTGAGCCCCGGGCCGTCATGACTCTCGAGCCCCGACGAACGACAGGGGAGCAGTGCGAATAAGCCTGAAAACAAGGCGAAAACGTCTAGGCCTTAACGGACATAAGAGACATTATCGGACGTTGGGGAGAGGGGCGGAATCGCGGCTGATTGGCTATCCCGACCCTCATGCCCCAGCCCCCTGCCACCGTCGGAACTCGGCGGGAGCTGACAGACCGCCCGGAACCGTTGGACGCCACCTTTTGCAAGCAACTCGAT
>CAMBPQ010000021.1 GCA_945869735.1 Planctomicrobium piriforme
GGTGACTTCGACCAGCACGGGAACTGCGTTGACGCCATCAGCCGGCTTGGGGCCTCCGCGACCGGTGGCCCGGATCATCACGGTGCCCACCCCCAGCAGTTCGGCCGGCACCTCGATCGACGATTCGGACCCGGAGATGCGGCCGAGCACGCGACCCAGCGCGAACACCACCGCTCCCTCGATCCCCTTACCCTTCACAGCCACGCGGACTGTGCCCGTGCGGGTCGTCCTCAGCGGCTCGACTGTCAACTCGATCGCACGGTCGTGGTTGGCAAACAATACCGGGATGATGCTCCGCCCCTGCGTCTCGACCGGTGACGACTCGATCGCCACCACGCGGACGTCATGGTGGCCGTCGGCCAGCATCGTGGTGTCGAGCACGAGACGGCCGCCGGGACCGCACTCCGTGAGCCGCATGCCGTCGACGAAGAGTTCGAAACGGTCGACCACGCCCTCACCGGGCATGGTCGCCCGTGGCTCAAGCTCAACCGTGTCGGAGAGCGTCGCTCCTGACTCGAGGAGTTTGGAGTCGGCCGCGTTCACCACTTCGACCGTCGGGATCGACGCCCAGGGCTGGCAGAGCGGATCGCCGACTACCAGCAGTTGGTAGGGCGATCGCACCGACTGGTAGAAGGCCTCCGCGAGACTCGCGCCCCGCGCGTAGTGAACCTGGATCGCCGCGTGCGGGAACTTCGCCTGGATCGAGTAGGGCTCGATCACGGTGCCGCTGGAGCCGGCGGCACCGTAGCGGAGAAACTCCGACAGCGGCGTCTGCCCCGCCGACGGCGTGAAGATCGCCCCGAAGCTCGTGAGGTTCTCGCAGATCGCGCCGGGCAGGATCGTGCTGCCGCTCGACCGCCAGTCGAAACTGGGCGTGCCGGTCATCAGCCCGGCCACGTCCTTCTTCGCCGAGGGAAGCACGCCCGAGACGATCTCCGCTTTCACGCCGAGTTTGTCTAGCACCCGCACCGCGGCCGGAAACACAACTGAGCGGGTCGTCGTCCGCACGTCGCCATTCGTCATGAAATAGACCGTGCCCTTCGGCTTCGTGCCGTCGGCTCGCGCGGCCGAGCGGAGATAGGCGGCAACCTCGCGGGGCGTGTTACCCCGCCCGGATGTCACGCCGAGCATCGCTGACAGCAGATAGCGGCTGCCCCCCGCCTCGAGCAACTCGCCGTTCGGTCCCCAGCCGTACCAGCTACGGAAGCCGACGGTCGTCTGCGGCACGCCGTCGGTGTCGAGCGGGCGGAAGTAGTCGTTGCTCTCCGCGTCGAGCCAGGCGGGTACGCCGCTTTGCACCGCCGCGAACAGCATCGTCATACCGGTGAGCGAGGCCGATGGAAACCGGTCCTTGGCGGCAAGGTCGGGGGGCAGTTCGTCCCTGAAATCAATCCGCCAGGGAAAGTCGCTCGACCAGACCACGCAATCGATCTGCGGCGCAAGGCGGCGGGAGTCGATCGCCCGGAGCACCGGCGCGAGCAGTTCACTGCGAAACCGTGCGGTCGTGGTGCTCTCGGTGCTGTCCTTCCAGGGCAGCATCAGGGTGTTGATCGGCGGAACGTCGCGGGCGGCGATGAAGGCATTGGCCACGGCTAGGCTGTCGGTGCTGGCGGGGTTTACCACCACGAACAGGTTTTCCGGGCCGCCGCCTGCCCGCGCCACGGTCATCGAAGTGGCCATGCAAAGGATGGCCAGTAACCGCCCGATCAAAAACCACTCGGGCAAAGCCGCGGGGGAGAAACAGGCTCGTGCTCGCATCGTCAGGCACCCGGGGTATCGCGGAGCGTCTTCCACCCACCGCGGAGTGTAGGCCCTCGAGCGGTGATGCTCCACCGGTCGGGCAAAACGGCTTGTCCAAACCCACCCCAGCGCACACCCCGTCTCCCGCATCAACGCGTAAAAACGCCACGTCACCCGCATCGACGCGGTCTCCTGTCAGGAAGCCCCGAGCGCAAGCGCGGGAAAGACGCCCACCATGGATGGCTTGTTCCACGGAAGGCTAGACTGCCAATGGGGTCGCTCCGCCTGCCCGCGTTTTCTCACGTTCCATGCCCACACCGACTGCCATGCACCGCCTCGGCCCGCTGGTCATCTTCCTTGCCACTGCAGGCGTGGCCGGCAGTGCCGTCGCGGCCGAGCCTGAGTTTTCTGGCGCCCGGGCCTTCGCCCATCTCGAGGCGATCTGTGAACTGGGGCCACGGCCCAGCGGTTCGGCGGCGATGGACCGGCAGCGGGTGCTGCTGGCGGACCACTTCCGTCAAGCCGGGGCCACGGTTGCCGGCCAGGCCTTCCAGATTCGCGACCGCCGCACGGGCAAGCCCGTGCACGTCGAGAACCTGATCGTGACCTGGCACCCGGATCGTGCCGATCGCGTGCTCATCGGCGCTCACTACGACACGCGGCCGTTTCCCGACCGCGATCCGGTCGATCCCCAAGGCCGGTTTATCGGCGCCAACGACGGCGCCAGCGGCGTCGCCCTGCTCATGGAACTGGCCGCCGCGATGCCCACGCTCCCGGGTCCCGTCGGCGTCGACTTCGTCCTCTTCGACGCCGAGGAATACGTCGTCGCCCCCCGCGACCCGTACTGCCTCGGGTCGAACTACTTCGCGCGGCAGTACGCGGCCGATCGTCGCGCCGGTCGCCTCGAGCATGCCTACCGCTGCGGCGCGATCGTCGACATGGTTGCCGACCGTGATCTGGCGATCTGGCAGGAGCAGCACAGCGTCGACTGGCCAGACACGCGCGAGGTGGTCGACGCGATCTGGGAGACGGCCGCCAGGATGGGCGCGAGGCAGTTCATCCCCCGGCCCAAATACGCGGTGGAAGACGACCACGTGCCGCTGAGGATGATCGGCGGGATCCCCACCTGCGACATCATCGACTTCGACTACCCGCAGTGGCACACCACGCAAGACGTCCCCGCAAACTGCGCGGCGGAGTCGCTCGAGGTCGTGGGCCGCGTAGTCCTCGCATGGCTCCGCGGGCTGCGGTAACCCCGATGACAGCTCCTCTTCCGCGGCGGCGCGAACAGCTCGTGGTTCCTGATCTTGGCCTGGGCGCTGCGCCGCTGGCCGTGTCGCTCTGGCTGGTCCCCACGGGGGCGACGGTCCTCGCGGGCGACCGCGTCGTGGAGCTCGTCGCCGGCGCCGCTACGATCGACCTCGAAGCCCCCGTCTCGGGACGGCTCGTCGCGCAGCTCGCCGAGGAGGACGAGGCCGTCACGGCCGGGTCGGCGATCGCGGAGTTTGAGGTGGACGAGTGAGCCTGGCGACACGCACCGACGCGCTGACCGGTGCACCTGGTACCCAGCGGCTCTGGCTGCTCGTGTTGGCCGGCGCGATCACGATGTTTCTGGTGCAGCCCCCCCCAGACCTCTGGCTGCTCGCCTGGGTTGCGCCGTTGCCCTGGCTCTGGGTCGTGCAGGACGGCGGGCTGCCGGGGCGTCATCCATGGCGGGCCATTTGGGCCGGCGGCCTGCTGTATTGGCTGCTCGCCATCCACTGGCTGCGGCTGCCCCATCCCGCGACGTCAATCGGTTGGGTAGCGCTCTCCGCCTACCTCGCGGCTTATCTGCCGCTCTTTGTCTGGACGGCGCGGCGGCTCGTTCACCGGTGGCGGTGGCCGCTGGTGCCGGCGGCAGCCGTGGCGTGGATGGCATGCGAGCAGCTGCGGGGCTGGATCCTCGGTGGCTTCACGTTCGCCATGCTCGGCCACACACAATGGCGGTGGACCACGCTCCTCCAAAGCGCCGACGCACTTGGCGCCGTCGGTGTTGGCGGGATCGTGATGGCGGTGGCGGCAGCGATCGCGACGCTGATCCGTTACGGCGTTCGCGGGGCACTCGGCGACCTGGCCGTCGCGGCGAGTGTGCTTACGCTGGCACTTGGCTACGGCACCTGGCGGCTCGCGGGCGAGCCCGCCACGACAAACAGGACGCTCGACGTGCTCCTCGTGCAGGGTTCGATCGACACCGAACTCAAGCACGATCCTGATGCGGCAGCCGACGTCGCCCGCCACTACGACGACCTCACGATCGGGGCTCTGGCGCTACCGGAGCATGCGGGCCGACCAGACCTCGTCGTCTGGCCGGAGACGATGTGGCGGTGGGGTCTGCTCGAGGTCCATCCCGACGAGCCGCTCGACGAAGCGGTCGTAGAACAAATGCTCGGCATTGAGCCAGCTGGTGCCGACGAACCCTCCCGCGCGAAGCGGCGGGCTCGCTGCCGCGAGCTGCTCGGCCAACAGCGACTCGACGCGCTGGCTGTCTACGCGAAGCGCTACGGCACCTGCTGGCTCGTCGGCCTCGACCGGCAGGTGGTCACACCGCACGTGCCTGCGGGCGTCGAGAACTACAACGCCGCAGTCTTTCTCGACCCGCACGGCGCCGCGTTGGCCTGCTACGACAAGATGTACCCGGTGATGTTTGGCGAGTACGTACCGCTGGCCGACAGGTTCCCGATTCTCTATCGGCTCACGCCCCTGCCCGGCGGCCTCACCCCGGGAAAGACACCGGTCGTGGTCGACGTCGCCGGCTTCGCGGTCGCGCCGACGATCTGCTACGAGACCGCCCTTCCCGGGGCGTTCCGCGCGCTGGTGCGTGCGCTCACCGCCACGAGCCAGCGTCCCGACGTGATCGTCAACCTCACCAACGACGGCTGGTTCTGGGGATCGAGTGAGCTCGACATGCACCTCGTCGCGGCCGTGTTTCGGGCCGTCGAAGTCCGCACACCCATCGTGGTGGCGGCCAACACCGGCTTTTCCGCCTCCATCGACGGTTCGGGCCGCCTCCTGGCCCGGGGACCACGGCGGGCCACGGCGACCCTCCGGGTGACCGTCCGCCCCGACGGCCGCACGAGCCCGTGGCTGGTGGTGGGAACCCTGCCGATTGGGGTATGTGTGGCGATCATGGCGGCCGCGGCAGCCGAATCACTCCTTTTGGGGCGGCGGCGTCGGAGCGGCCGATCGACCGAAGGGGCAGCCGGATCGTCACTTGAGCCATCCTGATCCGTCTGCCGATTACTTCTCCCGGGGTCGTGGCCCAGCCCGGGGAGTCTTGCCCGGTCCGGCCGCCGCCGCCGACAATAAGAAGGTCTCCGTCGCGACCACCTGCGGTGCGGCCCGAGGGCGAGGAACTCCATGAACGTCATCGGCAAAATCTTCGTGTTCGCGGTGTTCGTCATGAGCCTCATGCTGATGACGTTCGCGGGCGTTATTTTCATGTCGCACGTCAACTGGAAGGACGAGGTCTACCGCAATCCCCAGGACTGCCTGCCGGGCCAGCTCCCCGGGTACGACTACCGCCTCAAGCAGGCGACCGCTGAACGAGAGAAGCTCGACAAGGACATCACCGAACTCCAGCGGAAGGTCGCGGAGTCGGAGCAGTCGCGGGACCAGGTCGTCGCCCGCTTGCAGTCAGCCATCGTCAAGAAGGACGAGGAGCTCTCGCAGTTGCGGACCGCCAAGGCCGATCGGGAGGCGGCACAGCAAAAGGCGCTCGACGAACTCAAGGACGCCCGCGAGCAGCTGAAACTCGTCGCCGAGGAGGTGGAAAAACTGACTGCCCAAGTGAATGAGCAACAGGTGAAGGTCGACTCGCAGGTCGATCGCTCGGCCAAGCTCTCCGCCTCGCTGGCCGAGGTGCAGGCGCAGCTCACGATGGCGGCCGAACGGAAGGCGCAGCTTGAGAAGCAGGTCGCCAATGCCCGGATCCTGCTCCAGCAAAACGGCCTGACGCTCGAGAGCGCGGCGAAAGACCGTGTGCCCACGCTCGACGGCGACGTGATGGCGGTGGCCTTGGGCTCGATTCAGGTGTCGCTCGGCAGCGACGACGGACTGCAGGTGGGCCACACGCTCGAGGTCTACCGCGGCGGCGAATACATCGGCCGGGCCGTCGTGAAGAGTGTGATGCCCGACCACTCGGTCGCCGAGCTCGTGAAGGCCTACGCCCGCGGCATCGTGCAGCGGGGCGACAAGGTGACCACGCGGCTCAAGGCCTGAGTGCAGTCGCGGAAGCGACGGGAGGTTTCGATGGCCGACGACACGCAGCAACAGCCCCAGCGCCGGTCGCCGATGAACGTCGACACGGCGATGCTCCTGCTTTCATTCGTCGCCCTTTCCGTGGGCTGCCTGATCATGGCCCTCGACCTGTTCCTGCGGCGGATGCCCCTCTCCCCGTTGCCACCGCAATAGGCCCCGGCCACGGGTGTGCATGCCATGCTCCTGTCGTGGATGCGGGCCCGCCGTCGTCGCGCGATCGCCGAGCAGCCTTTTCCCGGAGCCTGGCACGACATCCTCCGCCGCGGCGTCAAGCAGGCGCAGTGGCTCGACGAGGCCGAGACCGACCGGCTCCGCAGCTGGGTCGCGGTGTTCGTCGCCGAGAAACACTTCGAGGGCTGCGGTGGCCTCGAGATCACCGATGAGGTCCGCGTCACGATCGCGGGCCAGGCGGGCCTGGTGACACTCGGGTTTGAAGGCGAGTGGTTCGACGCCCTTAAGTCAGTGCTCGTCTATCCGGGCGACTACATTGTGCCGCGGTCGACGCCACTCGAAGGCGGCGGGGAACTCGAGTGGCGGGAGGCCCGGGTCGGGGAGACGTGGTCGGGTGGGAGCATGGTGCTTTCGTGGCCGGGCGTGCTCGACGGGGGACGGTTCCGCGACGGCCCGCGCAGCGTGGTGATCCACGAGTGCGCGCATCTCGTCGACGCGATCGACGGCGACATCGACGGCATCCCACCGCTGCCTGCCGTCGGCCGCCAGGAGTGGATCACGGGCATAGCGGCCTGCCGGGCCCGCTTCGGGGAGGCGCTCGACGACGGCCGGTCGACGGCCTTCGACGAATACGCCGCGGAGAGCGACGCGGAGTTCTTCGCGGTGGCGAGCGAGTGCTTCTTCCAGGACCCGCACCGGCTCGTGCGGCACGACCGGACGCTCTACGACCTGCTCAGCGTCGCCTGGCGGCAGGATCCCAGGTCGCGCATGCCAATCAGCCCTCGCCGCTGACCGCATCGCCGTCCGCATCGCCGGCGGTGACATGCTCGGCGCCGAGGATTTTGCTACAGGATGTCCGCTTGGCCGACGAGGCGCTGCTTGTGAGTCGCAAACATTCCCGGCTTCTGCGCGTGCCACCCCCGGCTCCTCACGATCGGGAGACAGCGACTCGCATCAGGAAGCCCCAAGCGCGAGCGTGGGGAATGCGGGCAATCCCGCCTGTACGCTGCCCCGAGAGGCTTGATTCGCCGGACTTCTTTTTCGAGCGCCCGCGACGCATCCCACAGGTCGAGGGCCCGCTGGGCATTGAGCCAGAACTCAGGCGAATTTCCGAACAGCCGCGACAGCCGCACCGCCATCTCCGGGCTGATCGCCCGGCGGGCCCGCAGAAGTTCGTTGACGGACTGCCGCGATACTCCGATCGCATCGGCCAGGCCGGCCACAGTGAGCCCGTAGTCTGGCATGAAATCCTCCCGCAGCATCTCGCCTGGATGCGTCGGCCTCCGCGGCATGCGTCCTGAACGTGGAATGCTCATGATCAGATCTTTCGTTTCGGGTCAGGGATCAGGGATCAGGGATCAGGGCAGTGGTAGTCGCACACCTCGACATCGAACGCATCACAGTCCTTGAACCGAAAGCAGATTCGCCACTGGTCATTGACGGCAATGGCAGTAAAGCCCTCGTGATCCCCCGTCGAGGTATGCGGGCGATTTCTCCGCGGCACTTTCAGGTCGTCGAGGGTTGTCGGCAGGTCGATGTACTCGAGTTTTCGAATCGCCCTCTCGACGACTTCGGTCGGCGGTCGCTTTGCTTTTCCTTTTTCAAAGAGATTTCGTGTCCGGCTATCGGCGTGGAGATCCGAGCCACGTTATGAATGCCCAAGCGCAAGCGCTGGGAAGACGCCTCCCACTGTAACCCGCTCCACACCACGCCCACGTTCATCGCCCGTATTCCCATCGCTCGCGCTTCGGGCTTCTTGAACACCCGATGCAACGCGTCCCGACAGGAAGCCCCAAGCGCAAGCGCGGGGAATACGCCCGCCACCCCGTCCCGCTTCGCACACCCGTCGCTCGCGCTTGGGGCTTCCTGAAACGGAGGCCGTCAGGTCTCCGTCCGCTCCTCGGCGGCGGGCTCTTCGGCTGGCGCGGCGGCCGGCGGCTGCTCCCCGTCATCCATCGGCAGCGGAGGCGGCAGTTTCGAGGTTGTGCGGCGCGGCGCGAGCGAGACAACGAGCCCGTCGGGTGAGGCGAGGACCAGCCGTTCTGAGACGGTGTTGGTGAGCGGCAGCGTAAAGTCCCCCAGACACATCCACTCGCCCGGCATGCCCGTGGACAGGTCGAGGCTCGAAAGCCGGCCGACACGGTCGACGCACCACACCCGGTTGCCAGTCGTAGCCACGAGACGGCCTGCCACACAACTCCTCCAGAGCACGTCGCCTGTGGCGGCCGAGAAGGCGTGAATGCCCGCGTCGCCCAGCGATACGACGACGGTCTGGCCAGAGACGAGCGGGCTGCCATCCGGGCGAGCGACAAGCACGACATGCCAGATGGCGGCGAAATCAGGCGCGTCTTCCTGGCCCGAGTCGTCGATGCGGGCGAGGTCGCCCTCCTCAGTCGCCACGAAGATCCCGGTGTCGCGGATCGTCGGAGGACCGGTCAGCGCCGATCTGAGATCGAACTCGAGCCTTTTCCATCCCAGACTGTATGGGACAACGCCGACGAGCAGGCCGCTCTGGGTGTACCAGACCACACCGCCCTCGTAGGCGATCGGCGCCGACTCGACGCGGCCACCTGCGTCGAGTGAGATCGGCAGGAGCGGATCGGCGGACGTTCCAGCGACGTTCTTGTTTGGCTTGTTCACCGGGCGGTCCCCAGGGGCCGCGGCATCCTTCTTCCTGTCTTTCTGCTCCCCCGGCTGCGCGACGGGATTCACAGGCAGCCGCAGCACGCCGTTGGCCGACAGCGGACCATAGACCCACTCACCTGAAGGGACGGCGGCTGCAGATGGCGGACGGCCGAGCGTGCGGTGCCACGTGCGGCTGCCATCGGCACTGTCGAAGGCATAGAGATCGAGATCCCGCGCCACCGTCACGACCTGGGGGCCGATGCCGGCAGCCTGGAGCGGTCCGCCGGGCGTGCCCACCCGTTGCGACCAGAGCACGCTGCCTGCGCGGGGCGAGCCGTTTTGCGAGGGCGACGCCTGGATGGCGTGCACGCCACCGTCTCCAGAACAGGCGACGACAAGATCATCGCCGATCGACACATGCTCGAGACGCCAGCCGGCCGAGTCGAACGGAACCTGCACGACCCACTCGCGGGTCAGACCCGCTCGGGCCGCGACGAGATCATCCCCGGCCGTACCGCAGAGGAGCGACTGTCCCGCGGCTGAAAGCCCGCTGGCGATCCACACGACCGTTGAGAGAAGTACAGCCCCGGCGAGGGGTGAAATGAGACGGTGCATGAGAGCCGATGTCCTGACGGTTCGCAGAGGCCCATGGCCCCGCGTCCTGCCAAGGATAGTTCGTGCTCGCGAGGGGGCAAAAATGATAGGATTTCATCGGTTGTTCTGATTTTTCTGCTGCGCTGCTCCCCCGCGAACCCCTCTTCGATGCCGCATGCCGTGAAGCCGCCGGGTTCGAAGGATGCCGCGGCGATCGTACTGGGGTATCTCAACTTCTCGTCAGGGACGTTTGATGCGGCGGTCTGGCGTGGAATCAACGACCTATACGCGGAGATCGAGCCCGCCGTTCCCAATAGCTCGGTCACCGAGGGGGCCGACACCGCGGCGCTGGTCGCGGCCGCGCTGCGGGCGAGGCTTCTTGGCCTCGAGACGACAGAGCCGGCTTTCCGCGACGCCGTCCAGGCGCGGTGGGCGATCGACGCGGTGTTCGAAGGGCTCCTGCCCGCCTACCGGCGGTACCACGCCGATCTCCTCGAACACCAGCCGCCGGGGGCGATCGAGCGGCCGTTCTTTCTCATGGCCGCCATGCGCTGCCTACTCACCGAGGGAGGTCCCGAGGACGACCGTGAGGCTGTCGTGGCACGGGCGATCGATCGCCTCAACGATTACGTCGGCTGGCGGCCGCTCGCCGTGCTCGAGAACGGCCGCCTGTCGGAGCCCTATCCGCACGAACGGGTGCGGCCGATTCCCCTCTACGTCGCCGGCGTGGGGGCGGCGCACGGCAGGTATCGCCAACTCGTGACCGGCGCGATCGCCATCCTGAATGAAGTGCCCGTCGAGCTGCTTCGCCAGGCCGACTTCGACCTCGACGCGCTGGAGGAACTCGCGATTGATCCGCGGGCCTTCGACTTCCTCCACCCCGCGGCGAGCAAGCCCAACTATCTCTTCGGCCTCTGGGATCCATCGCGAATCGACGAACGCGGCCTGTACCGCCGGATGGTCGTCCAGCAGGCGACGCTCGACGGAATCCTCTCGTGGCCCGACGTGGCAGCAGTCGCGGACCGGGCGCCCACCGCCGACGCGGAACTCTGCTGGGAATCCTCCGCGGTGCTTGCCGGCGTGATGCTGATGGCCAGCGGACTTTCGGGCCACGGCCCCGGGGCGATCCAGGCGGGGCTTCCGCTCGCCGAACTTCTGCCGCGGATCGCCTCGTATCGCGACGAGTTTTACCGGCGACTGCTGACGAGCCTTCCGGCCACGCATCGCCAGCGGCTCGAGGAGGAGGCCCGCCGGGTGCGGCAGCCTTTTGGCGGCGTGCGGCGGCACATCAACGCGATGCTCGCCAGCCGTCGCGCCCGGCAGGTGGAGAACGTGGCTCTCGCAGCCGTGCTCGCGCGGCTCGGCCGGGCGGATGCCGCCGAGCGGCTCGCGACCGCAGTGCCGGCCGCTTCCGCCCGGATGTTCGCGCGGATCACGAGCCACGTTGTCGCGGCGCAGCAGCAGGTGTGGCGTGGAGCCGACGCTGCCTCCGCGCTTGATCAGCTCGACATCGCGACCGACCTGCTGTTTCGCGCCGTCGGCTGCGGCGCCGCGGTCGATCCGTGGAACATCCTCGGCCTTTCTGGCCAGTTCCCGCTCCACGAGCCGGGGGGTGAGAGCCTGCCCGATCCGCGGGTCGACGACCTCGTGATGGCCACCGGTTCGATTCTCGACGGCTACGCCGCGGCCTGGCGCCACGCCAGCATCCCGGCAGCCAAGCCCGCTGCCGACCGTGCCAAAGCGTCGATCGATAAACTCGCGGCGTGGTGGGACCGCCATGCCACCACCACCGTCTCGGGTGTGCCACATCTCTCGGGTCGTGAATGCCTCGACTCGGCCAGCGAGGTGATCGAGTCGCTCTCACGCCGGCGCGAACACGCGTCGGAGCCGCCGCAGTCTGGATTCTGGCGGCACGAAGTGGCCGGCTTCTCGTCGCCCAAGACCCACGCCCAGGCGGCCGACGCCCTGCTCGATGAAGGCGACCTCGACGGTGCGGCTGGGCTGCTCGTGCACTGGGCCTCGCTGCTCGAGGGCCCGGCCGTCGAGCGCAGTGGCCCGGCCTGGCTCGCGGCCGCGAGCCGCTGGATCGCCCAGGCATGCATCGACCGTTCATCCCAGGGACGCTCGCGGGTGCGCCGCTTTCTCGAACTCGTCGAGGCCAACACCGGCGACGTCATCGACGTCGTCGAGGCGGCGGCCGTGGGCCGCGAGCCGGGTGACGATGCGGGCCGGGGCGATGGCGACGACAATGACCAGCCCGATGCCGAGGAACGGGTTGCCGCCGCCTACGAGTCGATGGTCTGGCGTGACTCCGCAGACGACGGTGTGGACGGCGGCATGATCGACCTCGATGGCGGCGGGACCTCGGTCGGCAGTGTGGCGGCCGTGGAGGATGCCGCAGAGTTCCTACGGGGAGTGTTTCGCTTGTTTCGTGAGGCCGTCACGGCGTGGTGCGCCATCGACACGGCGGACGGGGCGGAGCCGGCGCGTGAGGAACTCGACTCCGTGATCGGCTGGCGTCACACGCTGCGGCGGCTGCGGCGGACGATAATCCGCGCGGCCACGCTCGTCGCCGGCCGCGACCAGGATCCACCCCCCGGCATGTCGCCGACTGAGTTCGACCGGCTGCGCTGGCAGCGCGACGCGGCGGCGGAACGGCTGATCGAGGCCGCCGTGCAGGCGGGCGAGACGCTCTGGATTCTGTCGGCCCGGCTTCGGCTCAGCGCGTCGGCGAGCGGCCCGGCCACGCAGACCTCCGTCGGCGGGCTCATCGCGGTGTTCATCCGTGGTGATGCGACCGAGGCCTCCGCTCGCTGCCAGGCCGTCTGTGAACGTCTCGTCGGGAAACCAGTGCTCTACGTCCCCTTGTCCCGCGGCGGCCGCCCCGATCGAATCGTGCGGGCCCGGACCCGCGAGCGGTTGCTCGAGCGGATGGCGGCGGCCCTGCCCCGGCTGGGGCTTGTCCGCCAGGCGATCATGGTCGTGCAGCTGGCCAAGGCCCTCGAGCGTTCTCGTCCTCCGGGTGGGGCAAGCGTCAGCGAGTTCGACCGCATCTTCGAGGCGGCCACGACCGCGCTCGTCGAACGGATCGTGGAGAGCAGCCGCGACGGCGCCCCCGACGCTGCCACGCAGACGGCACGAATCCTCGACGGCCTGTCGCTGCTCGTCCCCAAGCTGCTCGAGACGTGGATGACGCACGCCCGGCAACTGCGGCTCTCAGTCCTCGAACGCGTCCGCGACGACAAGGCCTTCGCCGCCATCCGTGAGTTCGTGGAGCGGTACGGTTCGGGGCTGTTCACGCAGCACTTCCTGGCGCCGTCATCGCTCCGCGGGATCCTGCGGGGCGGCGTGCGGAACTGGCTCGAACACCTCCTCGCGCGGGCCGCAGAGGCCGGGGAGCCCGAGGCACCGACCAACCGCCATCCTGCCCGGCTCATCGAGGACCTCGTCTCGGGTGCGCTGCCGATGAAGCAGGCGGCGACCCGCCTGCGGCTGGTGCTGGAAAGCATCGCGGAAAACCACGCAGAGTATCGCGACTGGAACTCGACCACCACACAGTCCGACCGTGGCGAATGCCTCTACATCCTGCTCGACTACCTGCGGGTGAAGGCTGAGTACGACCGCATCGCCTGGACGCTGCGCCCGGTGAACATGGCCCATCGGGTGCTCGCGGGCCGTGATGTGGCCGCGGCGGCGGAGTCCTGGCGGGAGCGGCTCCGCGAGGAGACCCGCGACACCGCGACGGGGCTCGTGCAAAAACTCGACCAGCTCGAGGGTCACTGGAGTGTGCGGCTGGCCAGCATCGGCGACCGGGTCCGGCGGCCGTTCACCGCGATGCTCGAGCAGGACGAACTCGAGGCGTTGGTCGAGCCCGCCGTGGCCGAACTCGTTGCCGGCGCATCGTCCGTGGCGGGCGCCGCGCTCGAGGCGAAGGCAACGTCGTTCATCGGTCTGGCCAGCGGGTCGGGCGTCGAAGTGCCCGAGTGGCTCGAGCGGTTGGGTACGGCCGTTGACCATGCGATCGACCGGGCTAACGCGGCGCCGGCTCGAACCGCCGGCTCGGCCCGCGTGCCGACGGGTCTGCCCGAGTGCGTGACCTGGGTGCCCACGCCCTGGGAATCGCTCGCCGCCGCGCTCGCCGACTGACGGCCGCAGCTCTTCCGCCGCGGACGAGGTAGGATCAATGATTCCTCCGGAACCCCACCCCATGAGTCTGAGACCGCTCCGCGCCTCCGAACACCTCCACGACGTCCGCTACGAGATTCGTGGCGCCCTTGCCCGCCGCGCCGAGCAGCTCGAGCGCGAGGGGCACGAGATCGTGAAGCTCAACATCGGCAACCCGGGCGCCTTCGGGTTCCGGATGCCCGGGTCGATGCGGGTGGCCGTCGTGGAAAACCTCCACCAGGCCGATCCCTACTCGCACCAGAAGGGCATCTTCCCGGCCCGCGAGGCCGTGGTGATGCAGCAGCAAAACCGGGGCGTGATGGACGTCACGGCCGACGACGTGTTCATCGGCAACGGCGTGTCAGAACTCATCATGCTGGCGATGCGGGCACTCTTGAACCCGGGGGACGAGGTGCTCGTGCCGAGCCCTGACTATCCGCTCTGGACGGCCTCGGTCGTGATCCACGGCGCGAAAGCGGTGCACTATCCCTGTCGCCCCGAGCGCGGCTTCATACCCGACCCCGCCGAGATCGAGGCGCTCGTCACCGACCGCACGCGGGCGCTCGTCGTCATCAATCCCAACAACCCCACGGGTGCCGTCTACCCAAGCGAGGTTCTCAAGGCCTTGGCTGGCATCGCGGAGCGGCACAATCTCGTGCTCTGCGCTGACGAAATCTATGACGAGATGCTCTACGACGGAGCCGAGTTCGTGCCCACCGCCACACTCGCCAAGCGGGTGCTGTGCCTCACCTTCGCCGGGCTCAGTAAGGTCTACAGGGCCTGCGGCCTCCGGGTGGGCTGGCTGGTCTTCTCCGGTGAACGGGAGCACGCCCGAGACTACATCCAGGCGGTCGAACTGCTCGCGTCGCTTCGCCTCTGCTCGAATGTTCCGGGCCAGTTCGCCGTACAGACGGCGCTCGGCGGCCACCAGTCGATCTTCGACCTGACGCGTCCCGGAGGCCGGCTCCACGCCACCCGTGCCGCCATGCTCAGCGCCGTGGCCGGTAGTCGCTGGCTCTCGGTCGTGCCGCCGCAGGGGGCAATGTACGCCTTCATCCGCGTCCACGCGGAGCGGCTGCCGGGCGGCCTCGCGGGCTTCGACGACCAGAAGTTCGCCCTCGACCTTCTCGAGCGGAAGCACGTCCTCGTCGCGCCGGGATCGAGCTTCAACGTCGCCTACCGCGACCACTTCCGGGTCACGCTCCTGCCTGACGCCGACCAGATGGCCGACGTCTTCGCCCGGTTCGAGAGCCTCCTCGACGAATACGCCGAGGCTGGCTGACGCATGGGGAAGACGCCCGCCTCGTCCCGCTCCGCACCACCGCCGCGGTCGCCACCCGCTTTCCCATCGCGCTTGCTCCGGGCTTCTTGGGGCACCCGCGGCGCCACCTCCCGACAGGAAGCCCCAAGCGCCAGCGCGGGGAATCCGGCCCGGCGTCACTTCACCGCGAGCATCCGTTCGAGTGAGGTGACGGCCCACGCCGCCGTCTCGTCGTCGACGCGGATCACGTTGACCGGCTTGCCCCGCTCCAGGTGCTCGAGGCTCCAGCAGAGGTGCGCCAGATCGATGCGATACATCGTCGCGCACATGCAGACCACCGGTGAGAGAAACCGGATCGTCTGCTCGGGATGGTTCTGCTCCAGCCGCTTGACAAGGTGAAGTTCCGTACCGATCGCCCATTGCGTGCCCGACGGGGCATCAGCGACCTGTTTGAGGATGTAGCTCGTCGAGCCCGTGAGGTCGGCCTTGTCGACCACCTCCATCGTGCACTCCGGGTGCACGAGGATCTTCACGCCGGGAATGGCCGCCCGTATGGCGTCGACGTGCTCTGGCTTGAACATCGCGTGCACGCTGCAGTGGCCCTGCCAGAGGATCACGCGGCTCTTCTCCAGCTGGCCGCGGGAGTTGCCGCCGAGGGTGGGGACGTACGGGTTCCAGAGCGACATCTCGTCGAGTGGAATGCTCATGGCCCGCGCGGTGTTGCGGCCCAGATGCTGGTCGGGAAAGAAGAGCACCCGCTTCGTGCGGGCAAAGGCCCACTCGAGCACGGCGCGGGCGTTGCTCGACGTGCAGACGATGCCGCCGTGGCGGCCACAGAAGGCCTTGAGGCTCGCGGCCGAGTTGATGTAGGTGACGGGCGTGATGTCGGAGGTGTCGATCACGGTGCCGAGGTCGGTCCAGGCGTCTTCGACCTGCTCGATCGCAGCCATGTCGGCCATCGAGCAGCCCGCAGCCATGTCGGGCAGGACGACCGCCACCCGCCTCCCACCCCGGGCGGCGACCCTGTCCGGCCGGTTGACGAGGATGTCGGCCGTCTCGGCCATGAAGTGGACGCCGCAGAAAGCGATCGCCTCACAGTCGGCCCGCTCCGCCGCCGAACGCGACAGTTGGTAGCTGTCCCCCTGGATGTCGGCATGGGCGATCACGCCGTCCTGCTGGTAATGGTGGCCAAGGATCACAAGCCGGGAGCCCATCCGCCGCCGGACTCCATCGATGCGGCCGTCGAGTACGGCGTCCTGGAGGCCCCGGTAGGCGGCAAATGGGGCGGCAAGCGGTACGGCAGGGGCGGTCGTGGTCATGATGCGCCAAGTATAAACCGGCGGTGCGGCGGGTCTCGCTGAAACGCTATACTTCGCCCTTCACTCTCCAGAATTACCCTCTGATTGGAAGGACGGCGACTGCGCCATGGCACGAAAAATCGTGAATCGCAAGGAACTTCGGGCCCAGGCGGATGCGGCGGAGGCCCGCGGCAAGACCAAACCGGCTGCCAAGGGAAAGGTTGTCAAGGAAAAAGTCGCCAAAGTAAAAGTCGCCAAGGAGAAGAAAGCCAAGGCTCCGAAGAAGGTTGGTGAAAAGAAGGCCGTGCGCAAGAAGAAGGTCGCCAAGGAGGCCCGCATGAAGGCCTTCTGGGGTGTGTTTAACCAAGGCATGAAACGGCTCGCACTCTTCGAATACGCCGACAAGAAGGCTGCCGATAAGAAGGTGTCCGAACTGATCGCGTCGTCGCGGGTCCACCACTTCGTGCAGCTGATCAAGGAGCCGATCGCCGAGTAACACAAACCCGTTTGAGGAGGGGGCGATGCGAGCCATGACACAGACGTCGATGCGGGGCCTGAAGTTTTTCTGCCTGATGGCTCTCGGCATCGTCGTCGTGGCGGCCGGGTGCTCCGGCAAGGCCACGAAGCAGCGCTCGTCGTCCGGCGGGACCGTGAAGATCGGCGAGGTCGACCCCGATTCGGCGATCACCGCCGACGGTGGCCGCGTCAGCATCCGCTCGCCGGTCGGTTGGACACGCGGCTCGCGATCCGACGATTACGTCGTCCGCTACACACCCGGTCCGCAAAAGACATTTCCGGCGATCGTGGTCACGGCGGGCGATCCTCCCGCTGGGATCCCAGAGGTCACCACAGACAACCACAAGGAGTTTGTCGCAGCCGTGGCTGAGCAACTCTCGGTGACGTTTTCCAGCGCCGGCAAGAGCTCGCTCCTGAAGAAACCCGCCGCGATGACGCTCGGCGAGCACCACGGCGTCTCATGGACTGCTCCGGGTACCGCTAAGGTTGGCGGACTGAAGCAGCCGATCGAACGCAGTTGTGTCGCGATCGTGTTCGCCAGCCGGATGTACACGATCGAGGCTCGCGCCCCGAAGGGCAAGCTCGACGATGCCGGCCGGGCCGCGGCACGGGGCGTCGCTGCCGGTATCGCCGGACCTGTCGCCCAGGAATCGGCCGAGGAATCGCCCGAGGAATCGCCGGGCCTGTCGCCCGAGGAATCGCCCGAGGCACCGCTCGGCGGCGAGGCACCGAAGGCGGAAGAGCCGGCCGCCGCCGAAACTCCGTAGGGCTCTCCCGCCAGGAAGCCCCAAGCGAGAGCGCGGGGAAGACGCCCACCACTTCTTCCCGCTGTGCACCCCCGTCGCACGACGCTACCCGTAGACCCGTCGCTCGCGCTCCGGGCTTCTTGAGGGGCACCTTACGCCAACGTCTTCCGCATCGACGCGGCCTCCGACAGGAAGCACACTGCCGCCGTGTCAGTAGGGGCTTTTCCAGTCACCCCAGGCGGCGAGGTACTTGGCCAGGCCAGGGCTGTCGACAGCCTTGGCCTCGATCCATTTTCTGGCGTGCTCGATCAGCGTGTGCTCTCGCTTGAGATCAATGTCACCCGCAAGCACCCGCGACCGCAGGAACACGAAGTAGGTGTCGAGCACGTCACCGCGGCAATAGTCGTGGATCTCGGTGGCCCTCCCCGCATCCCAAAGGTCCTGCACCATGTGGCCGGCCACCTCGGTCTTGCCGGGCTTGCCCACCAGGTTGGCCGCCAGCGATAGCCCGCCGGTGAACCGCGACGCGCCGCTGTTGGTGACCCATTCGTAAAGGTCGAAATGGGCTGCCGTGTTGTAGCGATACCGCGGCTGGTCGAAGTTCCGAGCATCCTCGGCGAACCAGTCGGGGATCGCAATCCCGTAGCGGAAGGCGCAGAGCTCGAGGAGCGGCATGTCGAAGCCGCGGCCGTTGAAGGAGACGAGCCGGGGCCGGTTGTACCGCCGCCACCCCTCCCAGAAGAGCCGTGCGATCTCGTGGGGCCTCGACTCTTTCTCGTCGAGAGCGATCAGGTCCTGAAGCGATAGGTCCTTCGCCACCTTGGCGATCACGAGTGAAATCGGCAGCTGGAATGTGTAGGGAACGAAGTCCTTGCCGTTCTCCGCCATGAGTTCGGCGCGATACTTTGCGATCGCCTCCGCCGGGGGGAGATCCTGGCCCGGATAACGGAGCCGCGACACGAGCGCACCATCGGCGATGCTCTCGATGTCGAAAACGAAGTATTTCGTGTCGACGAGTGCCATGGGTCAGCGCCTCGCCAGCGGGTGCTTCAGCGGCAGCCAGGCCCCGTCGGCCTTACTCGAAGCCACCGACTGTTCGATGAAATACATCCCCTCCACACCGTCGTGGATGTTGGGATAGACGGTGTCTTTCGTCTCGACGGCGGCACCCATCGCCGCCGCGGCCATGGCGTCGAAACCGGCGCGGTAAACGTTGGCAAAGGCCTCAAAAAAGGCCTCGGGATGGCCCGCTGGCAGCCGACAGGCGGCCTTGCCCGCCTGGTTCATGAAGGGGGCGTTGGGATCCCGCGTGTAGATCATGTGCGGCTTGCCATTGTGGCGAACGAGCAATTTGTTGGGCTCCTCCTGGTGCCACTGGAGGCTCCCCAGGGTGCCGTCGATCTGGATCCGCAGGTCGTTCTCACGGCCATGGCTGATCTGCGAAGCCGTCACGGTGCCCAGCGCCCCGTTTTCGTAGCGGATCACGGCGTGGCCATAGTCGTCGAGGGGCCGGTCGGGCACGAAGGTCTTCAGGTTCGTGCTGATCTTCTCCGGCAGGAGTCCGGTCATGAAGCGACCGAGGTTGTAGGCGTGGGTGCCAATATCGCCGAAGCAGCCAGCGGCCCCGCTCTTCGTGGGGTCGGTCCGCCACGCGGCCTGCTTCTGCCCCTCGGTCTCGAGCCTGGTCCGCAGCCAGCCCTGGATATATTCGACGCGGATCGCCTGGATTTCGCCGAGCTCGCCCGCGAGGATCATCTCCCGCGCCTGCCGCACGAGCGGGTAGCCAGTGTAGTTGTGTGTGACCACGAACACCGCCTTCGAGGCCGCCACGATCCTGGCGAGCTCCTCGGCCTCCGCGAGCGTGAGCGTGAGCGGCTTGTCGCAGACGACGTGGAAGCCCGCCTCGAGTGCTGCCTTCGCCACCGGAAAGTGCATATGGTTGGGCGTGACAACCGTCACGAAGTCAATCCGCTGCTCGGCCGGTAAGGCCCGCTCCCTGTCGAGCATTTCCCGGTAGGAGCCGTAGGCCCGCGCAGGGTCGATGTCATAGTCGGCGGCGCTCGCCTTGGCCCGCGCAGGATCGCTCGAGAGCGCACCGGCCACGAGCGTTGCTCGGTTGTCGAGCACGGCGGCCGTGACGTGCACGCGTCCGATGAAGGAGCCCTGGCCTCCCCCCACGATTCCCATCCGTAACTTCCTGCCGAGCGCGTCATTGGTCGCCATCGCCAACCCCTCACGTGGTTCTGTCGCCCTCCCGCCGGCTCCGGCCGGCTCCGGGATGGGCGGCTACGGGGCGAAGCGTAGCACACGCGCGGCCGCGCCGGCAGCGGGTGGCCGGTTGCGGGCGGCATCCGCCGGGGCATAGGATGCCGGGCGAGGGGCGATGTTCCGCCCCGTCTCATGGAACCGCCGGGCGGCGGCACCTGTCGATGGGCTTTCAGGATCGCGGCTACTACGGTGACCGCCGCTCCACGTTCGCGTCGGAGTGGACCGCGGTCTATGCCATCATCGCGCTCAACGTAGCGATCTGGCTGGCCAACTTCATCCTCACAGGCGATCTGTTTCGGGAGCTGTTCTCGTTGCGGCTGTCGCTTAACGATCTGCTTTGCCTACGGTCGGATCTGCCGGAACACCCCTGGCAGTTATGGTCGCTGCTCACTTACGGCTTTCTCCACGACGGGCCGAGTCTTGAGCAGCCGAACAACCAATACTCGCCGATGCACCTGCTCTTCAACATGATCACGCTCTGGTTCTTCGGCCGTGAACTCGAGGACCTGATGGGACGGGCCGAGTTTCTGCGGTTCTATTGTGCTGCGGTCGTCTTCGCCGGCGGGGCCTGGGTGGTGGGCGAGGGGTTCGGCGGCATGGGGGGCCGGCTCGTCGGTGCCTCGGGAGGCGTGATGGCCGTGCTCGCGGTGTTCGTCTGGCATTTTCCGCGGCAGACGGTGCTCATCTACGGTGTGCTGCCGGTGCCCGTCTGGGCGCTGGGTCTTTTATATCTCGTCTCCGACGTCCGCGGCGCGGCAGGGGGAAGCGGCAATGTTGCCCACGTGGCCCACCTCGGTGGTGCCCTCTTCGGGTTGCTCTACGCATGGCGGGGCTGGAGCCTCGAGGACCTCACCGACCTGCCTGCCAGGCTGCTGCGGCGCAGACCGAAAATGCGCATCGTCCGTCCCGACGACGAGACCTCGGACACCAGCCGGCCGGCGGCGCGGTCGGGCGAGGACTCCCGCCTCGACGAGGAGGTCGACCGCATCCTCGAGAAGATCAGCCGCTCCGGCGAGGGAAGTCTGACGGCGGCCGAACGCGACACGCTCACCCGCGCGAGCCGCCGACTCAAGGACCGTAACCGTTCGTAAAGCGCATTCGACTTTGGTGGTGCGCCGGCTCCAAGGTGGCATTTCGACGCTTCACCACAAGCAGATGCGATCACACCTTCAGCGGATCGTGGTGGCAGCGGGCACGGCGGCGGTGCGGTCCTGCAGTGACTTCAGCCGCAGTTGGTCGATCAGGCCGACCAACTCCGCGAACATCTTCTCATCAACGTGGCCGGAGAGCACGCCCTGAGGGTAGCCGCGGGTGTCGAGAAGAGCGATGTTGGGTTCATTTGGAACGATGCCAAACCGCTGCCGCATCGTGTCTTCGAAGTCGAGCCACACCGACACGAACTGCGAATCCTTGCGGAACCTCGATCGGGCGACCGTCTCGAGAGCCTTGGGCACCTCGGGCAGACAGGCTACGGGGATCACGTGCACGTCGGGCGGCGCAAGGCCGGCCGGCCAACCCGCAAGGCCGACCACGGGCTGCCGCGACCATTCGGTCGCCACCGCCTGGCCAGCCGTCGGATGAAACTGCACGTGGAGCTTCCGCCCCAGTTCGAGCGCCGCCTCGGCCCCTTTGCGTTCCGAGTAGACGAGAACGACGACGTCGCCCTGCATCCGCAGCGTCTCGTGCCGGTTTTTAAACTGGTCCTCCATCGCGATATTGACCACGCGATCCGCGTTGTTGGCGTGAGATGGCGCCGCGAAGGCGGCCAGCAGGACCTGCAGAACTAGTCGGCGGATGGAGATCGTCATGACACGCCCTCGTGAGTGAACACACCGCAGGGTGAGTACCGCGCAGCCCCCAGGCGGCACAACCGCGATCTGGCGGATTCGGTAGCTCACACAACCAGGATGCCGTCCTCGTCCGGCGCATCCACCGCGTCTTCTTCGTCCGCACGGCCGCGCAGTTGCAGAAGTGCCAAAAGTGCCGGCAGGAACACAAGCGACGTCACCGTGCAGGTGGTCACGCCCAGCGTGAGCACGCGGCCCAGACTCTCCAGCCCACGATGGCTCGCCACCATCAGGGCGCCGAAGCCGAGGATCGTCGTCAGCGCGTCGACGAGCACGGAGTTGGCGGTCGAGGCGCTGATCCGATAGGGCCCCGGCCGTTCAAGGGCGTCGTGCACGATGTGCACGCCGTAGTCGACGGCGATCCCGAGGAGAAGCGGAATGCCAATCAGGTTAGCGGGGTTGAGGTCGATGCCCCCGAGCCCCATGAGGCCGAGCGTCTGTAAGAGCCCCACGGCCAGCGGCAGTGCCGCCAGCAGCGCATGCTTGACAGAACGGAAGTCGAGCCACAGCACGACAAGAATCACCGCCAGCGCGGAGAGGCCCGCCTGTTCATAACTCCGCTTCATCTCCAGCGACGCCTCGTAGGCCTGCAACGGGTTGCCCGTGGTCCGCGGGTCGACGCTCCGCACCTCCTGCACGAACTTCTCGAGCGACTCGAATTTCCAGATGTCGCCGCGGCCGTAGATCTTGAGGAGATGGCGGCCACTCGAGCCGACGAACCGCTCGACGAGGCTCGGCGGCAGGTCATCAAGCGCGGGAGGCTCGGGATTGGCCACGCTGGAGAGCGCATGGAGCCGGGTGAGCAGGTCGCCGGCCGCCCGCTGCTGGAAGGTGGCGATCGCGCGGTAACACTCCTCCGGTCCTTTGCGCCTGAGGCTGTCCCGGGCCCGTTCGAGGTGCCACGCCGTCCGCAGGCCGCCAGGACGCTTCGACGATTCGCCCTGGGCCCAGGCCAGCGTCTCGCCAAGCGAGTCGAGCCGATCGACCGGTATTTCCGGCGGGCGTTCGGGCAGCGTGGCCAACCGGCCGCGGATCCGCTCGATGAGCGGCCGCTTGAGCTCCTCGTCGGCGGGCAACAGCGATGCGATCTCGTCGACCCGTTCGACGCTTGGCAGCATCATGAGCTTTGCCTTGCGGTCGAGCAGCTGCTCCCGCGAATCAGCGATCGAGAGGGCATACCAGACGCTCTGGTCGCACTCCTCGAGGAGTTTCTTCTCCACGGCGACGCTCTCGAGCCCCTCGGCCTGCATGTTGAGGAGGTTGTGGTCGTAGCGAAGTTCGTGGAGGCCGCCGGCCATCGCCATCGTGCAGGCGACCGCCGCGAGGGTCACAATTCGCGGATGCCGGAAGACCGGCTGAAGCCAGGTGTGCACCGGCACCGGCTCGGGAATTCGCCGGCCCAGCGGCCCACGATCGACGAGCGCCACGACCGCCGGCAGTACGAGCAGTTCCGCGAGGCAGCAGAGGAGGATGCCGCCGCCGGCGATCATGCCGAGCTCTGCCACGCCCACGAAACTCGTGAGGGCCGCCGCGAAGAAGGCCACCGAGGTCGTGATCGCGCCGGTGAGGATCCCCGGTCCCACGCTCCCACTCGCCTCCACGAGCGCCTCGTCGCATCCCATGCCCTGCCGCCGCTGCTCCAGGTAGCGGCCGACGTAGTAGGTGCCGTAGTCAATGCCCACGCCGATCATCGTCACCGTGAAAGTGACGCTGAGAATGTTGAGGTGGCCGACGCTGGCCGTGGCCCAGGCGAAAGCCCAGGCCATGCCGATCGCGAGCACGCCGTTGGCCATGAGGGCGTGCCGCACGCCGCCGAAGCCGGCGATGATCACAATCACGACAGCCGCCATCGACAGCCCGCTCGCCCAGACCATCGACTGCTGGCTCGTCCGCATCTCGTCATCCTCCATCACCGGCAGGCCGGTGAGGCCGGTCGAGATGCCGGGATGCCGCTCGCTCACGCCGGCGATGATCCGCCGGAGTTCGTCGGTCGCCTTCGAGGCGCCGGCAAACCCCCCCTTCTCCTTGGTCAACCGCAGGAGCACGAACCCGAGTTTCCCGTCCTTGGCAAGGAGATGCTCGCTGGAGAGGTCGCGGAGGGTCGAGAGTGACTCCGGCATGCTCGGCCACGGCGACACGTAGTCGAGGCTCCGCGGCTCGCCCGTTTGCGGCGCGTCGATGCCGGCCACGAGGCTCTCAACATAGCGTTCAAGCGCCGCGGCAGGGGGCTCGTCGCGTGGTCCCTGCGCCGCCGCACCGGCCACCATCTGCCCGGCGAGGCCGCCGACCATCGTGCTCACCTTCAACTGCGCCCAGCCGCCATCGAGGATCGGCTGGGTCCGTTCGATAAAGCGGTCGATGTCGGCGAGATCCGCTGGCGACAGGTAGTGCAGGCCTTTGGAACGGATCTTGGAGAGGTCGACCTCGTGCAACACCGAGCGAAACAGCGACTCCTCCCGGGCGACCTCGCGGGAGACTTCCTGAAGCACCGCGATCACGCCCTCGCGCGATTCCCCCTCCACGACCACGACGGCGTCGTCGTCCTCACCGAACTCCCGGATGTAGTCGATCCAAAGCTTGTTGTATTCGCTCTCCGGATCGAGCAGGTCGACGCGGCTGACCTTGTAGCCCAGATGACGGGCGGTCCACGCCCCCGCGGCCACCGCCGACAGGATCGCGAGCATCACCACGGTGAGCGGATGCCGCAGGCAGACCCGCGTCCATGCCACCAGCGCCCGCCCCAGTAACCCCGGCGTGTGCGGACGGGGAATGTCGTTGGGCCGCTGATCTGCGGCGTCCTCGAGATCTCGGTCGTGGGGCATCTCGCAACGTCCTGGCGGTCCACCGGGCGGATTCGTCGCCAGGCCGGGGCGGGATCGTAGGGAACCTGCGGCGGCGGGCCAAGGCCCGATCACAGCCAGCCGGGCAGGGCGGGCAAGCCAGGCAAGCCCTCCGGAACCGCCGCGGAAATAGCTGGCCCGAAGCCGTGCCGCAGACCGAATACCTTTCGCAGACGGCACCGCACGGGGCGCCGGTGAGGATCAGGTAGGGGGGATGTCCAACATGACTGTGCGCCTTCACGCGCTTGTGTGCCTGGCGCTTGTGTGCCTAGGGCTTGTGCTCGCACTCGGGCTTCCGATTGCGGCGCGTGCCGCGGGTGACACCGGTCTTTCCACGTTCGTCGCGGCCACGGTCGCAGACGCTGGCTCGTCGAACCGGGAGGCGCGGAGCCGTGCGACGGAGGCGGTACCTCTTGATCGCATGGCCCCCGTTGAGCGGCAGATCGCCGAGCAGGCGATCCGGCAGACCACGCTCTACAGGCACCTCCCCCGGGCAAGCATCACGTGCGACGCTGCGCTACTCGACTTCGTGCTCACGAAGCCCGAGACGCTCGTCGAAGTCTGGCGTGTGCTGGGCATCAGCATGCTCGCGCTCGATCCGGCAGGCCCCGCCCGGTGGCGGCTCTCCGACGGCTTCGGCACGGTGGGCACCGTTCGCCTGTTGCACCACGAGCGGAATGGCCGGGGTGGTTTCTACGTGTTTCACGGGCGGGGTGCCTACGAAGGCCCGCTCGCCCCCAAGCAACTTACGGGCTCGTGTCTCGTCGTGGTGCGGCACTCCGCCGACCCGGCAGCAGCCACGGGGCGGCCGCGGCAGACGGTGCAGATCGACGCATTTCTCGACGTCGATGGTCTCGGCCTCGAGATCGTGACCCGCACCCTCCAGCCACTGATCGTTCACTCGGCTGCGACCAACCTGCACGAGATTAGTCTCTTCGTGTCACAGTTCTCCGCCGCCGCCATCCGCAATCCGATGGCCGTGGCCCGACTGACAGACCGCATGACGCGGATCGAACCGCAGGATCGCCGCACGCTTGCAGCGCTCGCGTCTGGCAAAACCGGCGGAACGCACCCGGCCGAATCCCACCGGCCCGTTGAAGACGATGTACAGACTGAACTCGCTGCTCGTTGGATGAACACCGACCAACTCGACGCCGTCCAGCGGCGCTAGAGCGAGTCCGACTGACGTGTATCGCCGGCTCGAGGGCGGCAAAAGTCTCGTCGCCCTTGGCCAGGATATGCCCAAGGCTCCTCAAGCGTTCGCCGACCCTCTCCCCTCGTCGCCTGGCTTGCCACGTCGGCGTTCCAAGTATCCTGGATGCCTTAGGACCGGCTACTGGGTCGAGTCGGGGCGGCCGGTGGGCGTGGGCACCGATGCGGTTCGCACTCGTGCCTCGGATGCGACGAGATAGGGCCGCTTGTATTCCGGCATGTAGCCGCGGGCACCGCGCACCGACACCTGCTGGCCGACAAGCGGCCCGAGGTTCACGCCGGGCTGCGGCGTGACGAACGCGAGTACGTTATTGCTCTCGTCGACGACGGCCCATCTGGGCGCCTCGGGACGGCGCGAGATCACGGTGGCGAGCCGGCCGCTGGCCTCCATTTGGTCGGGGGGCGTCCATGTTGGCTGGCCGCCTGCCGGCCGGCCACCGGGCAGCACCCCGGGCCGAACGGGCCGCGTTCCGAGCGAGGACAGACTCGACCACATCCCTCCCAGCCGCAGCGGTTCGGCATCAGCCGCCGGATTCGCCGCGAGGCTCTGCTGGCGACCCTGGATCGCCTCGAATCGCGAGAGCCGGGCATCGATCGCCTGGGCGCGTGTGCGGTCGCCCTGCGCCGTCGCGCGGGTCGATGCCAGCCGTAGCCGTTCTCGCAGCGGCGCCAGGTTCCACGTCTCGCTGGGGCCGGTCACCGCCAGCGAGAGTGCCAGGTCGATGTCGGCCAGTTCGTCTCCCGAGGCCGCGGCGGCTCCGGCGCTCACGGCCGGTGGCGGCGTCGCAGGCGTGGCTCGATCAAATACGTTCGTGCCCCGCGGCAGCCAGCCGGCCAGCAACCGGCTCATCCCACTCGGTTTTTCTTCTGGTGGCGGAGCTGCGTGTGCTGCATCAAACTCCGCGACCGCCTGGGTCACGGCGTCCCCCGCGTCACGGATCGCCTCGATCGCCTCGCCGGCGGCGGCCAGGCCGCCGCCCGGCAGTTGGTCGGTCAATGGTGCCGCTGGCGCCAGCGCCAGCGGGAGCGCGAGATCACCACCCCACGCCCAGCGAAACTCGCCCGCGGGTGGCTCGATCCGTAGCCAGTCGCCGGCATGCCGGCCCTCGGCGATTCGCACCCGCTCGATGATCGTGACCCGCTCGCCGGCCTCGAGCGCCACCTGTGTGACGTGCCGCAGGTCGTTAAGTTGCGACCCGACTCGCGCCACCGTGGCGTCGGTGACGACGATTCCCGTCGTGGGGTCGGACTTCGCCTCGGCCTGTACGTCGCGGGCGAGCACCCAGCTGAAGCCCCCCTTCACCGGCCGCACGGCACAATAGCCAGACGCGTCGATCGACCAGACCTCGACCTCGGTGCCAGCGACGAGCCGCTCAGTGGGATAGAAGTCGTCCCCGGGACCGCAGCGAAGATAGAGGTGGTCGGCGGCGACCGGCACGGTGACCGGCAGCAGCGCCGACGAACGCCCTCCCTCGTCGGCCCGTACCGCGAGGCCCGCCATCAGCGAGACGGCCACCACCGCGCAGCGTACGCCGCGGGGAAATCGTAATGCTGTGAATATGTTCATCATCGCCGCATCCGTCCGTGGACACCGGCTCCACCAATAAAAAGCGCGTAGACGAGGCTTGGGCGTCCTCGTCTACGCGCTGCGTTCGGGCCGCCGAAGCAGCCCTGCCAATCCTCTTGTAGACCAGCCGGGGCGGACGCTCAAGCCTCGAATTGAGCCTTCCGTTTCCACTCGAAAACAGCCGCTCCCAGGCCCCGCAGAGCCCCCTCTCAGCTGCGATTGTGCAGCCGGCAGGGTGGCCCGGGAAATCTGCGTCGGCTCCGTGGGCTGCGGCGAACGGCGCCAGCATCTGCATGCCAGCAGGTGGCGGGCATGGGCGTGGTGAGGGGCGGGTTGGGGTGGCGGCGCGTCTTCCCCGCGCTCGCGCTTGGGGCTTCCTGGCAAAAGCCCGGAGCGCGAGCGATGGGAATACGGGTGGCGAGCGCGTGACGGGAGATGGCCTTTGATCACCACCGCTCAATGGGACGGTCGAGCACTTCGCGGAGGAGAATCAACTGGCGGAGGGCGAGCGGGTTTCGCAGGAGCGCCGTCAGCTCCATCGGGGAAGCCAGTGGCTGAAGCACTGGCTGACCGCCGCCGTCGAGTCCGCCCGTGGCGAGTGGTGAGTCAAGATGAGCCAAGTTCTGATCGAACGCATCGTGCACGTGCCTGGCGACGTCGGTACCGCCGGCGAGCGTGCGGAGGTGCCGCTCGGCCACCGGCATCTCGCGCACGGCCGGCGACGGCGAGACGTCGCGACGCACCGCCACCTCACGCTGACGAGGCCGCTTGGCGGGACGCGTGGTCTGCCGTGGCAGCGCTGGCGGACCGCCCCCGGACCGCTGCAGAAACTCCTCGATCTGCCGCTCCAGTTCCGATCTCGTACCACCAGGCGCAGCAGGCCCGCCATCGGCGAGTGGTCGCTGAACCGGCCGCAGCAACTCCGGCTGCTTCGGCGCTCCCGCCCTGGCCACTTTGCGGATCACGCCGACGACCTGCGAGACAATCCAGAAGACGACAAACAACAGGGGCAGCAGCCCCTCGAGCCAGTCGAAACCGGCTGCAAAGAGCGGCATGGCGAAGGTGGAGAACATCGCTCCCTCGATTCCGTCTTACTGCGCCGTGGAGATCGATGGCGTCGCCGCACCGCCGGCGATCGTCCGCCGCATGTCGGTGTCGGCCTGCAGGTTCCGCAACTTGTAATAGTCGAAGATGCCGAGTTGGCCCGACGTGAGCGATTCGGCGACGGCCTTGGGCACCTCCGCCTCGGCCTGCACGAGCCCGGCCCGGCTCTCCTCGATGCTCGCGATCATCTCCTGCTCCTTCGCCACGGCCATCGCGCGGCGGCCCTCGGCGTTGGCGCGGGCCACACGCGTGTCGGCCTCCGCCTGATCGGCCTGCAGGCGTGCGCCGATGTTGGCCCCCACGTCGATGTCGGCGATGTCGATCGACACGATCTCGAACGCGGTATTGGCGTCGAGACGGCGGGCGAGCACGGTCTTCGAGATTACGTCGGGATTTTCGAGCACGTCGGTGTGACGCTCGGCAGACCCGATCGCCGAGACGATACCCTCGCCGACGCGGGCGATGATCGTTTCCTCGGTCGCACCGCCGATGAGTTGGTAGAGGTTGGTCCGCACGGTGACCCGAGCCTTGACCTTGAGTTGGATGCCGTTCTTGGCGACGGCATCGAGCGACTCGCGGCCGCTGTTCTTGCCCGGGCAGTCGATCACCTTGGGGTAGACGCTCGTCTGGACGGCCTCGCGAACATTCCGCCCGGCGAGGTCGATGGCGGCGGCCCGCTTGAAGGTGAGTTCGGTGATCTTCGCCTTGTGGGCCGCGATTAGCGCCTGCACCACCAGCGGCACGCGGCCGCCGGCAAGATAGTGCGACTCGAGCGCCTGCGACGTCAGACCGGTCGAATCTCCGAGCCCCGCCTGCACGGCCATGATCTTGCTCCGCACGATCACGGCCGGATTCACTTTCTTGAAGCTCATCGCCACCAGGTCGAACAGGCCGATCCCGGCCCCCGACGCGACCGACTGTACCCAGAGCCGGAGATACCGGGCGAGGATGGCGAACACGACGAGCAGGGCGAATACGCCCGCCCCGAGGACGATCAGGGTCATGAGGGGAGGCATCGGTCGGCTCCGGAACGTGAGACACGCGGCGAGGTGCCGCACCCCTTAAGACTGTTTCGGCCGGGCCCCGGAGTCAAGTTTCGTGGTGGGCGGCGTGTTTCCACCCCCTCCCTCCCGCCCAATCGCGTCGAAGTCGAATGCCTCGAGCGCCTCCTCAAGTTGCCGCGGCACTGCCGGCGGCTCGGAAGTTGGCTCAGGCACAGGGACGTCCGGCCACAACCGGATGGCCGGCAGCACGAGGGCCTGGGCACGGACGACCAGCGCCGTCGCCTGCACACCGACGGCCTCGATCAACTCACCCCGCGTGATCGGCCCGCCCTCGCTCAGGGCGGTGTGCTCGACTCCATCGATCTCGATGCTGCCCCACGGCAAGAGATCGCTCGTGGCCCGTCCGGCCCGGCCCACGAGTTCGCGAAGGAGTACCCGCCTGTCGACGTCGGGCACCACGTCGTCAGGTCGTGGCGGGGGCGGCAGCACTCGCCGGCCAAGCGGGGTGTGGGGAAACAACCGAAATGCACCCGCCAGCGCCAGCGGCGCCGCCACGCACGTCGCCGCGAGCACCACCGTGCCGACCCATGGCCCCTGCTCCGAGAAGGCGGTCGCGACGCCGGCGCCGAGCGCCACAACACTGAGAAACCCGAGCACGCCGCCGGAGGGCACAAACACCTCGAGCACCATCATGCCGAGGCCGACGGCCAGAAGCGCGACAATCCAGGCGACGGCGGTCATGCGGATGCCATCGGCCGCACGGAGATACGCCCGTCGCGGACCTCGACGACCTCGACGGCCGTTCCCGGCTCGATCAAGATCCCGTCGCTGACCACGTCGCGGATGACGTCGCCAATCCGCGCCTTGCCGGCCGGGGCGAGCCGGGTCGTCGTCGTGCCCGACGCACCGACCAGATCGTCGGAGGCCTCGTCGATGGCGGCATCCGCCGGTGGCGGTTCGAGCAACACGTTCTTGAGAAACGGCGTGGCCGGTAGCCAGCGCCGCACGAAGATTCCCAGGAGTGTCACCCCCGCAGCCGCACCAAGGATGCCCAAGAGCGACCATTGCATCTGGCGGATCTGGTAGTCGTTGGCCGGCAGCACGAACGATTGGCTGGCGAGCACGATCGACGCGATCACCAGCAGACCACCACCGAGGCCGAGCACGCCGAAGCCGGGCAGCACGAAGATCTCAGCGGCCACGCACACGACGCCCGCGATGAACAGCATCACCTCGAGCCAGCCCGACGTGCCGTTGAGGTACTGGCTCCAGAAGTAGATGATGAACGCCACCATCGACACAAACCCGCCGAAGCCAACGCCCGGGGTCTTGAGTTCGATGTATAAGCCGGCGCCGCCGATCAGGAGCAGCAGCCAGGCGAGGCTCGGGCTCGCGAGCGCCTCGAGCAGTTTGTCGGACCAGCCCGGCTCGGCCACACCGATCTCGCCATCGAGTCCGTAGGCCTTACGCACCCCCTCGGCGTCGTCGACGACGTGGGCCGCAAGCCCGAGTTCTTCGGCGCGGCGGCCATCGAGTTGCAGGGGTCCGGTGCCAATCTGCGGGCCGAGTTCCCAACTCTCGCGGTCATCCCGTGAGGCGAGCTCCTCCTCGGTGAAATAGTCGACCCGGCCTGTGCCCTGCTCGACGGCGCGGCGCACCGCTAGGCCAGGGACCACGAGCGCAGCGGGCAGCGACCAGCTCCGGTCGCGAAGTTTCGCCACCCCGCCGCGCCAGGCTGCCACCACCGACTCGGCCTTCCGGCCGCCGATCGTGGCCGCCCCCTCGCCACCGATCACGGCGCCGGGATGCATCACGAGTTCATCGCATGCCGCCGCGACGAGGGCCGCGTCGCCACGTGCTTCCCGCGGCACGTAGGCCACGGTTCGCACGCCGCTCGGATCGAGACCGGCCAGCCAGTTGGCCAGCACGAGACTCTGCTCGGGTGAGCCACCGGCGCTGTCGATCCGCAGCCAGATGAAGTTTGCTCCATCGGCAACCGCCCGCTCGATCCGCCCACGAAGCCGTGCCACCGCCTCGGGCGTGACCGCGCCTGTGAGTGCAACACGCACCGGTTTCCAGCCACCGGCGAGCGATGGATCGGTGGCCACGTCCTGTTCGGGCACACCGAGCCCGCGGGCGAGTTCCGCTGGCGACCGGGCGAGCAGCCGGACGAACCCGAGCTCGCGGCCACGCCGACCGTCAAACGACACGGGCACCGGCCGCAACTCCTCCACTGCAAGCACTGCCACCTTCTTCCGGAGGTCGGCGAGGCCGCGCTCCTCAACGAACTGCTCGCCGTCGTCAGTCGACACGCGGACCACACGGGCCGCCGGGTCGACAAGCGCCACCGCCACCGCCGGGGGCACGGTCCGGCGCCGCGACGCCACCTGCGTGTAGGCAGCCCGCATGGCGTCGTCGACCACCGACTCGGCCACGTTGGCCGGGCCAAGCACCGCGTCTGGGGCCATCGCGATCTCGTCACAAGCCAGCGCCACGAGCACGGCGTGGCCAGTGGCCCCGTCGGGCAGCCAGGCCACCGTCTTCACGCCGGCGAGTCGTGGGTCGGTGAGAAACCGCGCCAACTCGAGCGACCGGCCAAAATCGCTACCGCCGGCCACCTCGCCGTCGGTCGCGTCGAATCGCAGCACTAGCGTGCCTCTCTCCTCTGGTGCGACGCGGAGTCGCGCGAGATGACGGACCACGGCGGCCTCGACCTGCGTGTCGCGGGTGCCGGTGATCGGCAGCCGCACGGGGATCACGACCGTCGGGGCGGCGACGGCCGGCGGTCCGGCCAGAACGGCGGCCCACGTGGCGACAACGCTGATGAGCCGGCAGAAGGCGGTACCGAGCCGCATGAGTTCACTCCGGCCTTGATCAAGACAGGCAAATTCTAAGTCGCCTGCCGTAGGAGTCAAAAAAACGGTCGCTCCGCCCTATACTGCCCCTCATGAGCACGCCTCCGAACACGTCGGTCACACGGCAACTCGTCGATCTCGTTGGCACGCGGGCTCTCAAGCGGGGCACGTTCCGGCTCGCCTCGGGCCGCGAGGCCAGTTTCTATCTCGATGCCAAGCAGGTTGTGCTGGATTCGCAGGGCGCCATGCTCGTGGGCCGGGCGATTCTCGAGCGTCTGCTGTCGTTCGGACCGCTGCCGCACGCCGTCGGCGGCATGGCCATCGGCGCCGATCCTGTCACCGGTGCCGTGGTCACCATGGCGGGCGTCGAGGGGCTGCCGCTCAAGGGGTTCATGGTCCGCAAGGAAGCCAAGGGGCACGGCCTCCAGAAATACATCGAAGGCCCTGTCGAGCCGGGGCAGCGGGTGGTGATCGTGGAAGATGTGGTCACGACCGGCGGCTCGTCGCTCCTGGCGATCGATCGGGCCGTGGAGTTTGGCCTCGTCGTGGAGCGACTGGTGGCCGTTATCGACCGCCTGGCCGGGGCCCGCGAGGCGCTCGCCGCCCGCGGCATTCCGCTCGAGGCGCTCGTCACGATCCGCGACCTTGGTATCGAACCCGACGCCGCCTGACGGTTGCTTGCCCCCGCCCACCATGCGGGCATAGGCTTCCTTGCGTGGTGAGCCCGTGCGGATCGATGATTTGAAGGATTCGTGGCGCATGCGGCCGATTCCAAAGACAGTGCTCGGGATGATGGTTGCCATGGCAGCCACCGCCCTCTTCGCCGGCGCCGCGGTTCCCGTCGATGCAGAGATCGACGCACTGATCACGCAGCTCGGCAACACGGATTTCGCCGTCCGCGAGACCGCCTCCGCCAGGCTCGCGGCGCTCGGGGCTGAGGCCTCCGACGCGCTGCTCGCTGCCGCTGAGTCGAATGCCGACCTGGAGGTGGCGCTGCGGGCGAGGTGGCTCGTCGAGTCGCTACCCCTGGCGCTGGCCGACGATCCCCCCGAGGTTGCCGCCATGCTCGACCGCTTCAGGCGGAGCGACTTCAACGACCGCGTACAGATTATGCACCGGCTCTTGCGGCTCGAGGACGATATGGGCATCGAGCCGCTCGCCCGGATCGTGCGGCTGGAGCGGACCGATACGGGCTCGCGGATTGCCGCGGCGCTCCTGGCCCGGGAATGGCAGCCAGAGGATCCCGTCTGGCCGGGGCTCCGCGACCGGATCACCACCGGCCTCGGGCCGAGCGGACGGACGACCGCGCGATTGCTCCGCGCCGTCATCGACGTCTCCCGCGCCGACTCGCCCGCGGCGGCCACGCCGGCGATCGACGCGGTCGCTGCCACGATTGCGGCGCTGGGCCCTTCAGAAGCCGAACCCGCCGCCGACGGGCCCGCGATCGAAGATCCGACCGATGCCTCACTCGGCCGGGCGAAGACGCTGTGGATCTTCCGCCGTTGCCTGATCCAGATGCTCGTCGCGGCAGGCCGGCGCACCGAAGCCCTTGCGGAGGCCGGCAGGCTGTTCACCGCCTGCGCTGACTCTGCCTCTGAGGCGGAACTCATCGCTGCCGAACTGATCTGGCTTACCGATCACAACCTCCCGGAGGCGGTCGACCTCCTGGCCGAGCGGCTCGCGGTCGACGACGTCGACTTTCAGCCCCTCGTCGGCTACTCAGCCGCGGTAGCCTGGCGCCGCCGCGGCGACGAGGCGCACGCTGTGATCCTCGCCGAACGTGCCCATGCCCGGCTCAGCGACGAAGCGGCAGACGCGAGCCGGCGGCTGCAGGCCGCTATGCTCCTGGCCCGCTGGGGGGCGGCCGACTGGTCGCATCGCGAATACACCGCGCTCATCGACGATCCGGAGACACCGGTGGGCGAGTTCGCCCTCGCCGGCATTCTCTGCGCCGAGTTTCTGAACGAACAGCAACGCCATGCCGAGGCGGCCGCCCTGCTCCACCGCGTGCTCGACGGCCGCGAGGGGGAAGACATGGATCAGATTCTGATGCGGCTCGAGCGGGATCCGCGGGCGATGCGGTCGCGGATGCTTTTTTTTGGCTCCCGTGCGCAGGCCGTCAGCGGCAATGCCGCCGAGGAACGCCGGCTGCTCGAGGAGTCGCTGCGGGCCTACAGCAAGGACGTCGACTCGCTGATCGCCTGCTACCACCTCTCCGCTGGCTCGGCAGAGCGCCGTGCCGAGGCCAAGGCGCGGGTCGCCCGTGCGCTCGAGCAGATCGACGAGGAGATCCAGGCGCTGCCCGACGACGCCAACGGCTACAACGAATACGCCTGGCTCGTCGCCAACACGGAGGGCGACATCCGCAAGGCTATCCGCTATTCGAAGCGGTCGCTCGAGCACGCGTTCGACACCTCGAGTTATCTCGACACGCTCGCGCACTGCCGTGCCGCCGCGGGTGACCTGCGGGCGGCGGTCCGCACGCAGCTGCTCGCGATGCGTCAGGAGCCTCACAACCCCGCGATTCGCCGTAACCTCGCACAATTCGAAAAAGCCTTGGCCGAGCAATGATGCCGATCCATCACGTTGCGACACGTGACACGCGGCTGGCGGTGTATTCCGCCGGCAGCGGCCTGCCGCTCTTGCTCCTCCATGCCTTTCCGCTCGATCATTCCATGTGGGAGCGGCAGACGTCGCTTGCCGATCACCTGCGGATCATCGCTCCCGACCTGCGGGGCTTCGGAGCGAGCGACCCTGCCAGTCCGGAGAGTATCGCCCAGATGGCCGACGATGCGGTCGCCCTGCTCGATGCGCTGCATGTCACCCGCCCGGCCGTGGTCTGCGGCGTGTCGATGGGGGGCTACGTCGCTCAGCACGTCGCCGCCCGCCATCCCGACCGTGTCGCGTCGCTGGTGCTTGTCGACACAAAGCTTGAGGCCGACACGTCCGAGACCCGTGCAGCACGCGTCGACCTGGCCGCCAAGGTGGGCCGGCTGGGGCTGTCGATCCTTGCCGACCTGATGATCCCGCGGCTCTTAGCGCCGGTCGCGGTGAACGCCGACCCGAAGACCACGGCGCGGCACCGTGACAACAAGGCGGTGCTCCAGCGAATGATCGTCGAGCAGCGGGTCGGCACGATCCAGGCGGTGCTGGCGGCGCTCGGCGATCGGCCCGACATGACCGAGGCGATGCGGCATGTCCGAGTGCCGACGCTCCTGGTCGTGGGTGCTGAGGACCAGATCACGCCGCCTGCGTGCCTTGAAGCCGCCGAGGAGCTCATCCCCGCCGCACGGCTCTTGATCGTGCCGCACGCCGGGCACCTCGTGCCGCTTGAGGCCCCTGAAGTGTTCAACGCGGCGCTGCTCGAGTTCCTGAGGGACGTTGCCACACCCTGAGGCCGGTGGTGGCGTCGTGCCGCGACATCACGGCAAGAATCCGCTTCTTGCGTACCGTTATGAATCTATCATGATTCATTTTGTTACTGAGAAAGAGGTTCCATGGTGGACGATCACCACGCCGTGATCGAACTCTCCTGCTGGAGACGTGGCAGCGACCTCTTCCTGTTCGCCGATCATGTGGTGCCCGATGCATCCGCTCGCCTCGCGCGAAAGCTCGAAACGCAGGGAATCCGCCCAGACACTGTCCTCAAGCGGCTCGAGGGCCTTGGTGCCAACCACTCACAGCATGTCGCCGCCGTCGATCACGTCATCCATGAACAGCTCGATCCGGAAGCGGCCGAGTCGCCGGGGAGTGGGCCATGAAAACCATCGACTCGCTGCGGTGCTTCTCGCGACAGCAGGCGGAGGATGGAAAGCGGGTCTTCTGCGTCACCGAACTGGCGAACATCGCCGACACATCGGCGGCGGTTATGAACGTGGAACTCAGCCGGCTCGTCCGCAGGGGCGTCATCTGCCGGTACATGCCCGGTACATACGGCCTGCCTGAGGGCGTCGCGGTTGAGGACCTGGTGAGGGCGATCGACTCGGATGCCTACGTCCCGCCGTGCGGCGAGAGAGCGACGAGACTTTTGCCGCCCCCGAGCCGGCGAGATACGGCAATCGGATGAGATCCAGGCCGCTCGTCGTTCGCTCGACGCTTGCGGAAGTGCTGTTGACCGTCCTGTCGTCTATCTTCCCGGCCGCTCTGACGGCGGCGTCGCATCGGGCCGCGGTTCGCCGGTTCGCGGGCCGCCGCGTTCGCCGCGCGGCGAAACCTCACCGCGGCCGTCGCCGCGACCACCGCCCTGAGGACCGCCTTCCCCGCGCGGCCCCTGCCACCGCGGCCGCCCCTCGCCAGTCGTAGCGCCTGGCCCCGGCGCACGCGGCGGGATCGGCCCGTTGATTGCCGGTGGCATGCCGCGACGCTCACCCCGATCCCAGTCGCGAAGCCGCGACCTGCGGTCGACCCACTCGAGTCGGCCCTCCTCGTCGAGTTCGACGATATTTTTTCGATCGGCCGGATCGCTGGCTGCGATCAACAGATGCCACGACCGGGCCGTATCCCGGAGTTCCTGCCGGCGCGGATCGGCGAGCACCGCGGCGATCTCCCCGAGGTCGCGACGCTGTGCCGTCGACAGGTCCTGAAACACTGCCAACGAGCGTTCGAACGCGTCGCGGTCATCGGCCGTCAGCGTGTCGATGCCGGCACGGCGGCCAGACACGAGCGGCCGCGCGGCTGTGCCCCACGCGTGGTCGGTCTCGAGGTCGCGCATCGCCTCGTCGAACTCGCGACTCTCTTCACGGGCGGTGCCCGGGGGAAGGCGGAGCGGTGGCGGCAGCCGCCGAGCCGCGAGCGCCTTCAGAAACTTCACCGTGCCGGCCTCCTGCAGGATGCCGACGTGACGAATGAGCGGCAGGGATTCGAGAATCCGCACGTCGGAGTCGGGCACGGTGACGCGGCCCGCCACCACCCCCAACACGAGGCTCGCGCACACGACCACTGCCGGCACGAGCCAACCTGCGCGACCGCGCGACCCGCGAGGCAGCAGTGCCGCCCGATCGGCCGTGCCACCGACGGCCAACGCCACCATGTCGACGGTCGTGGCCGCCATGTCAGTCGACGAGGAGGCCCGCGGGAGCACGTCGAGCACCTTCCAGAGATCGGCGAGGTCGCGCGCCGGCAGGTCCGCGATCGTCGGCACGGCGGTATCCTCAGGTCGTTTGCCTTGTTCGTCGTTCATCGATGCTCCTCCTGGAGGTAAGGCTTGAGCGCCGTACGGAGCTGATCGCGGGCCCGAAACAGGAGCGACTTCACCGCCGGCACCGAGAGCTGCATCGCCGCCGCAATCTCCTCGTAGGAACACTGCTCGAACTTCGCAAGCAGCACCGCCATACGCTGCCGTTCGCCCAGGCCGGCGATCGCATCCTGAACCACCGCCTGCAGTTCCGTGCGATCGGCGAGCCGTGCCGGCAAGAGTCCGCTGGCCGCCACGGCCAGCTGGTCGAGGCCCAGCGATGACGACGAGGCCGATGCGGTCGCCGGCACGCCCCGCTCGAGCCGCCGGTAGGCCCTTTGCCTGAGGTCTCTGGAGACGTTGTTGGCGATCGTGTGGACCCAAGTGGTGAACTTTGCCGTCGGCTGATAGGTCGCCCGCGATCGGTAGACCCGCAGGAACACTTCCTGAGCGAGGTCCTCGGCGGTGGCATGGTCGCCGGTGTGGTGGAGAAAAAGCGTGACGAGCCGATCCCGCCACATCACGACGAGTTCGGCGAACGCCTCACTGTCGCCGTCCCGCACCCGCAGCATGAGCTCTGTCGACGGGTCGCCCACCAAGCTGTGAGGCGTCACCGTGGAATCCGTCGCCATGGGTTATGTCGCACGGGCCATGGAAGTCGCACACCACCAACATGGCAAGGCCCGGAGGGCCGATCGACGTCTAAGGCTGCACGGGCCATGGAAGTCGCACACCACCAACACGGCAAGGCCCGGAGGGCCGATCGACGTCCAAGGCTGCACGGGCCATGGATGGCCGTGCAGCCGTAAAATGGAGCGGAGGAGGATCGAACTCCCAACCTCGGCATTGCGAACGCCGCGCTCTCCCAGTTGAGCTACCGCCCCGGTCGGGGAAGGGCCTGATCGGCCGAATTCCCGTGGGAAACTCCGATCGTACGGCACGCCACGGGGACTGTCCAGCGCTACAATGGTCGGGCCTTCCTCCCCGCATCACGCGTTGTTCCTCACCTCATGCATGTTCCTCCGATCGTCGTCCGGGGCGCCCGCGAGCACAACCTGCGGAACGTCACGGTTGGTCTGCCCCGCGGGCGACTGGTCTGTCTGTCCGGCGTCAGCGGCTCGGGCAAGTCGAGCCTCGCCTTCGACACCCTCTACGCCGAGGGGCAGAGGCGCTACGTCGAGAGTCTGTCCACCTTTGCGCGGCAGTTCCTCGGGCAGTTGCCGCGGCCCGACGTCGACAGCGTGACGGGCCTCTCGCCGTCGATCTCGATCGCGCAGAAATCAGCAGGCACCAATCCCCGCTCGACCGTCGCCACGATGACGGAGATCCACGATTTTCTCCGCGTGCTCTACGCGCGGGTGGGCACGGCCCACTGTCCGGCCTGCGACGCGGTGCTCGAGGCGCAGCCGCGGGACCAGATCGTGGAGCGGATCATCGCGGCCCGCGGCGGCGAGCGGGTGATGCTCCTCGCGCCCCTCGTGCGCGATGCGAAGGGTGAACACCGCGACCTATTCACGGATCTCGTCAGGCAGGGCTTCACGCGGGCACGGGTCGACGGCCGCGTCTGCCGCGTCGAGGAACCGCCGCCGCTCGAGAAGCTGCTCAAGCACACGATCGATGTGGTCGTCGACCGGCTGATCCCCGCGGAGGCCACGAGGAGCCGGCTGGCCGAGGCGGTGGAGCTCGCCCTCAAAACCGGTGGTGGTCAGGTGATCGTAGCGGCGGAACCGCCAGCGACGGATGGCAAGCCCGTGAAGTCGGCGGAGCCCCCCGCAGACCTTGTCCTCTCGAGCCGCTATGCCTGCGTGACCTGTGGCGTGAGCTACTCGACGCCGGAGCCGCAGCTCTTCAGTTTCAATAGCCCGCAAGGGGCCTGCCCGACCTGCGAGGGTCTCGGCGACATCTACGGCATTGATCCCGTCAAGCTCGTCACCGACCCCGACAAGACGCTCCGCAAGGGGGCGATCGGTGTGCTCGGGAGCTTTCGCGACATGCCGCGGTGGCTGCGGCGGCTACTCACCGGCGTGGCCGCGCATGCGGAGGCGAAGAAAAAACTTGCGCCGGGCACGCTCCTCGATACGCCGTGGAAGGATCTCACGGCCCTCCAGAAAAAGATCTGGCTCAGCGGCACCGGCGTCGACGAAGTCACGCTTTCGTGGAAGCGAGGCCGGGCCGAGCGGGGCGCGAAGACAAAGTTCGAGGGGCTGTGTGCCCTGCTCGCCAACCGCTGGCGCAATGCCAAAAGCAGCATCCTCCGGCGGATGCTCGAAAAGCTGATGAGCATCACGCCGTGCCATGCCTGCCATGGCGCCCGCCTCTCGCCGCAAGCTCGAGCGGTGCGGATTCGCACAGCGGTGAAGGCCTGGCCTCGAGCCGGCGGCCGCCGTGACGACGAACTCTCACTCGACGCGCTCTGTGCCCTGCCGATCGCCGAGGCCCGCGAGTTTCTCTCGTCGCTTGCGTTCGACAACACCCAGCGCGTGATCGCCGTCGAACTTATGAAGGAGATTTCGAGCCGGCTCGAGTTTCTTGACCGCGTCGGCCTCGGCTATCTGGCCCTCGATCGCAAGGCACCCACGCTCTCGGGCGGCGAGAGTCAGCGGATCCGGCTGGCCGCCCAGATCGGCTCCGGCCTCTCGGGCGTGCTCTACGTGCTCGACGAGCCGTCGATCGGTCTTCATGCCCGCGATAACGTCAAGCTCTTGGGCGCGCTTGAGGCGCTCCGCGACAAGGGCAACACGGTCGTCGTGGTGGAGCACGATGAAGACACGATCCGGGCGGCCGACTGGGTCGTCGACTTTGGCCCCGGTCCGGGCAAGCGGGGTGGCGAGGTCGTGGCCGCGGGCACGCCCGACGACATCGCCAAGAGCGACCGCAGTATCACGGGGGCCTTCCTCGCTGGCCGCGACGCGATCGAGGTGCCCGCGAAGCGGCGTCAGCCCGCCGGCAAGTCCCTGCGGCTCGAGGGCGTGCGGCACAACAACTTGAAGAGCGTCGACGTCGAGATCCCGCTCGGCCTGCTCGTGTGCGTGACGGGCGTCTCGGGGAGTGGCAAGAGTTCGCTGGTGGGCGACGTGCTGGAGCCGGAGCTTCGCCGGCTGCTCGGCAGCGAGGTGGCGAGCCCCGGCGCGTTCGACCGGATCACGGGCGCCGAGCAGCTCGACAAGGTGATCGTGATCGACCAGTCGCCCATCGGCCGCACGCCACGGAGTAATCCGGCGACCTACGTGAAGGTCTGGGACGACATCCGCAACCTGTTCACGATGCTGCCCGACGCCAAGAAACGGGGCTGGAAGGCGGGCCGCTTCAGCTTCAATGTGGCCGGAGGGCGGTGCGAGGCCTGCGAGGGCAACGGCTCGGTCCGCCTCGACATGGATTTTCTGGCAGACGTGTGGGTGACCTGCGACGTCTGCGACGGGGCGCGGTTCGCGAAAGACACGCTCGAAGTCCGCTGGAAGGGCAAGAGCGTTGCCGACCTCCTCGCCATGGAGATCGGCGAGGCGCTCGAACTCTTCGCCGATGCCCCCGACATCGCCCGCAAGCTGCAGACGCTCCACGACGTCGGCCTCGACTACCTCCACCTTGGCCAGCCTTCGCCGACGCTTTCAGGGGGTGAGGCCCAGCGGGTGAAACTGTCGCGAGAACTGGCGAAGCGTTCCACCGGAAAGACACTCTATATTCTCGACGAGCCGACGACCGGCCTCCACATGGCCGACGTCCGGCAGCTGCTGACGGTGCTCGAACGGCTCGTCGAGGCGGGCAACACGGTGCTCGTGGTGGAGCACAATCTCGACGTCGTGAAGCGAGCCGACTGGGTGATCGACCTCGGCCCCGAGGGGGGCGGCGGTGGCGGGCAAATCGTGGCCGCCGGCACGCCGGAACAGGTGGCGAAGGTCAAGGCGTCGCATACGGGCAAGGCGCTCGTGCCACTGCTCGTGGCCGCGAAGGCCCGGGCCAAGGCTCCGCGAAAACCGGCCGTCCGCCGCAAGAAGGTGGTCGATCCCGCCACGGCGGTGCAGGAGATGCTCGCCGCGGTCGGCAAGAAGTCTCGCGACCCCGGGCCGCCGGCGATCACCGTCCGGGGCGCCGCCTTGCATAATCTCAAGCACGTCGATGCCGACATTCCCCGCGGTCAGACCACCGTCTGCTGCGGCCCCAGTGGCAGTGGAAAAACCTCGCTGGCCTTCGACACCCTCTACGCGGAGGGGCAGCGGCGGTATGTCGAGAGCCTGTCACCCTATGCGCGGCAGTTCGTCGGCCAGGTGCCCAAGCCGCTCTTTGAGAAGATCGAGGGACTCTCGCCGGCGGTGGCGATCGAGCAGCGGGCCACGGGCAGCACGCCGCGGTCCACCGTCGGCACGCTCACCGAGATGTACGACCACTTCCGCGTGCTCGCCGCCCGGCTCGGGAAGATGCACTGCCCTGATTGCCGCACGCCGGTGGCGACGCAGAGCGTCGATCAAACGGTCGATCGGCTGCTCGTGCATCCGGCAGGCACGAAGCTCCTGCTCTTGGCGCCCGTGGAACTCAAGGTGGGCCAGACGCCCGAGTCGCTTTTTGCAGCGCTTCTCGCGGCAGGTCACGTGCGGGTGAGAATCGACGGCCGCACCGTGCGGCTCGATGAAAAACCCACGCTCGATCGCAAGCGAAAGAGCCGGATCGAGATCGTGATCGACCGCGTCACGGCCGAGCCAGCCGACCGCAGCCGCCTGGCCCAGAGCGTCGAAGCGGCGTTCGATGCGGGCGGCGGCACGATGCTCGTTGCCCGCTGCATCGACGGCCACGACGGCCAGCCGCTCGACGAGCCTGACTGGCCGGTCGAGGTCTTGAGTCGCCGGCTGGCCTGCCCCGCCTGCGGTCGCGGATTCAAGCCGCTCGAGCCGAGGCAGTTCTCGTTCAACAGCCCGCTGGGCTGGTGTCCGAGTTGCGACGGCCTCGGCACGCGGACGGGCGTTGACCGCAAGGCCCTCGTCCGCGATGCCGCGCTCTCACTTGCGGAGGGTGCGCTCGATCTCTGGCCCGCGCTCGACGGACCGCAGGGCAGGCGTATTGGGCGGGCGATGCTCGAAGCCCTCTGTGCGACGACGGGCCTGCCGATCAATGTGCCGCTCGCTGATCTCTCAGGGATCCAGCAGCGCGTGCTCTTCGAGGGCACAGGCGAGAAATGGATCCCCGTCCCCCGCGCCTCCCAGGAAGCCCCAAGCGCGAGCGCGGGGACTACGCGTCCGATCACCACACCGCGTGCCACCCCCTCAACCCCCTGGTTCTCCTTCCGCTTCAAAGGCCTCGAGGCCGCCTGCGAGGAGGCGGCCCGTCTCGTCGTCGGCCTCCGCGGCAAGGTCGACGCCGTGATGGACGAGGTGCCCTGCAGCGAGTGCGGTGGCAGCCGGCTCGCCGACGTGGCCAGCGCCGTCACGCTTTGGGGCCGCACGCTCGACGTCTGGGGGCGGATGCCGCTCGGCCGCCTCCGCCAGGAGCTCGCCACGATCACGCTCTCCGACGCTGATCGCAAGATCGCCGGCGATCTCCTGCGCGAACTCAATGCGCGGGTCTCGTTCCTCGTGGAAGTCGGCCTCGAGTATCTCGACATGGCCCGGCCGGCCGGCAGTCTTTCGGGGGGCGAGTTGCAGCGGATCCGTCTGGCCGCGCAGGTGGGCAGCGGCCTCACAGGCGTGCTCTACGTGCTCGACGAGCCCACGATCGGCCTTCATCCCCGCGACACGCACCGACTGATCACGGCCCTCGGCAAGCTTCGCGATCTCGGCAACACGATCCTCGTCGTCGAGCACGACCGCGACGTGGTGGCGACGGCCGACTACGCCCTCGACTTCGGCCCGGGCAGCGGCCGCGAGGGGGGCCAGATCGTGGCCCATGCGACTCCGGCCAGGCTCGCCTCGCTTGCGGGCAGTGTCACGGGGCCGTATCTCACGAAGCGGCGCGCCTGCGACGAAGTGCTCGCGCGGAAGGCGAAGCGGGGTCGCCGCGAGCCGACGGGCTGGCTGGAGCTTCGCGGCGTTCGGCATCGCACGCTCAAAGGTATCGACGCGCGGCTCCCGCTCGGCGTCTTGTCCGCGGTGACCGGTCCGAGCGGCTCGGGGAAAACATCGCTGGTGCTGGAGGTGCTTTGGCGGGCGCTGGCCCGGAGGCTGCACGCGGCCCGCGAACAGCCGGGACAGTTCGCCAGCCTCAAGGGGCTCGATCAAGTCGACAAGGTGATCCTCGTCGACCAGGAGTCGATCGGCTCGACGCCCGGCTCGACACCGGCGACCTACACGGGAGTGTTCGATCACATCCGGCAGCTCTATGCGAAGGTGCCGGAGTCGCGTACGAGAGGCTTCACGCCGCGGACGTTCTCCTTCAACGTCGAGGGGGGCCGCTGCGAGGCCTGCGAGGGGCTCGGCCAGCGGCGGGTCGAGATGCACTTCCTGCCCGACGTGTGGGTGGAGTGCGAGGCCTGCAAGGGGCGGCGGTATTCGAGCGAGACGCTCCACGCCAAGTGGCATGGCAAGAGCATCGCCGACGTGCTGGAGATGAGCGTGGCCGACGCGGCGCAGTTCTTCGAGACGGTGCCGCACATCGCGCGGATTCTCGGCACGCTCGTCGACGTGGGCCTTGGCTATGTCACGCTCGGCCAGCCGGCGCCGCAGCTTTCGGGCGGCGAGGCCCAGCGGGTGAAGCTCTCCCGCGAACTGGCGAAGCCCGGCACGGGCAGCACGCTCTACATCCTCGACGAGCCGACCACGGGCCTGCACTTCGTCGACATCGAGAAGCTCCTGCATGTGCTCGAGCGACTGGTGGACGCGGGCAACACGGTGCTCGTGGTGGAGCACAATCTCGAAGTGATCTCGGCCGCCGACTGGGTAATGGATTTGGGACCCGAGGCGGGCGCCGGCGGCGGCCGCATCGTGGTGGAGGGCCCACCGGAAGACATCGTGATCCACGCCCAGCGCTGGCAGCAGCAGGAGCAGGCGATGGCCAAGGGCCGCGCGGAGAAGCAACCCGCCGAAGCCCTCCTCAGAAGCCACACCGGCGAAGCCCTCGCCGCCTTCGGCGCGTGCACGCTGTGAGAAGCCCAACCGCGTAAGCGGTAGGAGATGCGGCTCTGGAACAGGGGCGGGCCTGGCGGGTCAACGGCATCGGCAAGGCCCAGCCCTGAGCTGGGCGCCGTAGAGGTTGTTGCCGACAGCGGTGTCGATGTTGCCCGACCCGAATGGGACAAGATTCGCAAACGCATAGTCGACGTCCACCTGCGAGTTGAGTTCGACCCAGCGGAAGCCAGCGAGCCAGGTGATGGGCGACCAGCCCTCATTTTTCCGCCAGTTGAGTTCGGCGCTTTGAATCCAGCCGCTGCTGGTGACCTGGGCCGATTCGATGTCGTTGAACACGAGATCGACAGTGTTCGTGAGTTCGTAGGGTCCGCCGGCCGCGGGAACATTGCCTGTGGCATTGAAGGGCCGCTCCTGAAAATAGTTGCCTTCGTTCGACTAGCGACCCCCGATGGCGCGGACAAGGCCCACGCGGACGCCCGCTCCAGTTTGGGTCTGCAGGTCGCCCGCGTCGAAGGCCGTACCCGCCGACCTACCAGGACTTCTACAACACCAGCAGCATCAACAGCCTCTACGGCGGCCGGATCGGCCTCCATGCCTGGCTCCTGTCGCTCCCCTGGATACGGCTCGACTCCTTGATCAAGGCGGGAGCCTCCTGCAACAACGGCGTCCAGAGTTCGCTCTTCCGGTCGAACTCAACCGGGTCGTTCGTCTCCCAGGGCGTGACGATCAACGAGTCGCCCGTGGGCTATGCGTTCGTGGACGAGGTGGGCCTCACCGGTGTCGTGCCGATCACGAGCTGCCTCGACTTCCGCTTCGGATACTTCGGCCTCTGGCTCTCGGGCCTTGTCCAGCCGACGCAGCAGCTCAGCAGCCAAGTGCTCACGCAAACGGCCGGCGGCGTCGCCCCGACCTCGGGCTCGATCAACGCCAACGGCAGCACGCTCGTGCAGGGCGTGAGCCTGGGCCTCGAGGGCCGCTGGTAGTCCGCAGCTGCCGTTCACCCAGCATTTTCCGGGACCTCGCCCCCGCCGCTTTGGTTCCCGCGGCTGAAGCGAATGTCGAGCGTGCGCAGGTAGGTGTGCAGGCCGGCGTCTTGGATGGGAAGGATGTGGGCCGGAAACCCCGACTCGTTGTGGTGGGAGTGCCACAGGCCTGGGGGCGTCACGAACACGGAGTGCGGGTGCCAGTCAAACCGGTGCCCTTCGGCGACGCGGCCATCCTTGTCGAGGGTCTTGCCAACCAGCGTGTAGCAGCCGGGCTTCGCATCAACGATGAGATCGACGGCCACCGACTGATGGCGATGGGGAGCCTGGACCGCGCCCACCGGCAGCAGGCCGAACATCGCCCACATCACGTGCGTTATCGTCATGGTCTGGGGAAACAGCCGGCTGCCGAGCAGAACGCTTAGCCGGTTCGCCGTCGCGCTCGAGGGATCGCGGACGATCGTCTCGAGCGCCTGCATGATCTCCACACGGCGGTAGACCGTCGGTGAAAACTGCGGCTCACGGGCCTCGACGCCGAGATACCGCAGAAGCGGTCCATCGTGTACCCAGTAAAGGGCGGCGTCCTCGGCGGCGGCGTGCAGCGCCCGACTGCCCGCGGGCAGCGTGAACAGGTCGCCGGCATGCCACGAAAACTCCGTGCCGTCGCCGAGCCGCGTTGCCCCACCCCCTCGCATCACAAAGAACAGCTGGCTCGTCGCGTTGGCATCGGTGACATGGGCGTCGCCGGGACTGATGTGGACGAAGTTGGCGCACAGGCTGGGCGTGGTGGCGGGCCCAG
>CAMBPQ010000022.1 GCA_945869735.1 Planctomicrobium piriforme
CCCGTGGGGTCGCGGGCGAAACGGTGCCGGATTGGTTCACCGGGGGTGACATGCTCGCCGCCGGGGGATTTTGCTACAGGATGCTCGGGTGGCCGACTGGGGAATTGCTCGTGAGTCGCAAAGATTCCCCGGCGTCTGCGCGTGCCACCCCCGGCTCCTCACGATCAAGAATCGGTTCGATCATCCGTGCAGTTTGCCTCCCGTCAGGAAGCCCCAAGCGCGAATGCGGGGTATCCGGGTCGCATCGAGACGGTGCCGGATTGGTTCGCCCGTGGACGCTCAAAGGCCTGGTGGCTCCCGCTCCACAAAACCCGTCCAGACCACAGATGTGATCGCCCTGCGCGGCGGCCGTTTACCGCTCTGCCCATGAAAACCCCGGATGGACCGTTTTCTCAAAGTTCAAGTGGCTCTTGAAGAGTGCATCCGCAAGGACCGTCGATGCCCTCTGGTCGCTCGGTGGTGAACTGCTCGACAAGTTCACCGAGGACGAGTGCCGCAACTGTTTCAGGCACTGCGGACACCGCTGCACGTAACCCGAATGCGCTCTAGTTATTACTGAAATCGTGCTGCTTGCCGCTCTTCATGCCGAGCGGATTCTTGACGAACCGCTGGCGGCACGCGTCGCAGAGATCAAACCGCAGCGAACGCGTCGCCTCGTCAACAAGATCCGACGCATCGCCGCCATCGAGTCGCTCGAGCAGATCCTGCATGTCTTCCAGGTGGTCCGCATCGGCCGCGAGCTCATCGGCATCCTGGCATCCACACTCCTGATCTTCGACGGCGGGAAATACCTCGATCTTGACGACATGACGCACGTCGTTGCCGAGGTCGATCGGCCGCTTGCAGACGTCGCACGAGTAATGGAGCATCGATTTCTCCGGATGGTGTGAGAGGGCGTTGAAGTGTCGGCGGCCAGAAAGACCGTCACCTTGGGGGCGAGGCTCCTTCAACGCTCTTGAGTGTGACCGCAACCAGCGGCCAAGGCAAGCCGCCGACACGCCGCACGGATGAGTTATTTGGCGCGGTTTCGGTGGCGTTGGTAGACTCAAGCGAACGGGTGGAGTGACTACTCTCTCATGACATCGATTGCCCTCACACTGCCTTCCCAGCGCCAGCCCACGTCGCTGGGCTTGAGCGTTCTCGTTCTCAACCGCTCATTTGTAGCGGTTCACATCACGAACGTCCGTCGGGCCATCACGCTGCTCTTCCGTCAGTTGGCCGAGGTGGTCCACATCGAGGAGGGGCAGTTTGCTGCCTACAACCTCGATTCGTGGCGTCAGCTCTCCGCCCTGCAGGCCGACTTCCGCAGCCCCGATCAGGATTGGATCCGCGCTGTGGGATACGAACTCCAGGCGCCCCGGGTCATCCGGCTGATTTCTTGCGACCGCGGTCCCCGCCAGGGTCTGCGGTTTAACCGCCGTAACGTCTTCGCCCGCGACGGCAACCTGTGCCAATACTGCGGAAAGAACTTCCCGACGAGCGAACTCTCGCTCGATCACGTGGTGCCCCGCAGCCGGGGCGGCATCACGAGTTGGGAGAACATCGTCTGCGCCTGCGTGGCCTGCAACGTCCGCAAGGGAGGCCGCACGCCCCACGAGGCCCGGATGAACCTCATCTGTCAGCCCGTGAAGCCGAAGCGGAGCCCGCTGCTCTCGATCAAGATGGGCAACCCGAAGTACGCGAGTTGGAAGAGTTTTGTCGACAATGCCTATTGGCTCGCCGACCTCCGCTAAGTCGCCCGTCTCAGCAGAGCGGGTCTTTCTTCTCGGTGATCACTGGGAGTTGCGGCGACATTTCAGCGTTGAGTGCCGTAAAGTCCTTCCATTCCGCGGGGAGGTTGTCTTCGTGGAAGATCGCCTCAACCGGGCATTCGGGCACGCAGGCCTCGCAGTCGATGCACTCATCGGGATGGATGTAGAGCATCTTGTCGCCCTCGTAGAAACACTCCACGGGGCAGACGACCACGCAGTCGGTGTACTTGCAGGCGAAACAGGGCTCGGCAACGACGTGGGTCATGATCGACTCCTTATACGATGATTCAACCCGGGCGATCCACGCGGAGCCCGGAAGCGAGTCGCCTCGCCAACATCTCGGACTGGCCGCGACTGCGCGGAATGGTAGGCGGAGCGGGAAATCGTGTCAACGAGCGGCCTAGCCCGATTTCACGGGCTTCCACACCTCCGTCCACTGCCGTTGGTGGCCCGTGCGGAACCGCCTTATGATGGGTGTAGGATCGGCCAACCGCGGGAAAAAATTGAGCCGGTGACGCTGCCGCGGCTTTCACCGGATCGTGCGGCGTTTCGATTCGCCAGGAGGCCTGCCACGGTGTCGATCCCGCCTCAGCCAGCCGATGACGCGACGGCTCTTTCGGCCGAAGATCGCCGGTTGCTCGACGCCTGTATTGCAGGCGGCGACGGCGCCTGGGAGGCGTTCATAAACCGCTTCGTCGGACTGTTCGCGTTTATCGCTTTCCGGACAGCCCGCCAACGTGGCCTGGCCCTGTCACCGGCCGACCGCGACGACATCGTGGGGGAGATCCTCTTGGAATGCCTCCGCGGCGACGCAGCCCTGATGCGCGGGTTCGCAGGCCGGGCAAGTCTCGCGACGTATCTCACCGTGATCGCTCGCCGGGTGACGGTCAGGGCGTTGCTGCGGAATACGACTCGCACCGCCTCGCAGGCCGCTGCGTCGGTCGATCCTGCCCACGGCCCCGATGAGGCCGCGCGGATCGCCGACCGCGAACACGTGGAGTCGCTCCTTTCCAGTCTCGAGGGCGACGAAGCGAGGCTCATCCGGCTCCATCACCTCGAGCAGCGGAGCTATGGCGAGATCAGTCATCTCACCGGCATGCCACTCGGCTCAATCGGTCCGGCTCTATCGCGGGCCCGCGAAAAGATGCGGCAGTTCGATCAGCCTTCGCAGGCCGGCTGAGCGCGGCCAGTCACTGCTAAGGAGCTGCTGGTGGGCCGATCACGACCGACGGGTCAGCGAGGTCGATCGGCTCGTAGCCCGGATAGGCGGGCATCTGCCAGAGTTGTCCCGGATCTCCGCTCGCGGTATTGGTGGTAATCGATGACAGTTCGATCTTGAAGTCGACACCCGACGCAGGCCACGACACCTCCACGAGATGCGGCAGGGCAGCGCCCGACCGTGGATCGGCGCGATGCCGGCTGGTCCGCACGCTCGCCAGCCGCTCACCCGATGCCATGAACAGATGCTGCTCGCTCACCAGCCCGGTGGTGCCGTCGAGGATCGTCGACTTCAGAATCTCGCCCTCGGGCGAATCGATCGTGCTGCGAACCTCGATCCTGCCGTCGGGGAGCGGAAACGGTCCCTGATGCCGGTCTTCCGGCCTGAAGTTCACGAGTCCGAGTATCTCGGGCATCCAGTCGGCACGGATCGGCAGCAGCCGGCGGGCGGCCGACTGGCCATAGTTCTCGTGACGGCAGAAGGCGACGATCGGCGGCTTGTGCTGCCGCAACCAGAGCCAGAAGAGGTCGTCGTTGCTGCCGATGTCGAGCTCGGGCCCCGTGATCGCCGTCTGGGCCTGCAGGCGGAACCGGCGCGGCGGCTCGCAGGCCACGCGGGCCGAGAGCCGCGGCACGCCCGGCACCACGAGCACCGCCTGCGTGGCCACGTAGCTCCTGACCCGCTGCGTGTTGTCGTGAACGACGGCGATGATCTGATCGAGTGACGGCTGCGCCGGGAGCGTCCGGGGCAGTGGCATCGTGCCCACCTGATAGCCGCGAAGCACCTGCGGGCACGAGGCACCGCTCGACGCGACCGAGGCGACCAGTAGCACAAGCGCGGCGCCGCGCGTGATGGCGGTCGGCCGTGAGCCGGTGGCGGTGCGATGGCTCGGCATCATGCCGCACCTCCCGACCAGAGCAGCGAGACGAGCCGTCCTTCGACCCCATCGGCGGCGACTTCCGCCCGCCCGACGGTCCGCACGCGATACTCGCGACCCCGCTTGCGGCACGAAAGCACGAGTACGTCGGCCTCAGGCGATTCACGGCGATCGTCCACGATTCGCAGCATCCGCCGACGCATCAGTTCCAGCGCAAGCAGGTAGCGGAGGGGATCATCTCCGCCTTCTTCGAGACTCTCAAACGCGTCGAGTAGCACGTCGACGGGGGCCAGCGTCGGCCCGGCCTCACCCGCGGTCGAATGCCGCGACCGCCACCAGGCGATCGCGTCGGGAGGCGGGCCGTCCCAGGCCTCGGCCGCGACGTCGAGCCGATCGAGAACACCGCTGCTGCGGACGAGTGCGGAGTAAAACTCCTCACCGGCTGCGAACGTCCGGCCCGTGCGCGCACACGCCGCCTGCGGTCTGTGAAGTTTGAGGTCCATAGCGTGTCTTCAGCCCGGGTTCGCGGGGCGGGACCATAGAGGCAGTCCGCCCCCGCCACAAGCACGGCCGGGGCGACGCCATGCAGGCTCGAGCACGTTCGAGATAGCTGGAGCGATGTCGTGGCAAGCTGGGAAACGTAGGCGATGGGGTCGGCGATCCACCAAAAGCCGGATGCGCTCTACGCAAGGCTGGCGAGGATCATGTCGGCGACGTCGGCGATTCCGCGGCCATCGTTCGTTCCCACCACCGCGTCGGCCACCTGCATGACCTCGGGCCGCGCGTTGCCCATGGCGATACCCATGCCGGCGGCCCGGATCATCGGGATGTCATTCACGTCGTCGCCGACGGCGCAGATCTCATTTGCAGCGATGCCCCACCCGGTGGCCACGGCCGTCACGCCCGACCACTTCGTCACCCCGGCCGGGGCGATTTCGCACATCCACTCGCAGTATCGCGGACTCTTGATCGTGTGGAGCGAGAGCTGCCCGGGAAACGCCGCGTCGAGCGCGGACTCGAGCGTTGTCATCGCCTCGCGCGGCCCCATCACGAATCCGGCGAACACGCCCTCCGGTGGCGAGCCGTGGAGATCGGGCATCACGTTGGCGAGGTCGCGGTTGTGGCCCAGGTATTCCCGCAACCCGCCGCCGAGCGCCCCCGGCTCATTGGCCGCGGCGGCGAGACTGCGGCAATAGAAGTCGAACCCGAGCGAATAGCTGTCGCTGTAAAGGATCGCCTCGTGGCCTTCCGCGACCACCCGCGCCAGCACGCCTGGCAGCACGCCGGGGTCGAACTCGGCCCGCGCGAGCGTGGCGTGGTCAGTCGGATGCTTCACCAGGGCGCCCGAAGCCGTGACCAACGGCACGTCGATCCCAAGGCAGCGGGCGATGGGCAGCGTGTCGCGGTAGCGGCGGCCGGTGGCGAGCATCACCCGCACGCCCGCCTCGCGCACCCGCCTCACTGCCGTTCGGGTCGCCTCGGCGACCTCGTGGCGGGAGTCAGCGACCGTGCCGTCTACGTCGAGGACAAGCAGTCGCACGGGACAGTGCGACGCGGAAACAGCAGGAGCCTTCATGCACAGTATGATACCAGCGGAGACATCAATCATGACGCCCGCGGCCGACGACGCTTCCACGATTCCCTTCACGCCGGTAGCCCGCGCGAACGACATCCCGGCACACGAAGGCCGCACGTTTGAGGTTGCAGGTAGGCTCGTGGCCGTGTTCTTCGACGGGCACGGCTACCACGCGATGGACGATCTCTGCCCCCACATGGGTGCATCGCTCGGCTCCGGCCCGTTCGTCGACGGTGCCGTCACCTGCCCGTGGCACGCCTGGCGGTTTCGGGCCTGCGACGGGGCCTGGTGCGACAACGAGAAACTGAAAGTCGAGGTCTTCGAGGTTCGCCTCGTGGGCGACTCGATCGAAGTCCAGGTGCCGCCGCCGAGGCCGGTCGAGCTGCCTACGCGAGCGTGACCGAGTCGCCCGGCGTCAGCACCTTCGCAGCGCCGACACCCGCGGCGGCAACCTCCTTTGCCCACGCGGCGGCGTCCTGCTCGATGGGCGGCCACGTGCCGTAGTGGCTCGGCAGCGCGAGCGTGGGCTTCAGGAGCCGAATCGCCTCGATCGCATCGTCGGGCCCCATCGTGAACAGGTCGCCGATCGGCAGGATTGCGACGTCGAGGCCCTTGCCGCCGCGAACCTTGCCGATCCGCTCCATGTCGGAGAAGAGCGACGTGTCACCGGCAACGTAGATTCGCTTCCCACCCACGTCGAGCACCCAGCCGCAGGGATTCCCGCCGTAGGTCCCGTCGGGCAGGCTCGACGAATGATGTGCGAGTTCCATCTTCGCTGTCCCGCCCGGCACCGCCGTCGTTCCACCGAGGTTCATCGGCTGCACGTTCCCGACGCCCTGCTTTTCCAGCCACTGGCCAATCTCCCAGTTACAGAAGACCTTGGCCTTCGTCCGCGTCGCGATCGTGATCAGGTCGGCCACGTGGTCGACGTGGCCGTGCGTCACGAGAATCGCGTCGCAGGCGACGTCCTTCGACTTCATGCTTGCGGTCGGGCACTCGTCGAAGAACGGGTCGACGAGCAGGACGCCGGAGCCGGTGTTGATGAGCCACGTCGCGTGGCCGGTCCAGGTGATCGTGACGGGCATGGGAAGTGTCCTCTGAGGGGCGTGCGGAAAGAACTATACACGGGGGCGCGAGGGTTTGGCCCGGAGGTTGGGTGCGGGTTCTGCAGGGCGCTTTCGGTGCAGCATGATGGTTGCGCCGGCTGCGGGACGGCATGAGGTTCCTCGCGGGCGGCGTGGCCCTCAAGAAGCCCTGAGCGCAAGCGATGGGAAGACGGGTAGTGACCTTGGCGGTCGTGGGGAGCGACACGAAGTAGAGGACGCATTCCTCGCGCTCGCGCTTGGGGCTTCTTGACGGCATCCGATCGTGGAGGAGCCGGTCGGGGACACGCGCAGACGCCGGGGAATGTTTGCGACTCACGAGCGACGCCCCGTCGGCCAAACTGGCATCCTGTAGCAAAATCCCCCGGCGGCGAGCATGCCACCGCCGGCGAACCATTCCGGCACCGTCTCAATGCCGCCCGTATTCCCCGCGGTCGCGCTTGGGGCTTCCTGAGAACGCGTTTACGCCGGCCGCAGCCGCTTCATCATCAGCTTCTTGTAGTCCTCGACACCGGGCTGGCCGTAGGGATTCGTGCCGACGAGTCGGCCCTCGACGACGGTGGCGAGCATCAGCATCTGCAGGAGTTGGCCGACCACGTGCTCGTCGACCCGCGGCAGAAGGATGTCGGCCGTCGGCCGCTTCGCCTGCGCGTAGGCCTCGTTCGTGCCGGCGACGGCGGCGGCGAGCATCTCGGGCCAGGTTTTTCCCGCCAGGTCGTCGAGCTGGTCCTGATTGGCTGCGTAGGATCCGAGCTTCGGTAGCGAGATCGGATCACGACGCGGTTCGCCGACCACGAGGTTTGTGATCAGCTTGTCGCGGCGGCCTTCCTGATGCTGCTGGCCACGCGAGTGAAGGTCGCGGGTCGTCACGGCCGTGAGCGGCGTTGCCCCCTTGCCGTCCTTACCGAGGCTCTCCGAGAGGAGCTGGTCGTACCATAGGCCCACGGCCTCGAGCCTGTTGCTCCAACTGGAGAGCACGCGGATCGTCGCGCCGGCCTCGACCTCGGCAAGGTGCGACACGGCCACGTACTGCAGCACTGGATTCTCCGCGACCGGCGCCTCGCGAAACCGGCGGTTCATTGCCGCGGCGCCCTCGAGCAGCCTCACGACGTCGATCCCCACGATGGAGGCCGGCAGCAGACCCACCGCCGTGAACACCGAGAACCGCCCACCGACACCGTCCGGGATATCGAATCCGTCGGGGCAGCCGATCGCCTTCGCGAGTTCCGCGAGCCGGCCCGTCTTGCCGGTGATGGGCACGACGAGCGGCGCGAGCCGCGCGACATCACCGCCCACAGCATTGAGCAGCGTGGCGAGGAAGAGCCGCGTGGCCGCCGCGGTCTCCAGCGTGCCGCCGCTCTTGCTGACGATGAGCATGGCCCAGCGGTCGAGCAGGTCGTCGCCCCGCGGTCTGCCGGCAGGCGCGACCACATCGAGCAGCCCCTGCGCCGAGTCGTTGTCCATGTTGAAGCCCTCGAACGAGAGCCGAGGACGGCCGCCGCGCTCGCCGCGGGGGAGGTCGTTGTGGCAGGGATGGCAGCAGGCTTCGAAGAGGGCCCGTGTGCCCATGTAGGAGCCGCCGATGCCGAGCACGAAGACGCGATCAACGGCGTCGCGGATCCGCCGCGCCGTCTGCAGGATCGCGAACAGCTCGCTCTCGGGCCGCACGGTGCCGTAGGCCGCGAGGAGCCGGTCCGGTAGGTCGATGAACGCGGGATCGAGCGACTCTCCCGGCTTCGCGCCACCGCTCCGCCAGCGGTCGAGATCGGCCAGCGACTCGGCCCGCGCCGCATCAAGCCGGCCGGCAAGTCCGGCGACCGCGGCGGGCGAGACGGTACCGGCGGCAAACACGGCGGATGCGTTGTACTGGATCGGATGCTCGGACGGCTGCGGTCGGATGACGCTCATGGGAGCCTCGCTGAGGAGGGCTGTTTCTGGCGGGGCAAGCCACCGTGTAGATTCTGGAGGACGAACTCTAGCCGTTCCCCGCGACGGCCGCCAAGCAAACCCCGAGCAAAACATCCCACCGTGAAAGAGCACGAACTCGTCCGCGAACTCGCCGAACAGAACGCCTCCAAGATCGTGATGGTCGTGGCCGACGGACTCGGCGGCCTGCCGATGCAGCTGGACGGCAAGACGGAACTGGAAACAGCCGCCACGCCAAACCTCGATCGGCTCGCAGCCCGGGGCACGTGCGGGTCGAGCGTGCCCGTGCTGCCGGGGATCACACCGGGCTCAGGCCCCGGCCACCTGGGCCTCTTCGGCTACGACCCGCTGGAGTTCAAGATCGGCCGAGGCGCGCTCGAGGCGACCGGCATCGGCTTCGAACTCGGCCCCGACGACGTCGCGGCCCGCGGCAACTTCTGCACGCTCGACGCCGCTGGAACCATTGCCGATCGCCGCGCCGGCCGCATCCCTTCCGAGGAGAGCTTCAAGGTGGTGGAGCGGCTGCAGGCCGTGAAGATCGCCGGCGTGGAGACGTTCGTGAAGCCGGTGAAGGAGCACCGATTCGTCGTCGTGTTTCGCGGCAAGGGTCTCGACGGTCGCGTGGCCGACACCGACCCGCAGGCCGTGGGTGTGGCCCCGCTCGATCCACTGCCCGTCGACCCAGCGGCGAAGAAGACGGCCGAGGTGGCGAAGGAGTTTGTGCGGCAGGCCCGGGCGATCCTCGCCAACGAGCCGAAGGCCAATGGCATGGTGCTCCGCGGCTTCGCGGCCAAGCCCGCCCTGCCCTCCTACGAGGAACTCTACGGCCTCCGCGCCGCGGCGATCGCCGTCTACCCGATGTACAAGGGGCTGGCCCAACTGGTCGGTATGAAACTGGTGGGTAAGGCCCAGACGCTCGACGAGCAGATCGACGAACTCGCAAAGTGCTGGAACGACTACGACTTCTTCTTCCTGCACTTCAAATACACCGACTCAACCGGCGAGGACGGCGCGTTTGACCAGAAGGTGAAACGGATCGAGGAACTCGACCGGGTGATCCCGAGGATCGAGGCCCTGAAGCCCGACGTGCTGATCGTGACGGGCGACCACTCGACGCCGAGCAGACTCAAGAGCCACAGCTGGCATCCGGTGCCCACGCTGCTCGCCGCCGACACCTGCCGGCCCGACGGGCTGTCACGATTTTCCGAGCGAGACTGTCTCCGCGGTGGTTTCGGTATCTTCCCGGCAAAGCACCTCATGCTGCTGGCGATGGCCCACGCCCAGCGGTTCGGCAAATACGGGGCGTGAACGGCCCGGCAGACGCAAGGTTTTTGAAGTAGAGTCGGGCGAAGATCCCGCTCTGCAGCCATTTCTAGCCACATATCCACGCCATGCCCCGCCCCACCGACGCCGACCTGTTTCAGACCTCGACGATGACGTTCGGCGAGCACCTGGAGGAGCTCCGCACCTGCCTGATCCGGGCGGCCGCGGGATTGGCGATCGCGATGGTGCTCGGGTTCTTCGTGGCCCGCCCTGTGGTGCACCTCATCGAGGAGCCGCTGCGGCGGGCGCTCGGCGACTACTACTCGAAGCGGGCGCTCGAGACGGCCGCCGCCTGGCAGCCTCGCACCACCGGCGGCCCCGCCCTGCCCTACTCGCAGGAGGAGATCCGCGACGCCATCGAGACTCACGGCCTGTCGTTCGAACTCCGGGAGATCCACGCTGATCGGCTGGCCCGGTTGCTCGGCAACGAGGCAGCTGCGAACACGGCGGCGGACGGCGGCGGCAAGCCCGACTTCGACACCGACGCGCTCGTGCCGGTGCTCCTCTGGCAGCCGCTCTCCCGCGATGCCCGCGTGAGCATCACCACGCTCTCTGCCCAGGAGGCCTTCGGCATTTATGTGAAGGCGGCGCTCCTCGTGGGCATCGTGCTGGCGAGTCCGTGGATCTTCTACCAACTCTGGCTCTTCGTCGCCGCCGGCCTCTACCCGCACGAGAGGCGCTGGGTGTGGATGTTCCTGCCGATCAGCATCGGGCTGTTTCTCGCGGGCGTGTCCATCGCCTTCTTCTTCGTGTTCGACTTCGTGCTCGACTACCTGCTGCAGTTCAACGCCTGGCTGGGCCTCGACCCCGACCCTCGCATCAGCGAATGGCTCAGCTTCGTGCTCATCCTCCCGATCGGCTTCGGGCTGGGGTTCCAACTGCCGCTGGTGATGCTCTTCCTGGAGCGGATCGGCGTGTTTGACGCTGACACCTACGTCTCTCAATGGCGGATGGCGGTGCTGGTGATCGTGGTCGTGTCGGCCGTTCTCACGCCGGCCGACCCCTACAGCATGCTCTTCCTGGCGGCACCGCTCTGCCTGCTCTACTTTGGCGGCATCGCCCTGTGCCGTTGGTTTGGCAAGGCCGAGCGCAACGCCGCACGGCTGCGGCTGGCTCAGGCCACGAAGGCGAGCCAGTAGAAGACCGTGCCCGTGACGGCGGTGAGCACGAGGTCGGCGGCGGCGAGTCTGGCCATCGACCGGTGCCTGGGGCCGTGCGTGCCCGGCGTTGGCGGCGACGGGAAGCGGACAATCGCCTCCCAGAAGACCCACGCCAACAGCACGAACGTCGACACCGCAAACACGAGATGGATGCCGAGCGCCACGAGCACGCCGGCCGGCCACCACGCATTGCGTTCCGCGGCCCACGGCGGGCCCCCGGCGGCGCGTGCCTTCCAGTCGCTCAAGAGCCGCACATCGATCTCGAAGACGACGATCGCGGCGAACAACACCGCCATGATGAAGAACTGCAGCCGCTTGTGGGCCAGATAGCGGCCCCGGCGGACGAGCGCGATGCTCCATGCGAGCACGGGCAGGAGGGCGATGAGCCCCACGAGCACCACATCCATCCCGATCGACGCCCGCGTGCCCAGAAATCCATCGATGCCCTGGACCGGTACGACGGCGGTCTCGGCTGTGTCGCTGTTCAAGGTCTCTTCCTCAGGAGGTGTGCGGACAGGTAGTGTAGACCTGGGCCGAGTGGCGAAACTGGCAGACGCACGGGACTTAAAATCCCGTGGAGAGCGATCTCCGTGCGGGTTCGATCCCCGCCTCGGCCATTCCAAGTGCATGAATCTAGGGGTGCAGAAGCCGCTCTTGCCGCCGCGTCGAGGGGCCCGCTATCACTCTGCCCCCCGCAGGCCCTCGCGACCGGCCCGGCCCTCACCCCCTCGACAACGCGATGCCACTGCCACCTCACACGCAGATTGATCCGCCGGCGGCGGTCCGCCCCGGGCAGCCCCCTGTCTGGCTGCCCTGGCTGTTGGCCCCGGCCTTCCTTCTCCTGCCGATGGCTGGCTGCGGAGCTGCCGCTGCCCTCCGTCGCCCCGCCGCGACGGCTGCGAAGACGGCCCAGGAGATTCCCACGCCCGGCCCTGTCGCTCCGATGACAACGGTCGTGACGATGGTGCAGCCCCGTCGGTGAGTTCCACACCGTCAGGTGGCGTGGAGCCGTTCGGCGAACTAGTTTTCCTTCAGGGATTCGGTCCCGGATCCCTCGGAGAACGCGGATGTCATTTCGATCCCGGATCGCCCTCGTGGCCGCCGCACTCGTGCTGGCCGCGGTCGCTGTCAGCACGCTCCTCCAGACGCTCGTAGCCCGCAGTGCCATCCTGGAGCAGACCCGGACGGGAGGCGACCGGATCGCCGGCATGCTCGCCCGAGTGGCCGCGTTCGCCGAGGACGTGCCCGGCCATGTGGAGGACGAGATCGGCCGGCACATGATCGCCGAGGCCCGGCTGCTCGCGGCGTATGTGGCTGCCGCGGAGAAGGCCGGCATCGGCCGAGATGCGATCGTGGGGCAGCTCCGCGCGGTGGCGGCCGACACGGTCGTCGACCACTTGCTCGTCACCGATTCCGAGGGCATCGGCTCGATCGACACGGAAGTTCATGACCAACCTTTTGTCTTTCTTCCAGACGCCGCCAAGCAGCCGGAGGCCCATGTCTTCCACCGCCTGCTCACGGGCGACACGCCGAGTGTGGTGCAGAAGGCGCAGAAGCGCGACCAGGACGGCAGGGTCTTCAAATACGCGGGCGTGGGTGGTGTCGACAAGCCGCGCATCGCGGAAATCGGCATGGAGGCGACGTTCCTCGAACGACTCGACCGCAATCTTGGCGTCAGCCGGCTCGTCAGCGAACTCGTGGGTGGCGACGTCATCGAGGTACAGATTCTCGATCAGCGGCTGGCGCCGTTGGTGACCCGCCGCCTCGATCCTGCGGGCAACGCATCCGACGCGCCGCTGGCGCTTCAGCAAGCCGACGCCGCACTCGTCCGCGACTGCATGACGTCTGGCCGACCCACGGGTCGCTTCACGGGCGAGGGCTACCGTGCCGCGGCTCCGGTGGCCCGTGCCGACGGCCGCTCGGCGGGTGCCGTGCTCGTGACCATCTCGACCCTCTCCAGCCGGAACGTGCTCTGGTGGCAGGCGGCTGGGGCCGCGGTCTCGGCGCTGTTCGTCGGCCTGCCGGCGGTGCTGGCGGCGGTCTGGCTGGCCCGCTCGATCGCGGAGCCGGTAGGCCGCGCCCTCGCGGTCGCGGAGGCGATCGCAGCGGGCGACCTGACCCAGCGGGTGCCTCCCGGGGGGGCTCACGAGATGGGGCGGTTGCTCGGGTCGTTCCAGCGGATGACACAGTCGCTCGGCGGCCTGATTGGCCGGATCCAATCGGCGGGCGAGCGTCTGTCGAGCGTCGAGGCCGATGCCACGTCGGCTCTCGGCCGGCAGGAGCGGGCCGTCCGCGGCTTCAGCGGGTCTGCCAACGACATCTCCGCGGCGGTGACCGAGATTTCGACCACCAGCGAACAACTCCTCGACGCGACCAACGGTGTGATGGTTATCGCCCGCGAGGCTGCCCAGGTCGCCGAACAGGGCCGGGGAGGCCTCGAGAGCATGACGGCGTCGATGGAGCACCTCGACGAGGCGATGAACGCCTTCACCCGCAAACTCGCGACGATCAGCCAACGGGCCAGCGGCATCACGTCGGTCGTGACGACGATCGCCAAAGTCGCAGATCAAACCAACCTGCTGTCGGTCAATGCCACGATCGAGGCCGAGAAGGCGGGCGAGTCGGGGCGAGGCTTCAGGATCGTCGCCCAGGAGATCAGACGGCTTGCCGATCAGACCGCGCTCGCCACCAAGGACATCGAGCGGATGGTGCGCGACATGCAGGCCGCCGTGGCCAGCGGCACGATGGAGATGGACCGCTTCCGCAACGAAGTCAGCGGCCGGATCGGGGAGGTGGCCCAGGTGAGCGAGAAGCTGGGCCGGATCATCGAACCGGTGCAGGCCGTGACGCGGTCGCTGGAGACCGTCCACGGTGGTATGGAGTCGCAGTCGCAGGGGGCCAAGCAGATCCGCGATGCCATGGAGACACTGCGGGCCGACGCCGGGGAGTCGGCAGCATCCCAGGCCGTATTTTCGGCGTCGCTGGCCGAACTTCGACGCTCGATCGCCGAACTCAACGCCGAAGTGGCCCGGTTCCGCACCCGCCAGGAAGACCGACCGGCCTAGAGCGCACCCGCCTCTGGTGGAGCGGCGAGATGGCACCTTGGAGGAGGTAGGCGAGGGGGTCGGCGAACGCTCGAGGAGCACCTGAGCCGCCGCGGCGATAGAGCGACGAGACTTTTGTCGCCCCCGAGCCGGCGACACACGTAAGTCGAATCCGCTCTCAGCCAAGCCGGCGGCGGAGCGGCTACCGGCGGGCGTCGAGCTCCCGGGAGGCCTGTCGGTTGGCCAGAAACCGCCGCAGACCGCTGACGATCCGGGTTGCCGACTGCGATCCTGACTCGGTGTGGATGGGCGTCTCGCCGTCCTCGGTGACGATCACCTCCACCCCTTCGGGAGCGAGTTCGGTGCCCCCCAGCAGGTCTTCGGTGACGCCGGAGGGAGTCGCCGCGGCCTCGTCCCGCGGGGGAACTTGGGCGACCACGAAGTTGTTGCGGGCCAGCGAATCGAACTCCGGATCCTGAATCAGGGTGGCGACCCGGGTTTTGGCCTCGGAATCGCTGGGCCGCGAGACCAGAAGCAGCATCGGTCGCCGGGAATCGCGGGCCGTTTCCACGGCCTTGTCGAGCGAGGAGAGAATCTTGCCGTCCTCGCTGTCCTGGCTCGGCTTTTCAGCCAGAACTGGGGCAGGCACGTGCTTGTCGAAGGCCGCCAACCAGGCCTCCGGGGCTTGGCCGTGATACCCCGACTGCCCCATGATCCTGGACCCGTCTGGGGCGATCAGGACGGTGTTGGGGAACGTCCGGACGCCGTATTTGATGCACACCCGCGACCGGGCATTCCGCTCTTCCTGCGAAATACCCTGCTGGGGAAGGTCGATCATCAGCAGGACGACCCGGTTCGCGGCCCAAGCCAGGAACTGATCGGTTTCCAGCACTTTCTTTTCCAAGGTCACGCAGTGGGGGCACCAGTCGCTGCCCGTGAAGATGGTCAGGACTGGACGGCCGGACTGCTCGGCGGCTGCCATCGCGTCCTCGTAGTCCCGCAGCCAGTGGTCGCCGGCCTGGACTGACCCCATGCCGGCGAAAATCGCGGCTATGACGGCGATCCAGCGGGCCAAGCCTCCGGTCCGCGGAGCCAGCGGCGAAAACTGAAATCTTCCCGTAGCGTTGCTCAAACTCATCGTTGTTTGCCTCCCTGCCTTCCCATACCCACTTCATCGGGCGGAAAGGATCCGACCCAAGAGGGTTCGTGGGATGAAACATGCAAAAAAGGCTAGCCGACGCGTCCAAACCTGTAAAACTCTGAGGCTTGTGCAGATTACGCACCTTGCCTGTCTTCTCTGGAATGGTGGTGAACGCTGGACTTACGTCGCGCCGAGGGCTGCCCGAAAGCTACGGAAAATATGCGAGGCAGCTTCCCGGGCGTCTCATGCCTCCCCTCCCTCCTCACGATCGGGAGCGTGGGGGAGCGTTCCTTCCCGTCAAGAAGCCCCTCGTGCCAGCGCGGGGAATACGGGCAGCCCGCAAAACGGCGAGGCCCACCGTTGCCGGTGGGCCTCGCTTTGATTCCGCTCCACTCATGCCGTCTGGCTGACGGCCGTGAAGTTAAAACTGCCAGATCGCGTCGCAGCCGCCGTAGAACTGGCCGTACTGGTCGCCCGACCCGTTCACAATCTTGCCGAAGGGCAAGTTGCCGCTCGGATCGTCAGGCGAGTACCAGTCGTACCGCAGTTCGGGACGAATGATCCAGTTGTTATTGGGCTTCCAGTTCAGACCCCACGTGGCCTGCCAGAAGTTACCCGCATACCCACTGCCGAACGGTCCGCCAAAGATCGCATTCCGGATCGGGTTGATCACGCGGGTACCGTTATTGTCACGAAACCACTCGAACCGCATGCCACCCACCAGCGTGTCGCTGATGTTGTAAAACATGTACTGGTTGATGCCGTACCACTGGGCGAGCCCCGCCGCCTGCCCGACGTTCTGAGTCGCCGGGTTGGCGTTGAACTGCCAGCCCAGGTCGTTCTGGAACACGTAGGTGAGCTTGTCGGAGAGCTCGTTCACGTACACCGTGCTGACGATCGACCGGTTCCCGATGTTGCCCTGGCCGCTGCCCGCAAACGAGCCGATCTCGTTGCCGCTCGACACGGCCGTGGTCAACGCCTGGCTGGCATCCGAGTTCTTGAACGTCACACCGCCGAGGAAGGCGGCGTTGCTGTTCGCCCCCGGATACCCCGGGTTGTTGATCCCGAAGTAGTTGATCGGGTCGCTGAAGTTATCCCAGCCGTTGGTGATACCGCCGTACACCGTCAGCTGATCGTTGGGAGTCCACGTGTCGAGGACGCCCGGGTGGGTAAACGGCTCGCCATACTGCATCGTCTAGGCGTGCGTGTAGAAGAAGTTGCCGATGGCCGGCACCACTTCATACCCGATGATCGTGTAGAAGTGCCCGAACTTGACAGCGTGGTTCGCGGCCCCGACCTCACCGTAGAGCTGCGGCATCGCCAGGCCGTAGTCCTTGCTCGAGGCCCAAGAGGGCGCACCCCCCGTACCGGCCGGATTCGGCTGGTAGAGCAGGTTGCCGTCGAGACCGCGGGCCGTGGTGTAGATGTAGTCGGTACCGTAGAGGAGGTCGACGCGACCGCCCCAGTCGGGCCCGTCTTCGGTATCCAGCAGCTTCTCATTGACGAGGTACAACTGGTTCATCTGCCCCTGCCAGGCACGATCATTGAACGTGATCGGGCCGTTGAACGGGCTGCCCCAGTTGTTGGCACCGATCCCCACGGCGGCCCAGCCGTAGGTGTTGATCCCGCGGCTTTTCAGAGCCTCGAGTTCCAGATACCGGTTCGGCCCCTCCTCGACGGACGCTTCCTGGGCAGCTTCCTGCGGCGGGAGGCCGCGGAGCTGGTAGGCATCCTCCTCGGGCACGTTGGCCATAACCGGGTCCCGCACAGCCGGTGTTTCGGCCTGAGCGAAGTGGTTATAGAGATTTGGATCAATACGTGACGGCAACGACGTGTCGTCTGCAGAGGCTGACGAGTGGGCCAGCAGGCCGCCCGCCACCCACATAGGTAGAATAAACTTGGCGAATCGCATGTCGAGATTACTCCCAATCGTTGGTGTGATGACCGGAACGCATCCGCTGCGTTCCGATGCGAGGGCAAAAAACGTACGCGCGATCCGCCAACCATGCGTTGGATTTTCTCCCCCGTCCCCGGCGTCCTATCGGCCGGATCGGCAGCAAGAAGGCCAACGCTTTGGCCTTGCCCGCATAATTTCAACAACCGTCAACAGGCGTTGTGAAACTGTGCCGGCTGGGAAGACGCTCCGCTCAGCCGGCCGCGGAGAAGGCGCCTTCGAGGAGGGCCGAGAGGAAGGCCTCCGGCTCAAAGCGATCGAGGTCATCGGCCGATTCGCCCACCCCGACGAACTTCACCGGCAGGCCAAACTGCTCGGCCACCGGCACAATCACGCCTCCGCGGGCGGAGCCGTCGAGTTTGGTCAGCACGATCCCCGTGCAGCCGGCCGCCTCTTTGAAGCCCTTCGCCTGCGAGAGGGCGTTTTGGCCGGCGGTTGCGTCGATCACGAGCAGCGTTTCGTGCGGGGCGTCGGGGATCTGCTTGGCGATCACGCGGCGGATCTTGCCGAGCTCCTGCATCAGATTGGCCTGGGTCTGTAGTCGACCGGCCGTGTCGATGATGCAGACATCAAAGCCTTCCCCGATGGCCTTGGCCACGGCCCGGTGGGCGACGCTCGCAGGATCACAGCCGGGCTCTCCACGGACGATCTCCACGCCAAGCCGACCGGCCCACATGCCGAGCTGCTCGACGGCGGCGGCCCGGAACGTGTCGCCCGCCCCGAGCACGACTCGCTTGCCGTCCCGCGAAAACAGCCGCGCGAGTTTTGCGATCGAGGTCGTCTTGCCCGAGCCGTTGACGCCTGTCACGAGAATGACGGTGGGACCAGACGTCGCCGTAACGATCGACGCCGCCGCGGGCGCGAGCCGCATGAGCAGCTGGGTGCGGATCGAATCGAGGACAACCTTGGGATCGACGACGCGGGCACGAAGCCGCTCGCGGACGTCGACGACGATCGCCTCCGCCGCCGACGGCCCCATGTCGGTCTTCACCAGGGCCGCACGGAGCTCCTCGAGAAACTCGTCGTCGACCAGCCGCCCCTCACGTTTGAAGAGGTCGCGGACGTCGGTGTTGAACACCCGGGAGGTCTTCGCGAGACCGGCGCGGAGCCGGGCGAGAAAGCCCTGTGGCGCGGGCTGGTCGGTGGCGGTCTCGACGGGCAGTGCCGCGGCCTCCGCAGCGGCCTGCGACGGCGGCGACTCCTCCTTGCGACCGAAACGAAACAGGGCCATGCGTGATTCTCCGGGCGAGCCTCGTCAGCCGGCAGCCGGCCGCGGACGGCCGTCGCGGTCGGCGAGGATTCCGCCGAGGATGCCCGCTACGAACGTGGGGGAGGACTCGCCGCCATACCGACGCGCGAGTTCGATCGCCTCGTCGATGACGACCGGCCCGGGCGTGTCGGTGTGGAGCAGTTCGAACGCGGCGATCCGCAGCACGGCCCGGTCGGTGGCCGCCATCCGCGACACCCGCCAGTTCTCACTCCGGGCGTCGATCAGGGCGTCGAGATCAGCCTGCCGCTCACGGACACCGTCGACGATCGCGTCGGCGAAGGCGATCAGCGGGGCCGACCGCAGCCGGCCCTTGTGAAACCGATCGCGGTGGCGGGGATCGAGCGCGGCGTTGATCTCCGCCTGATAAAGCGATTGGAGTGCGACCTCGCGTGCCCGGCTGCGGCGGCTCATCGGCGCTCCCCCTTCGCGGCGATGACCGCGGCCAGCGACACCATCTCCAAGGCCGCCGCGGCACATTCCGCCCCCTTGTTGCCGGCGTAGCCGGCGGCCGCGTCGCCTCCCGCTCGCACCATCGCCTGAGCCAGCGTGTCGCAGGTGATGACGCCGAAGATGACGGGCAGGCCACGGTCGCGACCGACGGCTTCAATGCCAGCTGCCGCCGCGGTCGCGATGTGATGGTCGTGCGACGTCTCGCCCTTGATGATCGCACCCAGGCAGACAATCGCAGCGTAGCGTTCGGTGGCCGCGAGCCGGTCCGCCGCGAAGGACAGTTCGAACGAGCCCGGCACCCAGGCCACGTCTACCGCCCCTGCAGGCAAGCCCGCGGCGGCGAGCCTGTGGACGGCGCCCGCGAGGAGCCGGCGTGTGATCGACTCGTTCCACCGCGCGACGGCGATGCCGATCCGCACGCCCTCGGGCGGATGGTCTGGCAATCCCATGAACGTTCGTGGCGTATTCGTATCGGTCATGAAAGCGGCGGTGCGCACGTCACGATTTGAGGCCCATGAGAAACTCGCTGTTCGACTTCGTCTTTGACAGCCGATTGACGAGCAACTCCATCGCATCGGCCGGGTTCATCTCACTGAGCACCCGCCTGAGCACACAGACGCGGCGATACTCGTCGGGCTCCATCAGCATCTCCTCGCGACGGGTGCCCGAACGGTTGATGTCGATGGCCGGGTAGATCCGCTTATCGACGAGCCGGCGATCGAGGACGACCTCGAGGTTGCCGGTGCCCTTGAACTCCTCGAAGATCACCTCATCCATCCGGCTGCCGGTGTCGACAAGCGCCGTGGCGATGATCGTGAGCGAGCCCCCCTGCTCCACCTTGCGGGCGCTGCCGAAAAACCGCTTCGGCCGCTGGAGCGCACCGGAATCGATGCCGCCGGAGAGGATCTTGCCCGAGTTGGGCACCTCGGAGTTCCACGCCCGGGCAAGCCGCGTGATCGAGTCGAGGAAGATCACGACGTCGCGACCGTATTCCACGAGTCGCTTCGCCTTCTCGATCACCATATCCGCCACCTGGATGTGGCGGCTCGAGTTTTCATCGAAGGTCGAACTGATCACCTCGCACGACGGCCCCTTCACCTGTCGCTCCATGTCGGTGACCTCCTCCGGCCGCTCATCGATCAGGAGCATGAAGACATAGGCCTCGGGATAGTTAACGAGTACGGCCTTGGCCATTTTCTGGAGGAGGATCGTCTTGCCCGCGCGGGGCGGGCTGACGATCAGGCCGCGTTGGCCGAAACCGATCGGCACGACGAGGTCCACGACCCGCATCGCGACCTCGTCGGGCGTCGTCTCCATCACGATCCGCTCGTCCGGATGCAGCGGTGTGAGTTCATCGAAAAATACGCGCGTGGTCAGCTTCGCCGGGTCTTCACCGTTGATCGCCTCCACCCGCAGCAGGGCGAAGTAGCGCTCGCTCTCCTTCGGCGGGCGGATCTGCCCGGCCACGCTCATCCCGTTGCGGAGGCCGAAGCGACGGATCTGGCTCGGTGAGACGTAGATGTCGTCGGGACACGACAGATAGTGGGCGTCGGCACTCCGCAGGAATCCGAAGCCGTCGGGCAGGATCTCGAGCGTGCCCTCGCCGAACATGAGGCCGTTGAGCTTGATCCGTTCCTTGAGGATTCGAAACACGAGATCCTGCCGTTTTTCCCCCGACACGTCGCCGAGGTTCTCCGTTCGGGCCAGGTCAACCAGTTCCTGCATCGACAGGTTCTGGAGGCTCGTAATGAAGATGTCGCCCTTCTTGAGCGACTCGTAGTGCCCGGTCACGTCGAGGCCGTCCTTGACCTCGGCGGCGATCTCCTCGGCGAGCGAGAGTGGTTCGTTTCCGCCGTCGTTGAGCGGCGAATGGGGGGCGGGAGTCGTCATGATTCACCGGGAGTGCCGCGACGGCGCGGGGCCGCGGACGAGGAGGGGAGGCCGGACTGAGCAAAGCGGAAAAAGAGCGAAGGAAAAGAAGAGCGAAGCGGGAGGGGACGAAAGAAACTACACCACGCCCGGCGGCAGCATGCAGCCGCACCACGTGAGCCACGTGGAACGGTTCATCGGCCGACGGTATGAGGACCCCAGGCGGGAATCGGCCGGAAGGCAGCGAAGGGTGGTCAGATGCCACGCCAATCGTCACAGATCCCAGCGACTTGAGCTTCAGTATAGTCAGGATCTCCCGAGGCATCCACGCTGGTGGTTTTTCCGGCCTGCGGGGGGCGAGTGTAGTCCCGTTCCCAGGCGAGATCCCGGGCGGCCACCTCCGCCTCGGACCATCCCCGCACAGCCAGCCGTTGCCGCCTCACGGGATCTTCACACTCCACGACGACGAGCCGGTCGCAGAGGTCGGCCCACCCCGCCTGCATCAGCAGAGGCACGTCCAGAACGACGAACTGCTGCTGTTTTTCCTCGATGTGGCCGTCACGAATCACGGCGAGCCTTGCCTCAATACGCTGCCGAACCCGCGGATGGACGATGCCTTCGAGCGCCCGCAGACCTTCCTCGCCCGCCTCGCCCGGGCCGAAGACGAGTCCGGCGAGCGTCCCCCTCCGAATGCGGCCGCCGGTGTCGAGGACGTCGGCACCGAACCGCTCCACAATCGCACGGATGACCGCGGGGTCGTCGAGCACCTCGTGGGCCAGCGCGTCGGCGTCGATGACGGTGGCACCGCGATCGGCGAACATCCGCGCCACGGTCGATTTCCCCGCACCGATCCTGCCCACCAGCCCGATGACGACCATGGTCATTCGCACTCCGCCCACGTGTCGCCCGCCTGCACCGAGACCTCGATCGGGACCGAGAGCGTCAGCGCGGATTGCATCTCCTCCACGACCAGCCGCTCGACGTCGGCCACTTCATCGGCCGGCGCCTCGAGCAGCAGCTCGTCGTGAATCTGGAGCACGATCGCAGCCCGCCGTCGTTCCCCGCGAAGCCGGCCATCGACCCGCAGCATCGCCAGCTTGATGAGGTCCGCCGCCGACCCCTGCACCACCGTGTTGACGGCCTCCCGCTCGGGCAGCGTGAGAGTCATCACGCCGGCGGCGTTCCTGCGCTTGTTGCGGTCGCGAACACCCGCGATGCGCCGCCGCCGGCCGAGGATCGTGGTCACGGAGCCGTCTTGTCGGCAGCGGTCGAGAGCGTCGTCCATAAACGCCGCAGCCCCCTCGAAGACCCGGAAGTAGCCGGCGATAAACTCCGCTGCATCGGCCTGTGGGATGCCGAGCGCCCGCGCCAACCCAAAGGCCGACTGCCCGTAGAGGATGCCGAAGTTCACCGCCTTGGCGACCCGCCGCATGGCAGGCGTGACGTTCGCGGCGTCGATCCCGTGCACGCTCGCCGCCGTCCGCGTGTGGATGTCTTCGCCGGCCGCAAATGCCGCCTTCATGGCACCATCTCCGGAAAGATGCGCCAGGACCCGCAGTTCAATCTGGGAATAATCGGCGGCGACGAACCGCCAGCCTGGCTCGCCGGGCAGGAAGGCGGCCCTGATCTGCTGTCCCTCGGCGGTCCGCGTGGGGATGTTCTGAAGGTTGGGGTCGCTGGAACTCAGCCGGCCGGTGGCGGTCACTGTCTGGTTGAACGACGTGTGAATGCGGCCGGACGACGGGTCGACCAGCGCCGGCAGGGCGTCGACGTAGGTGCTCTTGAGCTTGGCGTACTTTCGATGCTCCAGGAGTTTTGCCGGCAGCGCATGGAGCGGGGCGAGTTGCTCGAGCACCTCCGCGTCGGTGCTCGGCCCCGTCTTGCCCCGCTTCACGACGGGCAGGCCGAGCTCGTCGAAGAGCACCGCACGCAGTTGCAGCGGCGACGCGATCGCAAAGGGCCGGCCGGCGAGCGCGTGGATCTCACGCTCGAGTTCCTCGAGCCGGATCGCATATGCGGCCGACAGGGCGGCGAGCGCCGCGGAATCGACCCGGACGCCGCGCACCTCCATGTCGGCGAGCACCGCCGCGAGCGGCATCTCGACGTTCGCGAACAGGTCGGTGAGCCCTTGGCCCTCAAGGAGCGACGGCAAGCGCTTGGCGAGTTCCTGCACAAGGCGACAGTGCGCGGCCGCCTGCCGCGGCTCGAGCGGATGGTCAATCAAGGCCGCCGCTGCGGGATCGTCGACCGCGATGCCGTGGCGGATCGCCGTCTCGGTGAGGCCGAGATTCCGCTCGCCCGCCTCGAGCAGATAGGCGGCGAGCAGCGTGTCGAACGAGGCGCCGGCCATCCGGATGCCACGCGTGCGCAGGGCCACGTCCTGCCGCTTGAGATCGTGCCCCTGCTTGGCAAGGCTGGCGTCGGCAAGCAGCCCGCGGACGTCGTCGTTCGAGGCGAGCGTTTCGGCGTCAAACCAGCCGCATGCGTCGCCGGCAGCGACCGCCACACCGACCGGCCGCGCGAGAATCGTTCCACCCGTCGGCCGTGCCACGCAGAGGGTGAGCGGCGTTGCGGCCCGCAACCGGGCGACAACTCCGGCGATCTCCTGCGGCCCGCGCGGCTCCTCGAGCGTGATCGGCCGCGGCGTTGGCCGGGCGGCGGCCTCCGGGGCCTCCATGTCGAAGAGCGTCCGCACCACCGAAGCCTTCACTCGAGCGACCGAAGCGGGCGGCCCGACAGGCACGGTCGTGCCGCCGCCCATCCGCACCACGCGGTCGAGGAGGCTCCTGAAACCGAACGTCCGCAGCAGGTCGGTGAGCGCCGCGACATCAGGCGGATGCAGTGCACCGGCTGGCCAGGGGATCGCGAGCGGCACAGCGCGCTCCAGCGTGATCAACTCACGGCCGGCCCGCGCGGTGTCGCCGTAGGCGGCGAGGTTTTCCTTGCGTTTGGCCCCCGCAACGGCGCCGATATTGGCGAGCAGCGTGTCGAGTGTGCCGTGTTTCTGGAGTAACTCCGACGCAATCTTCGGGCCAATCCCCGGTACGCCCGGTACGTTATCGACGCTGTCGCCCACGAGCGACAGAAAGTCGACGACCTGACCGGGCGTGATGCCCCATTCCGCCATGAGTTCGTCGACGCCGAGCGGTTGGTTAGTGCGCAGGTTCAGCAGCCGCACGTGCGGCCCGAGCAGCTGCCGGGCGTCTTTGTCTGACGTGGCGATCGTGCAGTCGCCACCGGCGAAGACCGTCCGCGTGGCGAGCGTAGCCAGCACGTCATCAGCCTCGTAGCCCGGCATCTCGAGGCACGGGATGCCGAACACCTCGAGGAGCCGTCGTACGAGCGGAATCTGCGGTACCAGGTCGGCTGGCATCTCGGCCCGGTTGGCCTTGTAAGCCTCGAACATCTCGTGGCGAAAGGTGGGCCCTGGCAGGTCCATCGCACAGAACAGGTAGTCGGGCTTCTTCTTCTCGACGATCTCGAGCAGGTCGCGGGTCAGCCCAAACACCACCGACACCGGCGTGCCATCGGGCGCTGTCATCTCGGGCAGCGCATGAAAGAGTTGATACACCCGCGACAGCGTATCGATCGCCCACACGGTCTTGCCGTGCAGGTCGGGTGTCGCCTCGGCGGCCGGTACGTCGATCATCATGTCGCGGCCAGCATACCGGCTGCCCACGAGCGCGACGTCCGATCGTGACGAGTCCTCAAAAAGCCCGGAGCGCGAGCGACGGGTAGACGGGGGGCGACCGTAGAACCGGTGCGGAGCGGGACGAGCTGGCGGGCGCATTCCCCGCGCTCACGCTTGGGGCTTCCTGGCGGGAGCCACAGTCTCCCGATCGTGAGGAGCCGGTCAGTCGCCGCTCGGGGGCTCGTACTCGAAGTCCTTCCACTTCATGGCACGGCGGAAGGGCTCGATGCGGAGCATCACCTCGCCGTTTTGGAAGATGCGGACGGTGCCGCTCGTCTCACTGACCGCCACGGCCACGCTCTTCGTGCGGCGGGTGACGGCCGCCGCGGCCCAGTGGCGGGCGCCGAGGCCCTTCGAAACGGAGACGTTCTCGGCGGAGGCGTCGATATAGCGGGCCGCGGCTTCGACTGTGGCGTCGGAGCCGATCACGAAGGCACCGTCGAGCTGGGCGATCTCCTTGATGCCTTCGCGGACGCGGTGATCGGTGAGCCGACGCTCCGAGCGGCTGTAGCCGCGGACTGGATCGAACCCGGCGGAGTGGCTCGACTGGATCACCTTCCGGGTGTCGCCGACGACGAACAGCGTGCCGACCGGCTTGCCCTCGCGGCCTTCACGGCCGATCTCGACGGCGAGATCGACGACGAGCTTGAGCGTCTCCAGTGGTACTTTCGTCTCAAGATTTCGTAGGTCCCTGCTGGTGAGCTGGCCGAGATGCTCCTCAAGACGCAGGAGGCTGACAGAGTCGACCGTGCCGGCTTCAAAGCCGCTGTAGACGGCCACCACCTGGGCGTCGGTTCCGATGATCTCCGCAGCCACGCACTCCAGCAGCGCCTGCGCCAGACGCTCGTGCACCGGCAGGCCCGCCACGTCGAGCGTGACTTGCTGGAGCCCATGATCGGAAGCACCTGAAAGATGCGCCTCGTCGTCGGCGGCCACAAGCACCGGCCCGGAGTTCGCGAGTTGCCGCACGCGGGCCCAGTCGAGCCGCTCGTCGACGAGCAACAGGATCGCCTCCGCCGATGTTGCCTCGAACAGTCGCACGGCGACGTCGAGTAAACGCTCGAGTTGGGGGGTGACGTCGGCCGCGGTCATGAACCCGCTCCTGGCATGCCGTAAAAGCGCAGCGCGGGACGGATGGGCTGCCGGATCGCCGGATCCTCGCACGAAAGGCCCCGCCGCCGAAGCCTACGCGGCAGGGGATCGTGGTTCAAGGACGAGGTGCCTATCGACGGGTCGACGTGCCGTCGCCGCGGCCCGACTCCGGCCGGTTGGCGATCATGGCGGGCTGCTTTGAAGCCTTCATCGATCCGTTGTAGGCGGCGATGCCACCCGGGAGCACCACACTCCAGGCCCGCTCTTGGTAGATGTTGAGGGCGTGGAGGGCATGACCAAGCGGGCCGATCTTCCACTCCCGCGAGGGCTCACTGGCCAAAGCCCTGCAGAGATATTCCGCCGCCGCGACGACCCGTGGCTCGTAGAGTCGCTCCTGATCGAGCGAAGAGACGAGCCACTCGAGGATGTGGCCGGTCGTCTGGATCTTGCGGTCGATGTCATCATCACGGTCGGCGTGATACTTGAACCACTCCGTGCTGAACGAGCCGTCGCGGTTTTGGAGTTTCGAGAGGGCGAAGTTCTGGTAGTCACGGACATACTTGTCGGCTCTCCGGTAGGGGCCGTCGAGTTGCCCGGTGGCCCGCAGCCGTCGCTGGCAGCCGTAGGCGAGGCCGAAGAGACGGTGTGTGCCGCCACACGGCGCGCCGCGGATCGGCTGCACGATCTCCTCCTCGACGAGTCGTGGCAGCGACCAATTCTCGCCGTCGCGGCTTTTCCAAGTGGCGTCGGTCGGGAGGTAATGCGCCAGGGAAATGAGGGCGAAAGTGAGTTCCGTGTTCGGCTTGCAGGAGCGTTTCTCCTCGGCGATCAGGTCCGCGACGGTGAACGATTTGCCCTGCACCGTCAGCGGCGAGTTAGCTGCGACGCGGCACTGCGCGAGGATCGCGAGATATTGCGCGGAGTGCCCCTGCACGCCCACGCCCTTGAGGGCGACGATTCGTTCGTCGGCCGCGGCGAGCATCACCTGGCCGCGGCACCGGCCGCCCATGTTCGACCAGCCGATCGCGCTCACGAGATCGCCGGCCGGACCGCCGACGCGGATCTGCGTGGGGATGCCAAACGCGATGAAGCCGTGCATGACTTCCCAGGGCGTGTGCTCAGCCGTGTTGAGCGGCCGTCGCTGATAGGTGCCGAGCGTCCGCGCGATCCGAGCGCGGAGATCCTCGAACCGTCGCGTGGTGGGCGGAGGGGCGCCGGTCGCCTGGAGCCGCGTGACGACGAGCGGCGGTGTCTGGCGACGGGCGGTCGGGGGCGGGGAGACCACGGCGGTCTGCGGCCGCTGAACTGCAGACCGCGGCTTCGGCTTGTAGGCCGGATTGGCGGCGTCATCGACGACCTTGCCGGCGGCGCTCTTCAGCGACTTCCCGAAGGCGACCGCGTCGGCCAGGGTTGATTTCTTGTTCGACGACCTGGCCCGGAGAGCGGTACGCCGTGCCGCGGCCAAGCGATCAACCTCATCCTGCGACGGCGGCTGCGGCAACACGATGAAGGGGGGCGTCGGCTCTACCTTCTTCAGGAACCCTTCGAAAAGCCCACCGCGGCCCCGGGTCGGCGGCGCGGCCGACGCCTGCCAGCCACTCGCTGACGCGAGCCAAAAAGTTGCGATCAGGGTCGGCAGCACGCAAGCAAGGTGCCGCCGCCGGATACACGGGGCATACGCCGACGGGGTCAGCGCCAAAGCTGTGGCGTCTCGGTTGGGCATCAGGTACTGCGGTCGGGGGCTGGAACACACGTCGTGAGTTGGGGGTATCGACCGCCCGACGGGGCGAAACGTTGCCGTCGCCGACGCGGGCCAGACGGTCGGGCCAGACTACCCCCGCCCCGCAGCCAACCCGGCCTGCCAAGCGAGCGTGAAGCCGTTGCAGAAAGCCCCGAGCGCAATCGCGGGGAATACGTCCGCCACCTCACCCCGCTCATCAAAACAACTTGCGAAACTCCTCCGCGATCGACCATTCGGCCGACGATTCGGCTGGATCCGCCGCCCACTCGCGCCACTTGTTGACGTCGTCACCGAGGTCGCGACCGCTCACTTTCTTGAGCGCCGCAACGGCCCGGTATTGCACGGCTGGGTCGGAATCCTCGAGCGCCTTGGCGAGGACGGGGATCGCCTGCTCGTCCCCAAGTTGCCCCAGTTCCCGGAGGGCCCTGAGGCGGACGTCGATTTCTTGGTCGGTGCGATACCGCGTGGCCAGCAGCTCGACCGCCTCGGGGCCGCCACGATTCCGCCAGGTGGTGCAGGCGGCCATGCGCACGCGTGCATCCGGGTCCTCGAGGGCTCCCTTACAGATCGCGACGGCCGACGGGGTGTCAAACTCCGCGACCGTCTCGAGAATCACGCACCGTACGCGTGGGTCATGCTCGTCGAGCATGCTTTTCACCTGGCCGCTCGTAAAATCGGCTTGCTCGGCATGCGTGCCCGCCTTCGCCTTCGCGGCATCGGCGGCGAGCGAATCGATCCGTTGGTCCGCGGTGGCCCCGTATTTTCTCTGTTCTTCGAGGGTCTTCTCGCTGGTCGTCAGCGTCTTCCAGGTCTTGCAGCCCGACAGCAGGATGCAGCAGGCGACCAGCGCGATCACTGCCGAGCCGCCGGCGGGGCGGCTCACGTTCCAGAGCTTCATCTCGACCGGCCTCCAGGGGGCGTGGGAGAGTAGCGGTGCCCCAGGGCGGCGGAAAGGTCAACCCGGACGGCTGACCTTTCAATGGTGACTGAAACCTGCTCGCATCCTCGAATGGTTTGCCGGCCAAGACTCCGGATATCCCACCCATGCCCCATCTACCCCGCTTTCACGTCGTGATCACGGCGGTGATCACGGTCTGGCTGGGCCACGGGCCGTCGAATGCCGATCCCGTACCCCCGCGGGAACGAATCGAGATCCAGACTGCGGCCGGTCATCGCACGGTCGATGCCACCGTGCTCGTCGAGGCGGTCGATGGTGGCCTGCTCGTGGAACTCGCCGACGAACGGTACGAACTGTTGCCGCCCGCTTCGATTGCCGGGAGGCAGCCGCTGCCGGATGCCCCCGCCGAGGAAAGTCCCCGCGACTTAGGGCAGCGCATCCTCGCGGAGTTGCCCGCCGGGTTCGACGTCCTGGTCACGAAGCACTACGTGGTCTGCTTCGACACCTCTCGGGACTATGCCCGGTGGTGCGCGGCGCTGTTCGAGCGGCTCCACGAGGCCTTCGTCAACTTCTGGAGCAAAGCGGGGCTGGACGTGGTCGATCCACCTCGTCCGCTCGTGATCGTGATCTTCGCCGACCGGCGGCGGTACGAGGCGCACGCGAGCCGCGACCTGGGCGTGGCGGCCGACCGCGTGGTGGGCTACTACAACCTGCTCACCAACCGCGTCACCACGTTCGACCTTACCGGCACCGACGGTGTGCCGCGGCCCATCGGACGAGCATCGTCAGGCACCGCGTTCGAGATCCTGTCGAGCCCTGCGGCGGCGGGCTTGGTTGCGACCCTCGTCCACGAGGCGACCCACCAGATGGCGTTCAACTGCGGCATGCACCGCCGGCTCGCTCCCGTGCCCCTCTGGGTCAGCGAAGGAATCGCCACCTACTTCGAGACGCCCGACCTGGAAAACACCCGTGGCTGGCGTGGCATCGGCAAGGTCAACCGCCCCCGACTCGACCACTTCCTGGCCACCCACCGGCCGGGCGACATCGCGGCGATCGTCACCGCCGACGATCGGTTCCGCGCGGTGGAGGGGCCGCTCGATGCCTATGCCGCCGCCTGGTCGCTCACGCGGCACCTCATCGAGACGAGGAAGAAAGAGTTTGTCGGCTACCTGAGGACGCAGGCGACAAAGCCGCCGCTCGCCGACGATTCGGCGGACGATCGGCGTCGGGATTTCGAGGCGGCGTTCGGGGCTTCGCCCGAGGCGATCGAGGAGGAGGTCGTCAAGGCGATGGCGCGGCTCGCGTCGCAGCGTTGACACGGCCCTCAAAAAGCCCCTTGGCGTAAGCCGTGGGGGCTGCGCGAGAATCACGGAGGCCCGTATGAGACCCGTGACGAGACAGGCGGGAGTCACCGCTGCTAAGTTGTAGTGAGCCTGCTCACGGTCCTTCCCCACGACTGGAGATGATCTCATGGCGTCTGGTGTTTCTCGTCGGCGGGTCAGCCGCCGCTCGTTTCTCGGCGGTGCGTTGGGCGCCGCCACACTCACGTCGCTGCCCGCCGGCGGCGTGTTCGCTGCCGGCAGTGACCTGATCCGCGTAGGCGTCGTCGGCTGTGGCGGCCGCGGCACCGGCGCGGCGCTGCAGGCTGCCGCCGCCGACCCCAGCGTCGTGGTCACGGCTCTCGGCGATCTGTTTGCCGATCATCTGGCGGCGTCTGCCGAGATCCTGGCGTCGCGACTCGGCGGTCACTTCATCTGCCCCGCAGCTCGTCGGTTCACCGGTGACGCTGCCGGATTCGACGTCATCGCATCCGACGTCGACATGGTGATTCTGGCGACGCCGCCGCACCAGCGACCTGCGCACGTTGACGCCGCCATCCATGCCGGACGCCACGTCTACTGCGAAACACCCGCGGCAGTCGACGCGGCCGGCGCACGGTCGATCCTCGCGTTGGCCGATGAGGCACGTCGACGGGGGCTATCGTTCGCGGCCGGATTGCACTCGCGGCACGACGAGCGGCTCCGGCAGACGATCGCCGGCGTTCTGGGCGGCCGCATCGGGCAACAGGTCCACGGCGTGGCGACCGCGCGCCTTGGCCTTCCCTGGAGCCGCGGGCCGCTCCCAGGCGGGTCCCCTGCCGAGGCAGCCGACCGCAACTGGATCGCCGATCCAGCCACATCCGGCGGCAGTTTTGTCGAACACCATATCCACGCGATCGACCGGGCGATATGGGCGTTGGGCGACGTGGCCCCGCTCGCCGCCGTGCCCGTCGACACTCCGCTCGTGCTCCCGCCGCACCCGCCCGGCGTCGCGTCGTCGGCGACAGCCGTCAGATTTGTCTTTGCCGGCGGCGTCACGCTCGACGCTGGCATCGAGCGGTGCGAAGGCACGACGACGGAGGCCGTCGAGCGGATGATCGGAACTTGTGGTGAGGCCGACCTGCGACGCCATGCGGTGTCGGGACGACCCCTGCGGACCGAGTCGGACCGACCGCGCGACAGCCATGCGGCCTGCATGGCCGCGCTCGTGCACGCGCTGCGGTCGGGGGTGCGGGTCGACGACCTGGCGACGCTGTGCCGAAGCACCATGGCGGCCGTGCTCGGGCGGGAGGCGGTCAAGGCCGCGAAGCCGGTGGCATGGTCCGATCTTTGGCCCGCAGCGTCTGAGTCGCTGCCGCTACGACCGCTACAACGTGACATGGCGTGATCGACCGGACGTGTCCACGTCGATAAGATCTCGTTGCGAAAGGGACATGAAGCATGGCGACGAACCCCACGGTCTATCGGTTGAGCATCGCGCTCATCGTGTTCGTACTGCTGACGTTCGTGCTGACGTTCGCGACCTACTTCATGTTCAAGCAGCGGATGGACGAGCAGCTGAAGGCGGAGGTGGCGGAGAAGGCGGTGTCCGAAAAGCAGGGGGAACTGCTCGAGGCGCAGCAGGATTTGGAGAAGTTCCGCCAGGTCGTTGGTGAGCAAGAGGGAACCCCCGCTCAGACCACAGAAGACAACTTCAACAAGCTTCTCGCCGACGAGTTTGCCGGCTTCAACGAGGATCCAAAGTCATACGCCAAACTGGTCGGATGGCTGCGGGGCCAGATGCGCACGAAGGACGAGTCCGTCCAAACCGCGGTCGGGAAGGCGAAGGACGCGGAGGCCGCTGCGACCAAGTCGAGCGCCGAGGCCGCGGAGACCGAGAAAACCGCCGCCGCCGAGGTGCAGGCCGCCAAACAGCAGCAGGACGATGCCAAGAAGGCGTTCGATGCGCAATGGGCTGGACACGAGGCCGAACAGAAAAAACTGCTCGACGGGAAGGAAACCGCCGAGCAGAAGTCGAAGCGGCTCGAGATGTTGATCTCGAAGATCGCCGACGGCGGTCAATACCTCTCGTCCACGCGGCAGAAGGACTTTGCAGCAATGAAAACCGCCGACGCCGAGGGAAAGGAAACCCCCGACCCCGCGGGCCAACTCGGCGTGATCTACGCCGAACTCCGCGACCGCGCCAAGGCGATTGAAGAGCAAAACAAGATCCTTGCCGGCCTGCGGGTCGCCGACCGAAAACTCCAGGAAAAGGTGCTCGCGTCCACGCCCAACGACGACCGGATCGACGGGCTTGACGGCCGGATTCTCTTGGTCAACGAGACCACGCGGAGTGTGCTCGTGTCGTGCTCGTCCACCCGCGGCATCCGCCCCGGCATGGTGCTTCACGTGTTTCCGCCGGATGACTCCCGTCCCCAGCTCGGCGATCGCAAGGGTACGGTCGAAGTGACCGACATCGAGGGACCGTCGCTCGTCCGCGCCTCCATCCGCCGCGACTCGATCCGCACGCCCATCGTGACGGGAGACGGCGTAGCCACCAGCCTCTGGACGGCAGGCGTCGCACCGGAAGTGGTCATCGTCGGATTTGTAAACCTCGACAATGATGGTGCGGCTGACAACAAGCGGCTTGCCGAGATCGTGGAACGGGCCGGAGCTCGCGTCGCCCAGTCGGTATCGACCATGACGGCGATGGTCGTCGACGGGGGCAAGCCCCCCCCACAGTCCGGCGAACGCGAGGTGGAGGCATTCGCCGAGGAGGCGCGTCGGCAGCGGCGCAGCGTCGAGGCTGCCAAGCAGTTTGGGGTGAAGGTCGTCGGCATCGACGCCCTCCTCGACATGCTCGGCCTGACCCGCGAGTCCGTCACTGCGACCCGCCTGCCGCGGGCAGTCAGCACCCGGTAGTCCTCTGTAACCACCGGCTTCGCGGTCCTGCCCAGTTCATGGCATACTCGGACGCTTCCGGCGGAGGGTTCCGCCGATCCCGCGTTCCCGAGGCCTTGCCGTGCATCACATCGCTCCCCTCACCGTCGGCCGCCGGTCCCATCAGTGTTGGCTCCTCTGCCTGGCCGTCGTCGCCGCCCTCTCCGGGCCGTGGTTCATCGCGACCGCGGCTCGTGCCGCCGATCCGGCCGGCGTACCGATCTTCAACGGCACGTCGCTCGAGGGCTGGGAAGGCCGGCCCGAGTTCTGGCGGGTCGAGGATGGCGCGATCGTCGGCCAGACCACGGCCGAGAATCCGACGAACGGCAACACGTTTCTCATCTGGCGGCAGGGCCTCGTCGACGATTTCGAACTCACGCTCACCTACCGGCTGACCGGCGGTAACAGCGGAGTTCAATACCGCAGCAAGGACTTGGGCGACTTCGTGGTGAGCGGCTACCAGGGCGATTTCGAGGCCGGGCCAACCTACTCGGGCATTGTCTACGAGGAGAAGGGCCGGGGGATTCTCGCCAATCGGGGTGAACGGATCACCATCGCCGCCGACGGGACGAAGACGGCCGGCGAGCCGATCGGCACGACGGAGAACCTCCAGAAGGTCATCAAGCCAGGCGAGTGGAACGAGCTGCGGATCGTGGCCCAGGGACCGCGCCTCCGGCACTTCATCAACGGCCAGCTGATGTCGGAGACGGTCGACGAAGAAATAGGCAAGCGGGCGACGCAGGGTGTGCTCGCGCTGCAGTTGCATGCCGGGCCGCCGATGAAGGCGGAGTTCAAAGACATCCGCCTCGCGCGGACGAAACTGACCGACGGCTCCAAGAAGCTCGTCCTCGTGGCCGGCCGCGCGAGCCACGGCCCTGGCGAGCACGAGTTCCGCGCCGGCGCCATGCTGCTCAAGAAATGCCTCGATGCGTCGTTCCCGCAGATCGTCTCCGAGGTCTCTACGGACGGCTGGCCCACCGACCCGACCGCGTTTGACAATGCCGATGCGATTTTCTTTTTCGCCGACGGCGGTGGCGGCCACCCGGTGATCCAGAGCAACCGGCTCGCTCAGATCGACGCGTTGGCGAAGCGGGGCGTCGGCATCGCCTGCCTGCACTACGCCGTCGAGGTGCCGAAGGAGAAAGGTGGCCCCGAGTTTCTCAACTGGATGGGGGGCTATTTCGAGCCCCACTGGTCGGTCAACCCGGTCTGGAAACTCGCCCAGACACAACTCGCCGAGGGCCACCCCATCACCCGCGGCGTACAGCCCTTCGAGACCCAGGACGAGTGGTATTACCACATGCGGTTTCGCGAGCCACCCGCGGGCGTGACGATGATTCTCACGGCCGTTCCGCCCGACGACACCCGGACGCGGTCCGACGGGCCCCACAGCAACAACCCGACGGTGCGGTCCGAAAAGGGAAGCCGTGAAGCCCTCGCCTGGGCCTACGAGCGGCCGGATGGTGGCCGCGGCTTCGGCTGCACCGGCGCCCACTTTCACAAGAACTGGGCCGACGAGAACTTCCGTACGCTGATGCTCAACGCGCTGGTGTGGACGACCGGCCTCGACGTGCCGACCACTGGCGTGCATTCACCCATCACGCCAGACGACCTCGTGGCGAATCTCGATGACAAACAGCCGAAGACGAAATAGCCCCCTGCCCCACAAAAGGATTCCGTGATGCCCCTGCTGACAGTCGAAGAAAAGGGTTCGTTCGAGGTTCCGGCCGGCAAGCGGCTGGTCAACGCACTTGTCGACGAGTGCGGAATCGACCAGTTGCATGCCTGCGGCGGCGTGGCCCGCTGCACAACCTGCCGAGTCGAGTTTGTGGCGGGCGAGCCGACAAGAATGACGCAGGCGGAGAAAGACGTGCTGGCCGCCAAGGGAATCACGACGCCGGGCCTGCGGCTCTCCTGCCAGATCGCCTGCGACGCCGACATGACCGTCCGCGTGATCAGCCGTCTGGAGGGCTCAGGCCGCAAGGACTGCGGACACCGCCCGGCCGACGAGATCCAGCCCCCGCCTACCTGGGCGTGAGCCCGCGCGGAAAACGAGATCACATCCCACTTTGGTGTCTCGACGGCTCAGGGGCGGCAAAAGTCTCGTCGCTCTATCGCCGCGGCGGCTCAGCGCTCCTCGAGCGTTCGACGACCCCCTTCGCCTCGTCTTCGGGTTTGCCAAGTCGTCGCTGCAGCTATTCCGGATGCGCTCTGGGCTCACGCCACGCCGAAGAGGCTCGTCACGATGCCGGCGATGTCGGGCATCGCAAGCGATGCGGCGGTGGTGACGTCGGGCCGTGACGCGATGAAGATCGTCTCGTGAGGGTTTGCGGGGTCGACCGCGCCGTGCGAGCCCTTCACAAGTGACGGATCGAGCGGGATCGCGATCTTCGGGAGTTGCGTGCGATCGAGGTGGAGTTCCAGCGGGTCGTAGCCGGGCTTCCGGTGGATGTCGATCGTGCGGGCAAAGGACGGGGCCTTCGCGTCGTCGAGCCAGTAGCGGTAGGTCTGCCAGCCGTCGAGCGTGCTCTCGACTACGACATCGCCGCAGCGATTCGCCGCGGCGGCCTGCGAACGCGGTACAAGGCCGGCAGTGACGAGATCGTTCCCCGTGAGAACGCGACCCACCCCTGCCCTGCCCCGAAACAGCGCCGCCACGTCAGCAACGAGGCAGGCGTCGGCCGGATCGCGGAGATACACGTGACTGATCTGGTGGTCGGCCAGCGCCCACGCTCGGCTCGCGGCATGGTCGAGCAACTCGCCATCGGCCGTGTCGCAAACGGCGAGGAGGCCCGCTTCGCGAAGGATGCGATTGGGATGGATTGCGTGGGTCACGGGCCGGATCCGGTATTCGCCCGCGACCAGCACGGTGAGGTGGTTCCGTCCAACCAGGCCGCCGAAATCCTCGACGAGTGTGCCGATCTCGGCGTCGAGTTCCCCGCAGGCAGCGAGGGCCGGCGGGCTATCGGGACCGGTGCGTTGGGCGGCGTAGTCGAGGTGCGGCAGGTAGACGCAGGCAAACTGTGGCGGTGCCCCGCGCGACGCCTCGATAAAACTCCTCGCGATCCACCGCGACGACTCGATGCCCGCCACCGGCCCCCAGAACTTGTGCAGCGGAAACTCGCCGAGCCGCTCTCGCAGCGCGGCGTACAGCGGCTCGGGGTTGGTGTGGCACCACATCGTCTCGGTGCCATCGGGGTTGTGTTTCGGCGCGGGGAGGCAGACGAGGTCGGCGGTGGCGTGCTTCGACTGGAGTAGGAACCACGCGGCCGTGCGGAGCTCAGGCCGGGTCTTCTTGAGCTGGTCCCAGAGTCGTGGCACTCGGTGGACCGCGTCGGGGCTGATCCACATCTCGAGGTGCTGCGTGCCGCGGTCGAAGAGCCCGTTGGCAACAATGCCGTGATCGGCGGAAAGCGTGCCCGTCGTGAGCGTGGCCTGCACCGGGCAGGTCAGAGCCGGAAACCCCGGCGCGAGCGGAATCGACCGGCCGGCGGCGGCGAGGCCGGCGAGCACCGGCATCCGCGCAAGGTCCTCGGCTCGAAGCCCGGGGATCGAGAGCAACAGCACATGCGGGGCGGGCGCCTTCGTCATAACACGATCAACCTATCCAGATTCGGTGCCAGGCACCGTTTGTTGCAGAATGGAGGCGGACTGCCGCGCAGTCTCGCGCCAGCAATGCGACTGTCGGGGGAGTTCCACGTGGAGGCCACCACGATAGCCGACCGCGGCGAGGGCGGCGACCGCGGCTGCAAGATCGACGTCGCCCGTGCCCAGCGGCAGGTGCTCATGCCGGCAGGCGAGCATGTCGTCGACGTGGACGTTGGCGACGAGGCCTTTCCACGGCGCGAGGTGCGTCGCGAACGGTCGTTCGCCCATGCATTCCATGTGGCCGATGTCGACGGTGAGCCGCAGAGGCCCGGGGTGGCCGAGCCGGTCGAAGAGCCGCCCCGCGCGGACGAGCGTGTCGATAAACATCCCCGGCTCGGGCTCGAACGAGACGATCATGCCGCGGCGGGCCGCGTGGTCGATGATGGCGGCCAGGCCGCCACTCAGCCTGGTCCAGACCGTGTCGGCTGGGGCTGAGTCACGGACGATACCCGACCAAAGCGAGACCCCCTCCGCGTCGAGGTCGGCGGCGACGTCGATTGCCCGCCGAGTGAAGTCGACGCGGCGGGCCCGCGCGTTCGGATCCGACGAGACAAGCGTCGGTTCGTGCTTGACTGCGGCGTCGAGTAGATGCCTGGCCCCCGTTTCGACGACGCACGTCATGCCGGCGGCGGCCAGGGCCTTTCGCCAGCGGGCGACGCGGGTCGGCCGGTCGTCCGCGAAGGGATCGATCGTGTGGTGGTCGAGCGTGATCGCAAGCGACCGATAGCCGAGGTCACGGAGCACCGGGATCGCATCGAGGGGATCGACGTCGCCGACGCTGTTGGTGCTGTAGCCGAGTCGCATACCGGGAATCGGCGGGCTGCCGTGCCGCCGCGAGGGTCAGGTAGGGGAAACGAGCCGGCGGCCCAGCAGGAAGAAGGCCAGAAGGAGAAGCACGACGACGGCCCACGATTCGCCGCACGCCGCGAGCACGAGCACGGCGTCAAACGTGATGATCGACATGATTGCGTTGCCCACCGCGGCCCGCACACGGCCGGGCGACGGATCAGCGATCCCGACCGCGGCCCGCAGGACGACGGAGGCCGCGAGGATGCCCCAGAGCGTCAGCCAGGTGGTGGCGGGAATCCGCGTGCCGGCGAGGCCGATGCCTTCGCGGTACGGCAGCCAGACGTAACCCGCGGCGATGGCGAGGCCGGCGAGCATCGCGACGGTCCCCGGCCCCAGTGTCGCTCCGCGGCTGCGGCCCGCTTCGTCCCGCGCGTAGAGCGTGATGCCCGCCACGTAGACCGCCATGCCCACGGGAATCAGCCATTCATGCGTGTCTGACGGTCCACCCGCGGCGGTCATTCCCAGCAGCCAGTTGAGGCCGCGACAGGCTCCCATCACGACCGGCCCCGCCGCCGTCTTCTTCGCATGTCGATCGTAGAGCCAGACGGTCGCCGTCAGAGCCGCGCCGACGAATGCCGGCCACGGCGTGTTGGCAACGACCGCCGCTCCACAGGCCGCCGCTGCGCCGATCGCCATCAGTAGATTTCCGATCGCGGCCGCGCGGCCGACCTCAATCGCCCCGCTCGGCAGCGGCCGCTCGGGCCGTTCGACGCGGTCGATCGCGAGATCGTAGACGTCGTTGAGCACCATTCCAGCAGCGTAGAAGCAGAGCGAGGCCACCACCACGAGCCAACAGGCCGGCGGCGGCCAATCGACCGCCGTCAGCCCCGCACAGACGAGGAAGCCTGCAAGCGAATCCGCCGCGGCCGTGGCCAGATTCGGAAGCCGCACGAGCCGGAGCCAGTGCACCATGATTACGTCAACTCCACGCCAGCCGCCGCGGCGACGGCAAGCAGGTGCGACCGCGCGGCGCGGGCCGCCTCGTCGGGACGATCGCGGTAGGGATAGAGTTCGACGGTGATCCAGATGTCGGGGGTATGGAGGGCGATGGCGCGGAGCACGGCCGCGAAGTCAATCGCCCCCTCACCCGGGACGAGGTGGTGGTGGACGCGGCTCCCCGCGATGTCCTCGAAGTGGTAGTGCCGGGTGTGGGCTTTCATCCGCGGCACCCACTCGGCCGGATCCTCGCTCACGCAGTAGGCGTGGCCGATGTCGAAGTTGAGACCGAGCGAGGGATGGTTCACACGTTCTGCAAACTCGATGTACTGCCCGAACTTCTCGATCAGCAGCCCCGGCTCGGGCTCGATAAGCAGCGTCACGCCGCATTCCGCGGCGATGTCGAGCACCGGCATGATCTCGTCGTAAAAGATGTCAGTCGCCTCCGCTCGGGTCTGGCCCGGCTGCAGTTCGCCCCCTGGCTCGGTCGAGATGCACGGCGCCCCGAGCTCGGCGGCCAGCTTCAAAGCCCGCTTCGTGTGCTCACGGCGGATTGCCCGGTAGTGCGGGTCGGGATCAGTCCACCCGGGATGCCAGTAAGGCTGCCGCGGGTCGGCGATCGCGTTCATCATGAACGCGTTGATGTTGGAGATCGCGAGGCCGCTCGTACGAAGGGCCTCGCGGATCGAGTCCTTCTGCACACCGAGCAGACCGGCCGGCCATGCATGCGGCACGTCGGCGAGAAGTTCGATGCCCGCATAGCCGAAGCCGGCGATGCGTTCGATCGCCTGTTCCACGGGCACGTCGAGGTAGGCGTTGGAACTGAAGGCGAGACGGAGTGGCATGGGTTGGTTTCCAGCGGATCGATCCGGGAAGAAGTGTAGCCTCCGCCCGTCACGGCCACAGGACGATGCGTTGCTCCAGCCATGCCGGCCTGACGGGCAGGCGGTCGAGCTCCGTGTAATACATCGCCGCCGGGTTCACGCCACCAGCCTCCATCCGCTCGATGTGGAGGGCCACGAAATCGAGGCGGCGAAGCATGGGCAGCATGCCACACCACACGGCGGCGAAGCCGATCACGACCATAAGAAGCCGCACGCAGGGCCGCATCGTCATGGCTCCACCGCCTTGCGAAACAGCCAGCCAAACGTGACGCTCGCCATGGCGAGCGTGAGCACGAGGTTCAGCAGCTGCCCGCCGACGTAGAGCACGAGCGGCCGGCCACTGGCGAGCACGGGCGTGAGCTCACGGAAGTTGGTCTGTAGCCCCATGCAGACGAAGCCCGCGCAGAACAGCCATCCCCGGAGCCGCGACGTAAAGCCCGTCGTCGTACCGTCGATCCAGAGGGCATTCACTGGAGAGAGGCTGAAGAGCCACGAGCAGACGAGTGACGCCAGAAGAAATCCAGCGATGAACCGGGGAAACCGTCGCCCGGCCTCTGCGAGGAGGGATCCCTGCCGCGGGCCCGCTTCGCGATCGACCCAGCCGGCCCAGTAAACGGCGACCGCGAACGCGATCACGCCGATCATCGAGTTTTGGATCATCTTCACCGTGGCCGCGACCTCGCCCGCTTCCTTGCCGAGCGACTCACCCGCCGCCACCACCGCGCCCGTCGCATCGATCGTGCCCCCGAGCCACGCGCCGCCCACGATCGGGTCGAGGCCTAGCCAGTCGATGACGGGCGGCATCGCCACCATCATGATCACCGTGAAAAATAGCGACAGACCAATCGCGAGCGACAGTTCTTCCTTTTTGGCCCGGCAGGCGGCCCCCGTGGCGATGGCCGCCGAGACGCCGCATACCGACATGTCGGCCGAGATGACCATACACAGCGACTTCGAGGGGATCTTCAGGACGTGCACACCGCACCAATACGTGACGACGAGCACGATCGGCGTGACCACCCACGACGTGAGCACGCCGGGCAGACCGAGTTCGAGTAGCCGGCTGAAGAGCACCTCGGCCCCGAAGATCACGAGGCCCGTCTTGATAAAGAACTCACCCATGAGCGCCGGCCGGAGCCATGGCGCCACGCCGACGACGTTGCCGATCACAATCCCGAGCAGCAGCGCCCAGAGCGGATACTCGAGGTTGTAGAAGTGCACGAGTTTCTGCGCCGCAAGCAAATAGGCACCGCACGCGAGCCCTGCGACCGCCGCCGACCCGGGAAGTAGTTGCGCGGCCGATTGGCCACCGAGGACCGCGCCACCCACGGCGACGAGTAGCACCCATCCCATACCGAGCACGATCGGCAACGCGATGTTTCGCCCCTGCTTATCGCGGATAGCTTCGAGCGGCGATGAATCCCAGGTCTGCGGCTTGTCGATCGTGGCCGCCAGCGGCGTCGGCCAGCCCTTCGGCCATCTCGCGCGGCTCGCCGGCTCGTCCGCCGGTCGGGCGAGCGACGTGACCGCGAGGGCCAGCAACACGATCGAAAGCCCAATGAGCGTGGCGACAACGTCCTCGTGAAGGCGAAGGCGCTGGGCCGGGATCGCGGTAGCGTTCAAAGCGTGTGCTCAACTGGAGGCGGAGCGGTAGGCGGCGAGCGCCCGCTGAAACACGATGCGCGACACCACGAGTGCCGCCACCGCGGCGATGACGGCGGCCGCCACGCCTATCCATGTCTGACCTGTGAATGGCTGGGCGATGACGCGTGCCGGCACGTTCACCACGAGCAGGATCGGGATCACGAACGTGCAGAGCATCCGCAGCGGGCTTCCCCAGGGACCGGAGTAGATCTCAGCGGGATACCGCGAAAAGTTTGTGATGTAGAACCAGAAATCGTAAAGGCTCTGATTGCGCCCCATGAGGATCGTCGCCGCGGCGAGCATGATCACGAAGCCGTAGAGAATCGCCACACCGCAGATGATCAGGAGCGGGTAGAGCAGCCACGCCACCGGCGGCGGCGCGTAGTCCATCCGAGGAACGGCCCACGCCAGGAGCCCCACGCCGACCAACCCGTTGGCGAGCGCCGAGAAGTCGACGCGGTGCATCGACAGCAGAAACTGGGCGTCGAGCGGCTGCACGAGCACGGCATCGAGCCCGCCGGTGCGGACCATCTCGGTCAGTTCCTCGGCGCTCGGCATGAAGAAGGCCTGCACGATCGCGTTGATGATCATCCCGGTCGCCACGAAGGCGAAGAACGGCTCCTTCGACCAACCCGTCCCCTTGCCGATCTCGGGTGTGAACGTGAACACGAGCAGGTAAAACGCGAGGTTCATCGACATCCACCCCAGACTCGTGACGCACTCCAGGATGAAATTGGCCCGAAACGTCATATCCCGGACTAAACACGCCCGCGCAAACGTCAGGAAAATAGCGAAATAGCGATTCACGGCTGGGGCAACCCCTCCTGGATTCCTTGATCGCGGTCTGATTCCGTCCGCATGCTCATCCTCCGAAGGCGCTGTACCGCCGCGTGCCGCGCCGCCAGGCGATGCGGCAGGCCACCGCCATCACCACGACCCAGGTCGCCTCGATCGCCAGGGCCCAGACGAGCTGCGCTCCCTGCACCTTCCCGAGCCAGACGGCCGACGAGAAATAGGCGGTGTATTCGAAGGGCAGCCAGTGGACAACGTCGGCGAGGCTCACTCCTGCAATACCGGTCGGAACTCCTGCCAGCAAATCGATCGGAAACATGTGCCCCGAAAGCAGATACTGCACGAGCATGTAGCCAAACACGATGCTCGACACCTCCATAAACCAGAAGCCAAGCATGCCGAGGGTGGCCTCCATGAAGAAGCCAAGGAGAAAGGAGAGCACGAGCGACGTCAGGAAGGCGGCGATCGTGGTCGCATCTGGCACAGGGGGAAAGTAACTGCGACAGAAAAAGAAGACGCTGGCGAAGGGAAGCACCGCCACGGCGTAGTAAACGAGTTTGTGGGCGACTCGGGCGGCAAGTAGAAACGAGAGGTAGTCGACCGGCTGAACGAGGAACTTCTTGACCGAGCCGTCGCGGACACTTCGAGCGATGCCAGTGGAGAGGCCCGGCATACTGGAGAAAGCCCGGGTCACCATCGTGAGGAGGTAATAGGCGACGATGTCATTCCGCGAGTAGCCGCCGATGTCGGACTTGCTCGTTGCGGCGAACACGGCCGTCCAGAGGAAGACCTGCGTGACGATCGGCAGAAATCGCATCAGAGTGCCGAGGGCGAAATCGCCCCGATAGACGAGACGTTCCTCGAGGCTGATCTTCAGCATCGTCCACCAGATGCGCAGGCCCTGGAACGCCGCTGCGGGCCGCGCAATCGACTCGCTCATGACGCGGCCCCCGCGGACGCCGCCGCTTCGCGGGCATCCGAGCGGAACAGCTCGGCCACGATCTCCTCCAGCGGCACGTCCTCCACAGAGACGTCGCGGATGCCGGCCGAGCCAAGAATCTCAGGAAGCACCTCGGCGATCCGGTTGCGGTCGATCCGCATGATCACCTGCGGCCCGCGGCACTCGCAGGGAAACCCAAACCGCTCGATCGTCGCCTTGTCGGGTACCTCGTCGAGTTCCAGCGTGACGATCTTGTGAGTCGTAAAGCGGTCGACGATCTCGGCGAGTGAGCCGTCGTAGAGGATGTCGCCCCGGGTGATGACCACGACCCGCTCGCAGAGGGCGGCCACGTCCTTCATGTAGTGCGTCGTCAGCACCACGGTCATCTGCCGCCGCGACTGGACGCCGCGGAGGAAGTCGTGAATCGTGTGCTGGGCCACCACGTCGAGTCCGATCGTTGGCTCGTCGAGAAAGAGCACTTCCGGCTCGTGGAGCAACGCGGCCACGAGTTCGAGCTTCATCCGCTCGCCGAGCGACAGTTCGCGAACCGGCTGAAGGATCAGCCTCCGCACACCGAGCATGTCGACGAGTTCGTCACGAGTTCGCTCGAAGCGGGCGGGTTCGAGTCGATAGATTTCTTGATGGAGGCGAAAGCTCTCGGCAGCCGGCAGATCCCACCAGAGCTGGTTCCGCTGCCCCATGACGAGTGCGAACCGACGGCGGAAGTCGTCGGCCCGCTCCCAGGGCACGTGACCGAGCACTCGAGCTGTGCCCCGCGAGGGCGTGACGATGCCCGAGAGTAGCTTGAGGAGCGTCGTCTTGCCCGCCCCATTGGGCCCGAGGAGAGCCACGAACTCACCGCGGCCGACGGTCAGGTTGACCCCCTTCACGGCCTCCACGACCCGGCTCGTGCGGTGAAACAGCGCACGGACGCTCGCCGCCAGCCCCTCCGGCTTGTCGAAGACGCGATACTCCTTAGCGAGCCCTTCCACGCAGATCACCGGATCAGAAACCGCTGCAGCCACGCTGGGATCGGAGTTGTGCATGAGAAGAGTATAAGGGAAAATCATCTCGTTCCCTCGGGAGCTCGCTGAACATGTTCCGCATTGGCCTCGGTCACGACACGCATCGCCTCGGTCCCGGAGACGGGCTCGTGATCGGCGGCGTGCGCATCCCCCATGACCGTTCGGCGATCGGCCACAGCGACGCCGACGTCCTCCTCCACGCCATCACCGACGCGCTGCTCGGAGCCGCGGCGATGGGCGATATCGGTGAGATGTTTCCCGACACCGACCCCGCCAACAAGGGACGTGATTCGGCCGACATGCTGCATCGGGCCTGGGCGAAGGTGACCGTGGCCGGCTTGCGGATCGTAAACCTCGACTGCGTGGTCTTCGCCCAGCGGCCCAAGATCCTGCCGCACCGCGCCGCCATTCGGCGACGGATCGCCGAGATCCTCCGCATCGAGGAGGAGACGGTCTGGCTTAAGGCAAAGACGGGCGAGGGCGTTGGCCCAATCGGCGAGGAACTAGCGGTCGCCGCCGAGTGCGTCGTGCTCATCGAGCGGGGCACGTGAGTAGCAGGCCGCGGGCAGGAGACATCCGCGGAGGCTCGGTCATCGCCCAAGACGATGAACAAACTTGGCGTGCGGGATCGAGACGGAGTTTTGCGCCTCAAAGACATAACTACAGAAAACGGGCCGGATATTCGCAACCATACCCAGGTCAACGAGCCACACTTCACCGCGGAGCGGATTGGCCATCACCAGCCTCTCGTATGTCCAGGTCGAGGAACAGTTCCTCTGCTACAGCGCCGAGGGTATCGTCACCGATGTCGTCCGCTTCGCCC